>JBOGOC010000092.1:0-58131 GCA_050747525.1 Candidatus Polarisedimenticolia bacterium | reverse complement strand
CAACGCCACGACGGCGAACGTCCGCGGAGACCACTCCTCGCCGGGCGGCGCCCGTCACCACAACGGCGAACGTCCACCCCCGGCCCGGTCTGACACGGCCCCTTGAAGGGCTGAAAGCGCTGACGATACAATCCGTTCGACGTGCCTACATCCTGTATCGTCCTCGCAGCCGGGGAGTCCAGCCGGATGGGCAGCCCCAAGGCTCTGCTCCCTTTCGACGGGCGCACGTGCCTGACGCTGGTCACGGAGGCCTGCCGGGGATCGCTCGCCGACCAGACGATCCTGGTCCTGGGCGCTGACGCGGATCGCGTGGCAGCGTCCCTGACGCCCGTGGAGACCGAAGCCCTGACCATCGCCATGAACGAGCGCTACGAGCGCGGGCAGACCTCGTCGGTGAAGACGGGACTCGAGGCCGCCTCGCCCCGCAGCGACGCCTGCCTGATCCTGCCGGTGGACCTACCGCTGGTGACCAGCGCGGACCTGGACGCCGTGATCACGCGCTTTGAGGCCAGGCCGCGAGGCCGAACGCTGTTCATCGCCACGAACGAAGGGCGCCGCGGGCACCCGCTCCTGTTCACCAGCGCGCATCGCGCGCCCATCCTGGAGCTGGCCGACGAGGAGCCTCTCAGCGCCTACGTGCGGCTGCACGAGGGAGAGGTGGACCAGGTCCCCGTGAACAACCCCGGCCTGCTGCTGCCGATGAACACACCGGCCGAATACCACGTCGTGCTCGCGGCTTTCCGCGCGCGAGGCAACGGCCACCCGCCGGCACGTCCATGAGCGACATGCTTCACGTCATCGAGCGGCACAGGCGCATCGAGCGGGAGGTGGTGGTCCTCGTGGTCAACGGCGCGGAGCATCGCATCGCCGTGCGGCCCTACGACGTGCTGCTGGACGTGCTGCGCGAGCGTCTCAACCTGACGGGCACGCGCCGCGGCTGCGACATGGGGACCTGCGGCTGCTGCACCGTGCAGCTGGACGGCCGCCCGGTGCTGTCGTGCCTGACCCTGGCCGTCGAGGCGGACGGCCGGCGTATCACCACCATCGAAGGGGTCTCGGAAGCGCGCCCCGAGGGCGCCCTTCATCCCGTGCAGGAAGCCTTCGTGCAGACCGGAGGCAGCCAGTGCGGATTCTGCACCCCCGGGTTCATCATGACGGCGGTCAGCCTGCTGGAGCGGAACCCCGATCCCACCGAGGCGGAGGTGCGTGACGCCATCTCGGGCAACATGTGCCGTTGCACCGGGTACATCGCCATCGTGGAAGCCATCCTCCAGGCCGCGCGCGAGCTGCGCGCCCAGAGCACGCCATGAGCGGCGTCGTCGGCAAGCGCACGCCTCTCGTGGACGCCCGCGCCAAGGTCACCGGCCGCGGGGTCTACACCGACGACATCAAGCTGCCCGGGATGCTGGTGGGGAAGATCCTGCGCAGCCCGCTGGCGTACGCGCGGATCGTCTCCATCGACACCGCCGCCGCCGAGTCGGTCCCCGGCGTGCGGGCCGTGGTCACGGGGCGGGAGTCCACGGTGCAGTTCGGCGTGCTGCCGGTCAGTCGCGACGAGACCGCCATGGCCGTGGATCGGGTCCGCTACGTGGGCGACTGCGTGGCGGGCGTGGCGGCCGACGACGAGGAGTCGGCGCTGGAGGCCTTGCGCCTCATCCACGTGGAGTACGAGCTGCTGCCCACGGTGATGACCCCCGACGAGGCCCTCAAGCCCACGGACACGCCGATCCACGAGAAGACGGTGAAGGGGACCAACATCCACAAGGCGGTGGAGCAGGACTTCGGCGACGTGGACGCGGCCTTCGCGGCGTCGGCGTTCGTCGAGCATCACGAGTTCAGGTTCGCCGCGGTGACGCACGCCTTCACCGAGCCGCACTGCGTCATCGCCCAGTTCGATCACGATGGGCGGCTCACCGTGTGGTCCGCGACCCAGGTCCCTCACTACCTGCATCGTGCCCTGGCCGAGGTGATGCAGATGGACATGCACCGCATCCGGGTCATACGGCCCATGGTGGGAGGCGCCTTCGGCGGCAAGAGCGACCCCTTCCCGCACGAGATGATCGCGGCGCTGCTGTCGCGCCGCGTGCGCCGCCCCGTGAAGATCCTCTTCGATCGCGAGGAGGTCTTCCTCACCAACCACGGGCGGCACCCGACCCGCACCGACATGGCCATGGGCGCCACCGAGGACGGCCGGCTCACCGGCCTCGACCTCAAGTCGCTGATCGACGGGGGGGCGTGGGGCAGCTTCGGGGTGGTGACCACCTACTACAACGGCGTGCTGTGCATGGGGCCCTACAAGATCGACAACTTCCGCTACGCGGGCAAGCGCGTGTACACCAACAAGCCTCCATCGGGGGCCATGCGCGGGCACGGGGCCGTCAACTCGCGCTTCGCCATGGAGGTCCTGGTGGACATGCTGGCCGAGAAGGTGGGCATGGATCCCATCGACTTCCGCCTCAAGAACCTGCTGCCCCCCATGACCAGGACCGTGAACGAATTCCGGATCACCAGCAACGGGACGCGCGAGGGGCTCGAGCGTGTGCGCGCCGCCTCCGACTGGGACGCCCAGCACGGCAAGCTGCCCTACGGGGAGGGGATCGGCGTGGCCTGCGGCTTCTACATCAGCGGCTCGGCCCTGCCCATCCACTGGACCAAGACCCCGCAGTCCACGGTCCACCTGAAGATCGACAGCGACGGCGGCATCACCGTGCACAGCCTGGCGGCCGAGATCGGCCAGGGATCCGACACCATGCTGGCGCAGTGCGTGGCCGAGCCGCTGGGGGTGAAGCTGTCCCGCATCCGGATCTTCTCGTCGGACAGCGACACGGCCCCCATCGATCTGGGCTCGTATTCCAGCCGGGTCACGTTCATGGCGGGCAACGCCGCGCGGCGGGCCGCCGAGGAGATACGGAAGGACCTCATCGAGGCGGCCGCTCGGCTGACCGGATACCAGCCCGAGGGCTTCGTGCTGCGCGACGAGACCGTGGTCTACGCCCCGGATCCCTCGGTGAGCGTCTCGTTCATGGACGCGCTTCAAGAAGCGATCCAGGGACGCGGCGCCCTGGTGGCGCGCGGCTGCTACGCCGCGGCCCCGCCGATGGGGGGCAAGTTCAAGGGGGCGGCCGCGGGGCTCTCTCCTTCCTACACCTTCCAGGCGTACGTGGCGCGCGTGTCCGTGGATCCGGAGACCGGCTTCGTGAAGATGCGCCGGGTCTGGGCGGCCCACGACTGCGGTCGGGCGCTCAACCCCACGGCCGTCATCGGGCAGATCCAGGGGTGCGTCCACATGGGGCTCGGTCAGGCTCTGACCGAGGATTTCCGCTACAACAAGGGGAGCGTGCTCGATCCCAACCTGCTCGACTACCGCACGCTGACGCCGCGTCAGATGCCGCCGGTGGACGTGTTCGTGATCGAGACCCACGATCCCGAGGGCCCCTTCGGGGCCAAGGAAGCGGGGGAAGGGCCAATCCTGCCGGTGGCTCCGGCCGTGGCCAACGCGATCTACGACGCCGTGGGCGTACGGCTGAAGGAGCTGCCGATGACGCCCGATCGGGTCCTGGCGGGGATACTGAGCGGCCCGCCGCGGCCCTCTGCCCCGGCCAAAGATACAGCCCGGCGCGCGCCCGGCCGCAAGGCTCCGGCACGCCGATGATCCTGCCTGCCTTCACGCTGCACCGGCCCGCCACGCTGGACGAAGCCCTCGGGATCGCCCGCTCGTGCGACGGGGGATTCGACTTCCTGGCGGGGGGCACCGACCTGCTCCCCAACTACAAGAACAGGCTCAATCCTCGCCCCCACGTCATCGCCTTGTGGAAGGTGCGCGAGCTGGGCCAGAACGGGGATCGCTCCTTCGGCGCCATGACGCGGCTCGCGCGCATGGAGGCGGATCCGGCCATCGCCCGGCGGTGGCCGGCTCTGGCGCAGGCGGTGTCGCAGGTGGCCTCGCCCCTGGTCAGGGAACAGGCCACGCTGGGGGGCAACGTGCTGGTGGAGACACGTTGCTACTACTTCAACCAGTCGCTCAGCTGGCGCGCCGGGCGCGGGTACTGCATGAAGGCGGAAGGCGATGTCTGCCTGGTGGTTCCGCAGAAGGAGATCTGCTACGCGGCCTACTCCGGCGACACGGCGGCGGCGCTCATGGTTCTGGACGCTTCCCTGACCCTGCGCGGTCCTCTCGGTGAGAGGCAGGTGCAGGCCGTGGAGTTCTTCCAGCCCGACGGCATCCGCAAGAACGTCCTGGAGAGAGGGGAGGTGCTCGCGCGCGTGACCCTCCCCCCGGAGGCGGAGACGTACCGCTCGGGCTACGAGAAGCTCAGGCTCCGCGATTCGTTCGACTTCCCCGAGGCGGGCGTGGCGGCCGCTCTGCGGCTGGAAGGAGACGTGGTCCAGGACCTGCGCATCGCCGCCGTGGCCGTGTCCATGACGCCGCTGGAGTTCTCCGAGATCACCCGGCCCATCGCCGGCGAGCGCCTGACCCCCGATCGAATCGGGCATATCGCGGACCAGGTGGCCGCCCGCACGCAGCCCGTGCGTAACGTGATGTTCCCGCCGCAGTACCGCAAGCGCATGGTGGCCGTGCTGACCCGGCGCCTGCTGGGGCGCCTGAGGGATCTTCAGCCCTCCTGATCTATAATGCGTCCCCTCGAACGCCACTTTGGAGGAGCCCTGCCCATGCGTCCCGCAATCCCTGCCCTTGCCGCCCTTCTGGTGATCGGCGTCATGTTCGCCGCCGAGCCGGAACTCCCATCAAACAGCAGCCTGCCGCGCGACGTCGATGCCGCCATGAAGACGATCAACAGCGCGCGGATCCGGGCCCACCTCAAGTTCCTCGCCGACGACAAGCTGGAGGGGCGGGGCACCGGCGAGCGCGGGGGCGACATCGCGGCCGACTACATCGCCACGTCGCTGCAGCTCTCGGCCCTGTGGCCGGGAGCGGCCGGCAACAGCTACCTGCAGCGCGTCCCGCTGGTGGGCTCGCTCACCCTTCCCGAGTCGACGCTGACGTTTTCCCCCGCATCGGGAACCGTCCTGCCGGCCCCCAAGCTCAAGGAGGACTGCATGCTGTGGACCGAGACGCAGCAGCCGGACGTGACCTCCGCCGGCGACGTGGTCTTCGTGGGGTACGGCATCGTGTCTCCCGAGAACAACTGGGACGACTACAAGGGAACCGACGTGGCGGGCAAGGTGCTGATTATGCTGGTGAACGATCCTCCCTCCGAGGACCCGGCGTTCTTCGGCGGCAAGGGGCTCACCTACTACGGCCGCTGGACCTACAAGTACGAGATCGCCGCGAAGAAAGGGGCGATCGGAGCGCTGCTGATCCACACCGACGCCTCGGCCGGCTACGGCTGGCCGGTGGTGCGCAACTCGTGGGGACGTGAGCGCAGCAGCAACGAGCTGGACCCCAGGGCGCCGGCGCCGCTCAAGCAGGCGGGCTGGCTGACCGACGCCTACGCGCGCACGCTGGTGCAGGCGGCCGGCCAGGACCTGGACGCGCTGCGCGCCGCCGCGGCGCGCCCCGACTTCAAGCCTGTGGCTCTGGACCTCAAGTCGTCCGCGCGGGTGGTCACCAAGGTCCGGCGGATCGATTCGTCCAACGTGCTGGCCTACGTGCCGGGGACCGACGATAACCTCAAGGATCAGGCGGTGGTGGTCACGGCGCACTACGACCACCTGGGTCTCGGTGATCCGGACGACAAGGGGGACCGCATCTACAACGGCGCCTATGACAACGCCTCGGGTGTGGCCACCATGCTTGAGCTGGCGCGTGCCTTCCGGCTGGCCTCGGTCAAGCCGCGACGGGCCGTGCTGTTCGCGGCGGTGACCGCCGAGGAGCAGGGACTGCGGGGCAGCGAGTACTACGCGGCGCACCCGACCTTCCCCGCGGGCAAGATCGCCGCCAACGTCAACATGGACGGAGTGTCGGTCATGGGCATCACCAAGGACATGACCTTCCTGGGAGGGGAGCGCTCCTCGCTGAAGACACTGATCGAGGACGCGTCGAAGGAATTCGGCTTCACCATCGCTCCCGACGCCCACCCCGAGCAGGGCTCCTTCTACCGTTCGGACCACTTCAACTTCGCGCGCATCGGCGTGCCCTCAATCTCCGTGAAGCATGGCCTGATGTTCGACGGGAAGGACCCCGGATGGGGCGAGGCTCAGTGGCAGGAGTACAACAACACCCGCTACCACCGCCCCGGCGATCAGTACGAGTCGGGGTGGGACCTGGAGGGAGCGGAGAAGACGGCCCAGATCGTCTTCTATCTCGTCTACCGTGCCGCCGTGGATGACTCCATGCCCAGGTGGAATCCGGGGGACGAGTTCGCCGCGGCGCGCGAGGCTGCCCTGAAGGCGTCGGGGACGGCCGGCTCGCACTGACACAGTCGATGAGGCGGCGGGCGATCCTCCTTCCGGCCGGAGCTCTGATCGCCGCCCTGGCGGGCGCGGCCCCGCAGCCGCAGCAGGCTCCCTCTCCGGCGACCAGCCTCTGGATCGACGATCCCAACGATCGGGCGCGGGTCCGCGTGGAGGCGGTGGCCGGAATCGCCGAGCCGTCCGATCTGCTCTTCGTGAACGGCGAGCTGTACACGATCAGCGATTCGTTCCGCCATCTCTTCCTGCTTCGCTTCGACCCTCAGGACGGGTCGCTGCGGCCGCCCGAGCGCATGGCCATCCCCGGTCTGCCTAACGCCGATCTGGAGGCGCTGTCGCGTCTCGCCTCCGGTGAGGTGCTGGTGGCCTCCGAGACCGACGGCACCGTCTTCGTCCTGCATCCGTTTCCGGAGCGGGTGTGCGCGGTCTGGAGCACGGGGGTGGCCGGGAGCTGCTTCTTCGGCGAGGCCAACTGCGGCATGGAGGCCATGGCCGTCCTGCCGGATCAGCGGCTCTTCGTGGCCAAGGAGCGCGACCCTCGCGGAGCCTGGACCCTCGACCTGCCGTCCGTTGCGTGCGGGCCCGCCTCGCTGACCGGCCGCACCTACCTGACCCTGCCCGAGGAAACGGGGCCAGACATCGGGGCGGCTACGTTAGATCCCGTCACCGGACACCTGCTGATCGTGGCGCGCTCCCGGCAGGCCGTGCTCGAGCTGGAGGTTCCTCCCGCCACGCCGGGGGACACGTCCCCGCGCCCCCTCCGGCTGCTGGGCCGCTTCTCGTACGCACGCACCGAGGACCTGCTCGACTACGCGGGCCTGGATTTCCATCAGGTGGAAGGGATCGCCATCGACGCGCGGCGGACCCTGTACCTCGCCGTGGACGGCAACAACAGGCAGTCCCGCTACCTGGGAGGGAAGAAGGGAGCGCTCCTGCGTTTCTTCGCCCCGGGTTAGACTGCGGCGCATGAACCTCGACACCCCCCTTCAGTTCGTCAAAGGCGTGGGACCGCGCAAGGCGGAAGGCCTGGCGGAAAAGGGACTCCGCACGGTCGAGGACCTGCTGTATTACCTGCCTTTCCGCTACGAAGATCGCAGCCACTTCGCATCCATCGCCTCGATGCGCCCCGGCGTGCGCGCCACGATCAGCGGGAACATCCTCTCCGCGACGCTCCAGCGTACGCGGAGGCGCGGCTTCACTCTTTTCCAGATGGTGGTGGACGACGGCACGGCCGGGATCTCGGCCCTGTGGTTCAACCAGCCCTATCTGCGCGACATCCTGAAGTCGGGCCGTGAGGTGATCCTGTTCGGGCAGGCGGGCCTGAGCCGCTACCGCGGCCGCGCCCTCCAGATGGAGAACCCCCAGTACGAGCTGGTGACGCGCGACGGCACCGAGGCCATCCATACGGGGCGTGTGGTGCCGGTCCATCAGCGGGTGGGGGAGCTCTCTCCGCGGATGCTGCGGGCTCTGCTTCACCGCATTCTGGAGGAGCTGCCGCCCGAGCTCCCCGATCCCCTCCCCGAGGAGCTGCGGCGCCGGCGCGGCCTGATGCCCAGGGGCGAGGCCTTCCGGCAGGCGCACTTCCCGCCGCCCGACGCGGAGCTGGAGGCGTGCCAGTCCCGAGCCACACCGGCGCACCGCCGCCTCATCTTCGAGGAGTTCTTCCTGCTGCAGCTGGCCCTCGGCATGAGGCGCGGCGCGGCCCGCGAGGAGCGGCGGCCCGCCTGCACCATCACGCCCGAGATACGCGAGCGGCTGCGGGAGACGCTGCCGTTCCCCCTCACCGGCGCCCAGAAGCGCGCTCTCAAGGAGATCGGCCAGGACCTGGCCTCCCCGTGGCCCATGAACCGCCTGCTGCAGGGGGACGTCGGATCGGGCAAGACGATCGTGGGGCTGCTGGCCATGCTGCTCGCCGTGGAGAACGGCCGGCAGGCGGCCCTCATGGCCCCCACCGAGATCCTGGCCGAGCAGCATCACCGGGGGATCACGTCGCTTCTTGGGCGCGGCCAGGCACGCTACCGGGTGCAGCTGCTGACGGGAGCGATGACCGCCGCCGAGCGCCGTCCGGTGCTGCGCGCGATCGAGGAGGGCTACTCGCAGATCGTCATCGGGACGCATGCCCTGATCCAGCAGGGGGTCTCGTTCCACCGCCTGGGGATGGTCATCATCGACGAGCAGCACCGGTTCGGCGTGTCGCAGCGGCTGGCGCTGCGCGGCAAGGGCGTGGAGGGAGTGTCCCCCGACGTGCTGGTCATGACCGCCACCCCGATCCCGAGATCCCTGGCGCTCACCCTGTATGGGGATCTGGACTTGTCGGTCATCGACGAGCTGCCGCCGGGCCGGTACCCGATCACGACCCATCTGAGAGCGGAGTCGGCACGCGCGCGCATCTACGAGTTCATCCACAAGGAGGCCCAGAAAGGGCGGCAGTGCTACGTCGTGCTGCCCCTGGTGGAAGAATCGGAGACCTCCGACCTGAGGGCGGCCGTGGACCTGGCGGGCACGCTCTCGCGCGGGCCGCTCAAGGATCTGCGCGTGGGCCTGGTGCACGGCCGCATGAAGCCGCCCGAGCGGGACGAAGCGATGAGGCGCTTCGTCTCGGGGGAGACGCACGTGCTGGTCTCCACCACCGTGATCGAGGTGGGGATCGACGTGCCCAACGCCAGCGTCATGGTGGTGGAGCACGCCGACAGGTTCGGCCTCAGCCAGCTTCACCAGCTGCGGGGCCGGGTGGGGCGCGGGCCCCACGCCTCGCACTGCATCCTGGTCCATGCCGAGGAGCTCTCCGAGGAGGCCGCCGCCCGGCTGGGCGTGCTGCGAGACCACGCCGACGGCTTCGCCATCGCCGAGAAGGACTTGGAGCTGCGCGGCCCCGGGGAGTTCATGGGAACCCGGCAGTCGGGGCTTCCCGAAATCAGGATCGGCAACATCATCCGGGATCACGCCGTGCTGGAAGAGGCGCGCGCCGACGCCATGGCCATCCTGGAGGAGCTGCGCGCGGCCCCCCAGGGGCCTGCCGCCGAGCGGCACAGGCCGCTGCTGGATCACATGAAAGCGCAGTGGGGGGAGCGGATCGGCCTGATGGACGTGGGCTGAGCCGCTCCTGTGGGGGCCGGCGGCGGGGAGTGGTCTCCGAGGCGCGCTCGACGGCGTGGCGTTGGCCACGCCTTACTCGCTTCGCCTCCCTCCTCGCCGCGCGCGAGCTGGCCGCGCAAAAGCGCGCGCGGCCAACGCACGCGCGCACCCGGCTCGTCGGTCGGAGGGCCTCGGAGACCACTCTCCCCGCCGACCGTCACGCTTCAGTCGCGTCCCTCATCCTCGCTGCGTCACGTTGGTCATCGCGTCAGCCCTGGTTCGATGGATGTCGTGGGCCAGTTGCCGTCCCTTGTGAAGAGAAGAGCTGAAATCCTGCCTTCGCTCGCGGAGAAGCGCACTGTTCGGGTCAAGGCGCGGCGGATGAGAGCCTGGTGATATCTTCGGGGACGTGACACGCGCGAGGTAAGCCATGATCCTGAGAACTGTCATGGTCGCGGTTGCACTGGTGCCGACCGGAATGGTGGTGAGTTCGAATGCCACCCCTCCGACGCCAAGCGTGCGACTTGAGGCACCTCAGAAAGCTAGCTCACCGACTGGGCCCGTCATGGTGAGGTTCACTCTGGAGAATGAAACCGACTCAACTGTGTTCCTCTACCGCAGATTCTTTCCGCCCAAGGTGGCCGAGGGCCCGGACACGGTCTTGAGCTTCACCATCCTAGGGCCTGACAATTGGCCCGTTACTCCAGGTGAGCCAGCTATTCCTCCTGGCCTGTACGCGCGGGAGTGGTATTGCGACTTCCTCGAAATGCCGCCCGGGGACTTTGTTGGTAGGAGGATCGACTTGACGGGCCCACTCTTCAGGTATGAGTTCGGGAAGCCTGGGACCTATCGGGTCAGGGCAAACCTGACCTTTGGTGCTCGACGATGGCTTGAGAAAAAGGCTGAGCTTGAAGGCACGAGCCTGTCCAAGGAGTACCAAGTCTTGCTCGTCAGCAGGAGCCTTTTCTACGAGGGCACCGTAGAGAGCAACGAAATCCAGATCGAGGTCCGGTAGTACGACCGACAACAATCTCATCCAATCGCGCCCCGCCCGCCCCCGATCCGCTGCACGTCGTCAATGTCCATTGCACTACCGTGCGGCTCTGAGCTCTGTCCCGCGCTGGCGCGTACGGATGAGGCAAGGCCCGGGGGCGAGGAGGGAGGCGGAGCGAGTAAGGCGTGGCCAACGCCACGCCGTCGAGCGCGCCTCGGAGACCACTCCCTGCCCCCGGGCCCGGTGATATCTTCGGGGCCGTGACACGCGCGCGGCTGAGCGAAGAGTCGTTCCTGCAGCTCGTGCGCCGCCGGTTCGGCCGCCTGAGCCCGCCCTCGCCGCAGGGGATCGGCGACGACGCCGCGGTGATGCGGCCTCCCCGCGGGGCGGGCCGCCTTCTCGCGGCGGCCGACGGATTGATCGAGTCGGTCCACTTCCGCCGCGGCGAGCCTCCCTTCTTCCTGGGGCGCAAGGCGCTTGCCGTCAACCTGAGCGACGTGGCGGCGATGGGCTGCCGTCCCGTCAGCTTCCTGCTCACTCTGGCGGTGCCGGCCGACCTGCCGCTCGCCTGGCTGGACACCTTTCTCGAAGGGCTGGCTTCCGGGACCCGCGAGCACGGCGTGACGCTCGCCGGCGGAGACACGTGCGCGTCGCCGGGGCCCATCATGATCTCCATCGCCATCCTCGGCGAGAGCGGCCCGTCGCGCAGGCCGGTCCTCACGCGTCACGGAGCGAGGCCCGGAGATCTGCTGTACGTGAGTGGGGCGCTGGGAGGATCCGCCGCGGGGCGCGCGCTCCTGGAGCGCGGATGGAAGGCTCGCCTGGGTCGCGGAGGACGGACGCTCGCCGGGGCCGCTCCGCGGGGCCGCGCCGGCCTCACGCATCGTTCACGGGCGGCACAGGCGCTGCGCTCGCATCTCGATCCTCGTCCCCGGATCGATCTGGGACGCCGGCTGCGCGAGCGTGGTATCGCCTCGGCGGCGATGGACATCTCCGACGGGCTGGCTCTCGACCTGTGGCGCCTGACCCGGGCGTCGAAGGTGGGGGCAAGGCTGGTCCTTCCCGCTCTCCCCATCGCCGACTCGGCCCGCACGCTGGGCCCGGTCACGGGGACCGATCCGGTCGACCTGGCCCTGCACGGGGGGGAGGACTACGAGCTGCTCTTCGCCGTCCCTCCGGGGCGGTCGGGCCTCCTGAGGGGGCTCGATGCGCTGTTCGTGGGACATGTGGTGTCCCGGTCGGCGGGGTTAACCCTCGTTGACGCTGCCGGGTCGGCCCGGCCGCTCCGACCGAAAGGATTCGATCACTTCCGGCGCTCGCGGCCCTGATGCTGTAGGCTGTTCCGGAAATCCCGAGGCGCGTTACATCCCGCCCGTCATGCCGGCTTCGGCGCCTGCTATCTAAATCCTTGAGCCACCAGGACATCTTGCGTTCACAATTCCGTCTCCAAAAAAGCTCTAGACGCCCGGGACATCGCAGTCGTAATGCGAATGAGGGGTTCCCCTGCCGGGGGGCCGCCGCATGAGCGACGAACGGGACCTCATCCGGCGATCCCGGCAGGGAGACGAGACAGCGTTCGAGCAGCTGGTGCTGCTGAAGCGGGACAGGGCGTTCCGCATCGCGCGCCACATGGTGGGAAATGACGCAGAGGCTCAGGACATCGCGCAGCAGGCTTTCATCAGGCTCTGGTCCGCGCTGCCGAACTATGACCAGTCGGCTCCGTTCGATCCCTGGTTCTTCACCATCGTGATCAACCTGGCGATCGACCACAGCCGCCGCGCGCGCCGGTCCCCCCTGGTCGCCCTCCCCGACGAGGCCGACCAGCAGATGGGTGCATCTCCCTCGATGGAGGTCCCCGGGGCCGAGGCCAGGCTCATGACCGACGAGCTGCGTCGCATCTTCGACACCATCTCCGGCGAGCTGGCCCCCGCGCAGCGCGCGGTTTTCACACTGCGTGCGATCGAGGGGATGCCCACCGAGGAGGTGGCCCGCATCATGGAGATACGGCCGTCGACGGTGCGCAACCATCTTCACCAGGCCAGGCGAGTGTTACAAGGGGCCCTGCGCCGCCGGTTCCCCGAATATGCCCGTGGGAGGCGCAAGCCGTGAAGTGCGAGGAGATTCTCGCCAGGCTGGACGCCTGGACGGATGGCGACCTGGATGCCGCCGCCCACGCGGATGTGCAGCGACACCTGGACGGCTGCCCGGCGTGCCGCGAGGCCCTCCTGGAGCGCGATCCGCTGCAGATGTTCGCCGGTCTGGCCACGGAGGCCCGTCCGGCCGAGGCCTGGGACGGTTTCTGGGAAGGGATCCGCGACGGCATCCGAGGCGACGAGCTGGCCGCCAGACGGCGCCGGCCGGTCGGGTGGAGGACGGCCGCGAGCGTGGCCGCGGCTCTGGTGCTGCTGGTGGCCGCCTTCTTCCTGATGGGCCGGCCGGAGCAGAAGACCCCCCACCTTCCGATGGTGGCCGCCGCCGGCTTGCCGGCCCCCGCCGGCTCGCCGCGTCCCCAGACAGTGGAGCAGGTGCTCACGTCCGACTCGCGTCCCGTGCAGATCTTCAGCATGGCCTACGAGCCCGGCGCTGCCGGCGCCGGTGCGGATGCTCCCACCGAGCTGGTCCTGATCGTGGACGCGGGGCTGGAGTTGTGATCGTGCGCTGCTTCCGCGCGGCGGGACTCCTCATGGGGATGGTGGCGGCCGTCATGGGCACCGCCATCCCGGCGGGCGCCGCTCCGGCGCCTGATGCCGGGCTGTCCAGCCGCACCTTCACGGTGAGCTACCGTTCCGTGGACGACGTGGTCGCCCTGATCCAGCCGGTCCTCGGCGATCGCGGGTCGTACGCCGTGCAGCCGCGCATCCGCGCGGTGACGGTGACCGACACCCCCGATCGGCTCGACCGCATCCAGGGCCTGATCACGGGCTTCGATCTGCCCCCGCGTCACATCCAGCTGGTCATCCAGCTCATGAGGGCCGAGGAAGGAACGCCTCCGTCAGGATCCAAGGCCGCGCCGCGGCGCATGGGGCTCCCTCCCTCGATGATCCAGGACCTGACCCGCTGGGGCGTGATCACGCAGATCGGCGACGCCTCGCTCCCCACGGCCGAGAACGAGAGCGGCGCTCTGGGGCTGGGCGAGACCCCGGAGGACTACCGGGTGACCTTCAAGATGGGGTCGGTCAACCCGGGGATGGGGATTATCCGCATGGAGCGGTTCGTGCTGGAGCGGCTCCGTCCGGCGAACCCGGGCGGCGCGCCGCGCTACGTGACCTTGATGGACCTGGTCCTGAACCTCAAGGACAAGCAGACCACGGTGCTGGGAGCCACCAGCAGCCAGGATTCCAAGCAGGCGCTCTTCGTCTCGGTCACGGCGACCGCGGCGGAACGCTGAGGGGCAGCGACATGGCTGAGTTCACTTGCAAGCTGGGAACGTCTTCGGGGCAGGTCATCGAGAAGACCTTCACCGCCGCCACCGAAGAGGACGCGCGCCGCGAGCTCGAGGGACAGGACTACCTGATCTTCTCGCTGCGCCGCAAGGCGGCCGCCGCCGCGCTGCTGGACTTCAAGAACTTCCGCCGGAAGCGGATCGCCGCGAAGGAGTTCCTGGTCTTCAACCAGGAGCTGGCCTCCCTCATCACCGCCGGGCTGCCGATCCTCTCGAGCCTCGAGATCCTGATGGAGCGCCGCAAGAATCCCGCGTTCAAGGCCGCCCTGGTGGACATCCGCGATCAGGTCAAGAGCGGGGCCTCGCTCTCCGACGCCTTCGCCAGCCACGGCGATCTGTTTCCGCGCATCTATGCGTCGTCGCTGGCCTCCGGCGAGCGCTCCGGCGAGGTGGCCGCCGTGCTGAAGCGCTACATCGTCTACAGCCGCACGATGCTGGCCCTGCGCAAGAAGGTGGTCTCGGCGCTCATCTACCCGGCCATCCTGTGCACCATGGCCATGGGCCTCATCGTCCTGCTGGTGACCTTCATCCTTCCCAAGTTCGAGGAGTTCTTCTCCGGCATGAAGGCCGACATGCCCATCATCACCGTGGTGCTGCTGGCCGTCTCCAAGTTCGTGCGCGGCCACATGATCCTCTTTGGACTGTCCCTGGCGGCGGTGATCGCGCTGGTGGTGATGTGGCGGCGCTCCGAGAAGGGAGCCATGTCCTGGGATCGCTACAAGCTGCGGCTGCCGCTGCTGGGATCGATCACCACCAAGTACGCCATCTCGCGCTTCTGCCGCACTCTGGGCACGCTGGTGCAGGGCGGCATCCCCCTGGTGACCGCCCTGGAGATCTCCTCGCGCGCGGTGGGCAACCGGATCTTCGAGTCCGAGATGATCAAGGTGGCGGGCAAGGTGCGCGAGGGGCAGCCCCTGTGGCAGTCGCTGGAGGCCACCGGCCTCACCACCGACATGAGCATCTCCATGATCAAGGTCGGCGAGTCCACGGGCGCCCTGGAGGAGATGCTCACCAACGTGTCGAGCTTCTACGACGAGGAGATCGACACCGATCTGACCACGATCGTGAACCTGATGGAGCCGGCGCTGCTGATTTTCATGGGACTGGTGGTGGCCACGATGATCCTGGCCATCTATCTGCCGCTCATCAAGGCATCGTCCGCCGCGGCGGCCTGAGGAGACCACGGACATGAGCACATCGCCAGAGCGTGACGTCGAGGAGGCCTCGGGCCCGGACGTGACCTCCGAGGAAGTCCAGGCGCAACGCATCGCCACGCGCCTCGGGCTGCAGTACGTGGACCTCACCCAGTTCACCATCGACCACGACCTGTTCCGGTCGATCCCCGTGGACCTGATGTTCCGCTACAACTTCGTTCCCTGGAAGTACCAGGGGAACACGCTGGTGTGCGTGGTGTCGGACCCCAGCGACGTCCTGATGATCGACGAGCTGGAGCTGCTGCTGGGCCATCCCATCGACGTCATGGTGGGGACGCGCTCGGCCATCCAGGAGATCCTCAAGAAGTCGGAGTCCAGCCAGCGGGTGCTGGAGGAGGCCACCGAGGACTTCAAGGTCCAGCTCATCCGCGAGGACGAGGACGGCGAGGAGCAACTGACCATCGAGAAGCTCACCTCCGATGCCTCGCCCATCATCAAGCTGATCGACTCCACCATCTTCAACGCGCTGCAGCGCCGCGCCTCCGACATCCACATCGAGACGCGCGACCGCGAGGTGGCCATCAAGTACCGCATCGACGGCGTGCTGTACAACGCCATGGACCCCATCGACAAGCAGTTCCACTCGACCATCATTTCCCGCATCAAGGTCATGTCCGAGCTGGACATCGCGGAGAAGCGCGTGCCGCAGGACGGCCGCTTCAAGATGAAGTTGAAGGGGCGCGCCATCGACTTCCGCGTGTCGATCATGCCCTCGGTGCACGGCGAGGACGCGGTCATCCGCATCCTGGACAAGGAGTCGGCCAACGAGGAGTTCCGCGTGCTGCGGCTGGACGTGCTGGGCTTCGAGGCGTCCGAGCTGAAAATCATGAGACGCCAGATCACCGAGCCCTACGGCATGTTCCTGGTCACCGGCCCCACCGGCTCGGGCAAGACCACCACGCTGTACGCGGCCCTGTCGGAGATCAAGTCCGACGAGGACAAGATCATCACCATCGAAGACCCCGTGGAGTACCAGCTGCCCGGCATCACGCAGATTCCGGTCAACGAGAAGAAGGGGCTCACCTTCGCCCGCGGCCTGCGATCCATCCTGCGCCACGACCCCGACAAGATCATGGTGGGTGAGATCCGCGACGAGGAGACGGCGCAGATCGCCGTCCAGTCCGCGCTCACCGGGCACCTGGTGTTCACCACCGTCCACGCCAACAACGTCGTGGACGTGCTGGGGCGCTTCCTGAACATGAAGGTGGAGCTGTACAACTTCGTCTCCGCGCTCAACTGCGTGCTGGCGCAGCGCCTGGTGCGGATGATCTGCCGCGAGTGCCGAAGGCCGGTTGCCGTGGACGCCAAGCTGCTGGAGGAGTCGGGCCTGGACCCGGTGGTGTACGCCGACGCCACCTTCTACGAGGGGCGCGGCTGCATCGACTGCAACGGCACGGGGTTCAAGGGGCGCACGGCCATCGCCGAGATCCTCGACCTGTCGGACAACATCCGCGAGCTGATTCTGGCCCGCAAGTCGGCGGCCGAGATCAAGCGCGTGGCCAAGGAAGAAGGGATGTTGTTCCTGCGAGAGTCGGCGGTGCAGAAGGTGCTCAGCGGCATGACCACGCTGCGCGAGATCAACAAGGTGACCTTTGTCCGGTAGCCTGCTGAACTTCGACCTGAAAGGCCTCCGCCTGCCGGCCTGGCTGAGGCCGGGCGACGGCGCCACCCGTGCGGGAGGCCTGCGCCCCAAGTACCCGACCGTGGCCGTCGACATGGGGGTGCGCCATGTCTCCGTGGTCCGGCTGGCGAAGGACAAGCTCAGGAAGTGGGTGCTGACCTCCGTGGGCCAGGTGGACGTGCCCGAGGACCTTCTGGAGAGCGACGTCTTCAGCATCCGCATCACCTCCGAGGAGCGCTACCGGCAGCTGGTGGCCGGCGCGCTGCAGACCCAGGGGATCCGGACCGACCGGATCTCCCTTGTGGTCCCCGACCACCTGGCCCGCGTGGCGCTTCTGCCGTTCGAGCAGCTGCCGCGCACGCGGCGCGAGGTGACCGAGCTGGTGCGCTGGAAGATGAAGAAGGCGGTCCCCTTCAAGATCGAGGAGGCGGTGGTCGACTACGAGGTCTTCCCCGGCGAGCATGGCCTCGGGTTCAGCGTGCTGGCGGTGATCATGCCCTCGGCCATCGTCACCGAGCACGAGTCGGTGTTCGTCCGGCAGGGGATCCGCCCCGGGCTCATGGATCTCAGCACCTTCAGCCTGCTGCACCTGTACCGCAGCGTGATGGAGGCCGAAGTGCCGGCGGGCGGCGACTTCCTGGTGGTGAACGCCACCGGCTTCTTCTTCACGCTGATGATCTTCCGCAAAGGGCTTCCCATCTTCTACCGGTGCAAGACCTTCACCTTCGGCGGCGAGCAGGAAGGCGACGCCGCGCTCCGTCTGATCCACCGCGAGTCGCAGGCGTCGCTCGTCTACTACCAGGAGCGGCTGCAGGGGCGCGAGCTCTCGCGCATCTACATGCGCCTCGTGGGGCACGATTTCGAGAGGGTGGCCGGCCTGTTCGAGGGCGCCCCGTCCGCGCAGCCCCCGGAGCTGATCGACCCGCGCCGCGTGGTGCGCGTCCCCGCGCAGGTCGAGGCGGGGGGGCCCGCCCGGGCCATCGAGACCCTGCAGCGCCTGGCCCCGGCCGTGGGCGCGGCGCTGGGGAGGGAGGCCTGAGATGATCCGACCACCGGCGATCAACCTGGCGCGCCGCCCGTTCCGCAACAACACCGCGTACTACGCGGTGTACGCGGCCTGCGCGGCCCTCCTGACGGCGGCCACTGCCTACAACGTCTGGTCGTTCGTCTCGTCGGGCGAGCAGCTGGGGCAGCTGCGCGCCGACGTGACCTTCGTGAACGATCGCTACATGCAGATCTACCAGGACGTGGACAAGATCCAGAAGGAGATCTCCGGACTCGACCTGGCCGTCATCAACACCAAGTCGTCGTTCGCCGACGGGCTGATCGTGAGCCGCTTCTTCTCCTGGTCGAAGCTCTTCGACAACCTGGAGGAGCTGATACCGCCGGAGGTGAAGGTCCAGCGCATCGCACCCGCCATCTCCACCAAGCGCATCGAGATAACGCTGACGGGCATGGCCCGATCGCCCGATGCCTTCCTGGAGTTCGAGGCCAACCTCGCCGGATCCCTGTTCTTCTCCAACGTCTATCCGCTCCGCGAGGACAAGCAGGAGAGTCAGAACGAGCTGAAGTTCAGCCTGGTGATGGACTACATCCCCGCCGGCAAGGACACGCTGGAGGCCGCGCAGCCGGCGGGCGGGACGGCCCCCGCGGCTGAAGCGCCGGTGGCGCTCTCGGCCGGAGCGCCAGGCGCGCCGGACGGCTCCTCGTCCTCTGCACCGGAGATCCCGGCTGTCGTGCCGGACCCGGTCGTCGCCGCGCCCGGGGGCCAGCCCGTGACGTCGCCGGCCGCCACGTCTCCGGCCCAGCCGTCGCCCGTGCCGTCCGGGGCGCAGGCCGCGTCGCCCGCCCCCCCGACCGCCGAGCCGGAAGCCCAGAGCCAGGGGCCCGAGTCGCTGGAGATGGATCCCACGAAGCTCAGCGACGAGGAGTTCATCAAGCGGTTCGGCAGGCTGGAATTCATCAATTCGCGGGTCATTCCCAGGAACGCCGGCAAGGCCAGGGCAAAAGCCAAGGCCGGCCAGGGGCCCGCACCCGCCCCCGCCGCCGATCCCAACGCCCCGGTGAAGCCATGAAGAAGACGACGACCGCGAGCTACCTGGCCGAGTTCGATGTCCGCGAGAAGTCGCCGGTCATCATCGGGATCGTGCTGGCGTGGCTGGGGCTCAACCTGGCCTTCACCTTCCTGGTGAACCTGCCGCGCGCGCGAGAGCAGGGGCGCCTGCAGGAAGAGTCCGTCCGGTTGTCCGACCTGGTCACCCGGCGGCAGAAGGAGGTCGAGACCCTGAAGACCGAGCGTGACCGCGTGATGGCGGGCAGCACGGACCTCCAGAAGTTCTACCAGGACGTGCTGGCGACCAAAGCCGAGCGGATGATCGCCTTCCAGAGGGAGATCCGCGCCATCGCGGAGCGGTTCAAGATCGATGTCAAGTCGATCAACTACGCGGCCGAGGCGGCTCCCACCAAGGACAAGATCGCGCGGTTCGGGGCGGCGATGCCTCTCACCGGGTCGTACGAGAGCCTGCGCGAGTTCATCGAGACGATCGAGAAGTCCGAGCAGTTCATCATCATCAACTCCATCGAGCTGTCCAGCTCGAAGGAGGGCGGGGTGATCCTCGGGCTGAGCATCGCCGTGTCGACCTATTTCCTCGATCCCGAGATGCCCGACGACACGGCGAAGTCCACCCGGGGCCGGAACAGGAGGAAAGCCTGATGTCGCGCGAGACGCGAAGGCAGGCCTCCCTGCTGGGCGTGCTGGTGGTGCTGGTGGTGGTCTACCTGCGCTTCGGCACAGGCCTCGGCACCAGGGAGGCGGTGGCCGGACCTGCGGACGTGCCGGCGATCGACGTGGTGGCCGTGATGAACTCCATCAAGGACGTCTCCACGATCAATCCGTGGCTCGTGCTGGACCCGAACCAGCGGATCGACTCAGAGGCCGATCGCAACCTGTTCCAGTACGGCCATCGCAAGCCCCCGCCGCCCCCACCGCCCACGCCCGCCGAGCTGGAGGCCCAGCGCAAGGCGACCGAAGCGGCTCTCGCCGCCGAGGAGATCAGGCTGCGCGAGCAGAAGAGAATCGAAGAGGAGCAGCGCGTGCAGGCGGATGCGCTGGCCGAGCAGCAGCGCCAGGAAGCGGCACGGCTGGCGGAGCAGCAGGCGAAGCTGCCTCCTCCGCCCCCGCCCAAGCCCGTGGCGCCTGCGGTGAACTTCAAGTTGATGGGGATGCTGGGCTCGTCGGACAGGAAGCTGGGCGTCTTTCTCGAGGGTGACAAGGTGATGATGGCGCGCCAGGGTGAGGTCCTCATGGGGCAGTTCAAGGTCCTTTCGATCGGGCCGGAATACGCCCTCATCGGGTACGTCGATCCCAATCACAAGGACGAGACGAGGAAACTTCATCTTGGTCGATAGCAAAGGAGCGCACCGCGTGGGGTGGAAACTGTCGAGGGCCGGCGCTCTGGCGCTGGCGATGTGTGTCGTGATGGGGGCGGCCGGTTGCGCCGCCGGCAAGCTGGCCAGCATCGGCGAGCGCCAGGAGGCCGCCGGAGAGTACGACCAGGCCGTGCTGGCCTACGCGCGGCTGGCGTCCATGGACCCCACCAACACGCGCTGGACGATCGCGCTGAGCCGCGCGAAGCTCAGGGCCTCGCAGGTCCATCTCGAGAAGGCCAAGAAGTACCAGGCGGCGGGCCAGCTGGAGATGGCCATCGGTGAGCTCCAGCAGACGGTTACTCTGGACCCGATCAACAGCTTCGCCGCCCAGGCGCTCGACCGCGCCATGCAGGAATGGCAGAAGGCCCGCTCGCTCATCGGCCAGACCGAGCTGGAGAAAATGAAGGAGGCCGCCCGCAAGACGCGCGGCGCTCCGCTGCTCAACCCACGCTCTAACATCCCCGTGGCACTGAAGTTCCGCGACTTCGAGGTGGGGAAGATCTACGACGTGCTGTCCAAGTCCACCGGGATCAACTTCCTCTACGATCCGAAGCTGGACCTGACCAAGAAGGTGAGCATCGAGCTGGACAACGTGCCTTTCGAGAAGGCCATGGACACGCTCATGTTCACCAACAAGCACTTCTTCAAGGTCCTCGACGAGAACACCATCATCATCGCCGACGACAACCAGCAGAAGCGGCGCGAGCTGGAGGACGAGGTCATCAAGACCTTCTTCCTGTCCAACGCCGACGTCAAGGACGTGCAGTCGCTGCTGCGCACCATGCTGGACGCACGCAAGGTGGTGCAGAACCAGCAGCTCAACGCCATCACCATCCGCGACACGCCCAACAAGATCGCCATCGCGGCGAAGATCATCGAGGCCAACGACAAGGCCAAAGCCGAGCTGATCGTGGACGTCGAGCTGCTGGAGATCAGCCGCACCATCAGCAAGACGCTGGGGATCAACATCACCCCGCGTCAGTTCAACGTGCAGTGGGACGGGCCCGATCGCGTGCCGCTGAACAACCTGGGGATCCTCAACCAGCTGGGCCTGTACAGCCTGGGCCCCATCCCCAGGGTCACGCTCGACTTCCTCAAGACCGACAGCGGCACCCGCACCATCGCCAAGCCGCAGCTGCGCGTCACCGAGGGAGAGAAGGCCAACCTGCACATCGGGGACTCGGTCCCCATCCCCACCACCACCTTCAACACCACCGGAACGGTGGGAGGGTCGGTGGTCCCGATCACGTCGTTCACCTACCAGGAAGTGGGTATCGTCATCGAGATCGAGCCGCGTGTGCACCACAACAGGGAGGTGACCCTCAAGCTCAACGTGGAGGTGAGTCAGCTGGGCGAGCTGGTGGACGCGGGGCAGGGGGTGAGCCAGCCCTCGATCAACACCCGCCAGATCAACACCGTCATCCGGCTCAAGGACGGGGAGTCGAACCTGCTGGCCGGTCTCATCCGGGACGACGGCACCAGCGGGCGCTCGGGCGTGGCCGGAATCATGGACATCCCCGGGCTGGGCAAGATCTTCTCCACCAAGGCCGACACGCGCCGCGAGACCGACCTGATCCTGACGCTCACGCCGCACATCATCCGCATCCCGGACCTGAGGCCCGAGGACCTGGAGGCCCTGTGGATCGGCAACGAGAGCAACCCGCGTCTGCGCGGTGACGCCGGCAGCGTGTTCGCCACGCCCTTCACCACCGACGAGACCAGCGCGGAGGGTGAGGACGAGGAGGCCGAGGAAGAGGCCGAGGCGGCCGCCGATCCCAACGCGGCCCCCGCGGCCGGCGCGCCGGGCCAGGCGCCGGCTCCGGCTCAGACACCCGGGCAGCGGCCCGCGCCGGGCGGGCAGCCTCCAACCGGCCCGGGCGCGGCGGCGCCCCCGACGGAGGTGCCGATGGAGGAAGAGGTCGAGGAGGACGACCTTCCTCTAGAGGAGCAGATGGAGCAAGAGCAGCCTCCGGCGCCGGCACCGCAGGCGGTCGACCCGAACGCCGCGGCCGCGCCGCAGGGAGTCCCACCCGCCGCCGCAGGGCCGATGAACATGACCATCGCCCCGGCCCGGCTGAGCGTGGTCACGGGAGGGACCTTCTCGCTCAACCTGCTGGTGAACAACGTCACCAATCTGCAGAAGGTGGCCTTCACGCTGACCTATGATCCAGCCACCGTGGACTTCGACTCCGCGCTGGAAGGGATCATCATGAAGAGCGACGGCACCCAGACGCAGTTCTCCGCCACCAAGACGGGCCCCGGCCAGGTGCAGGTCGAGCTGACCCGGCTGGGCGGATCGGCGGGCATCTCGCGCGGCGGCGCGCTGGCGGCGGTGAGATTCCGCGCCCTGGCCGCCGGCAAGGCCCGCGTGGGCTTCGGGCCGGTGCGGGCCGAGACCTTCGAGGGCGGCGCGCTGACCGTCAACTCCGTGGACGCGGAGATCACGGTGGGAGGATGAGCCGATGACGCGCAAGCACACGCAGGCCGGCCTCACCTACCTGGAGGTGATGATCACCATCGCCATCCTGCTGATCCTGTCGGCGGCCGCGCTTCCCGTGGCGAAAACGGCCATCAGGCGGCAGAAGGAGCTGGAGCTGAAGTCGGCTCTGCGCGAGATGCGCACGGCCATCGACATGTTCAAGAAGTACGCGGACGCCGGCCTCCTCCAGCAGGAAGGGCTCGAGACGGAGGGTTATCCCAAAGACCTCGAGATCCTGGTGGACGGGGCCCCGCAGGTGGGAGCGATCGACAAGAAGCTGCGCTTCCTGCGCCGCATCCCCAAGGACCCGATGACCAACACCACCGAGTGGGGCCTGCGATCGCTTCAGGATGACCCCAACTCGCTGTCCTGGGGGCGGCAGAACGTCTTCGACGTGTACACAACCAGCGAGTCCACGGGGCTGGACGGCACGCCCTACAACACATGGTGACGCCATGCAAAAACCCATGAACGAGCGCGGATTCACCCTCATCGAGCTGATCATCGTCGTCTCGATCATCGGCATCCTGGCGGCCATCGCCATCCCCCAGTTCAAGACGGCCCCCACGAGGGCCCGGGAGGCCGTGCTCAAGAGCGACCTGCACACCATGCGCGAGGCGATCGATCAGTACTTCGCCGACAAGGCGCGCTATCCGGAGAGCCTCGAGGCGCTGGTGGAGGAGGGATACCTGAGGGAGGTCCCCACGGATCCCTTCACCAATTCGACTTCGACCTGGAGGCTCATCTACGCCGAGGCGAGCGACGACCCGCTTCCCGAAGAGGAGGCGGCCACCTCACCAGGCATCTTCGACGTGCAAAGCGGCGCGACGCAGCAATCCCTCAGCGGGGAGGACATGTCCGAATGGTGAGCGCCGTGTGGAACGAAACATCTCTGGAGGCATCATGAAGAACAGATGGACGAGGGCCGCCGCGCCAGCCCTGCTCCTGACGGCTGCCGCCGTCCTGGCGGCCTGCGACGACGCAGGGGATCCGACGGCACCCTCCGACTCGACGGTCAACGTCAGCGCCAACCCGCAGACGGTCATCGTGCCGACCAACGGGGTGGGCTTCAGCACGATCACCGCGACCGTTCGGTCCAAGAACGGCACGCTCCTCGACAACCAGGAGGTCACCTTCTCCACCACGGGAGGGGATCTGGATCCGCCGGCGGACACCTTTCTGACCACCGACGATCTGGGTCAGGCCCGGTCCAAGCTCGGCACCGCCACCTCGGTGACCGTCACCGCGCGATCCGGCAACATCACCGGGACGACGCAGGTGCAGACCGTGCCTGGGAACCTGGCCACCTTCATCCTGAACGTGGTGCCCGCCATCCTGGAGGACTGCACGACGGACCTGAATGTCATCGTGGAGGTGTTCGAGACCGACGGCGACCCGGCGCCCGGCGTGCTGGTCATCTTCGGGACGACTGGCGAGATGAACGGCAGCTTCACGCCGGGGCAGATCAACTCGGACATCAACGGTCTGGCGCTCTCCACCTTCGAGCCCAACAGCACTCTCTGCCAGCAGCAGTGCACGAGCGCGTCAGCCGACCCCAACACCAACCGTGACGGGATCTGCGACTTCTTCATCACGGCGCAGGACCGGACCAACACCTTCTCGGCGCCGCCGTTCAGGATCATCGACAACGTGCAGTGAGATGCGGGAGTGAAGCCATGAAGCGAGAGGCGGGGCACCTGCTGGTGGGACTCATGGTGCTGGTGGCCGTGATGCTGATCCTGCTCACGGTGGCCGGGCAGAGCTGGGTCTTCATCATGAGGCGCGACGCCGAGGCGGAGCTGATCTTCCGCGGGGAGGAGTACGCCCGCGCCATCTCCTTCTATCAGAAGGAGACCGGCAGCTTCCCCTTGGAGCTGAAGCTGCTCATGCAGCCGGGCCCGCACCGCCACCGCTACATCCGCAAGCTCTACAAGGATCCCCTGCAGGAGGACGGTTCCTGGGGCAAGGTCTACCTGTCGCCCACCGGCAAGGGGTTCATCAACCCGTACGCCAGCCGCCGGGACCTCAGCAACCCGTTCGGGGATTCCGGCGGAGGCTCGTTCGGCGCAGGCCCGCGGGGCGGGATCCAGGCCAAAACCGACCCGTTTGCCGACCTGGACGGCATCGACAGGCGGAAGAAATCCCCGGGAGAGGACATCTCGGGATACTCGGAGATGACCCCCGACGAATTCGAAGCCCGCGGCGGAGAGCAGCAGGGGCTCCCCATCGTCGGCGTGGTGCACAAGACCAAGGAGAGCGGCCTGAAGATCTACAAGAACCTGGCCAACCTCAACGACTGGGCGTTCACCACGCTGCTGGAAGGGCAGGAGACCATGGGAGGCCCGGCGAGCGGGACCAAGGGCGTCAACGTTCCTCTACAGAAGGGGATCGGCGATGCCACCAACCCCTTCACGCTCCATCCCGGAGCGGCTCCCAAGGAGAGGAACCTTTACCAGGAGCGCGAGAATCGCCGACGCCAGATGCTCAAGGACCAGCGCGAGAAGGAACAGCGTGAACGGGAGGAGGGGGGCGAGGACGAGCAGTACGAGGAGGACGAGGAGGGCGAGGAGGACGAGGACTACGAGGACGAGGAGCCTCCTGACGACGAAGAGACACAGGGCGAGGACGAGGAAGGCGAGGGTGAGGAAGAGGATCCCAACCAACCTTCTTGAACTGCATCGCACCACGGTGTTATAGTTCACACCTCTTGCGGGATCGTCGTCTCCCGCGCCCGGGGCCGCCGCTCCGGCGACCCGTCCCCAACATCCAAGGCAACGGTGATGCACAGGAAGGAAGTCTTTCCCAACGGGCTCACCATCCTCACCGAGGAGATGCCCAACCTGCGCTCGGTGACCCTGGGCGTGTGGCTCAAGCAGGGGTCCCGCCACGAGGAGCCCGACGAGAACGGCGTCTCCCACTTCATCGAGCACCTGCTGTTCAAGGGGACCGAGAAGCGCACCTCCGCCGAGATCGCCCGCACCATCGATGCGATCGGGGGGCAGTGCGACGCGTTCACGTCCAAGGAATACACCTGCTTCTATGCGCGCGTCCTGGACGACCATCTCCCGGTGGCCGTGGATCTGTTGTCCGACATCGTGCTGCACCCGCGGTTCGACCCGCAGAACATCGAGAAAGAGCGGCAGGTCATCTTCGAAGAGATCAAGATGGTCGAGGACAGCCCCGACGAGCTGGTGTACGACCTGTTCACGCAGACTTTCTGGCAGGCGCACCCGCTGGGCCGCCCCATCCAGGGGACCGTCGAGTCGGTGACCGCGCTTGGCACCGTTCAGCTCATGAAGTACTTCAAGGAAGCCTACAACCCGGGGAGCGTGGTCATCGCCGCGGCCGGCAACCTGAAGCACGAGAGGTTTCTCGACGACATCCACAAGGCCTTCGCCGGAATGCCGGCCAACGGCGGCGGCCGCACCGTGAACCCGCCGCGCGCCCACGGCGGCATCGTGACCCGCGAGAAGAAAGACCTCGAGCAGCTGCACCTGTGCCTGGGCGTGGAGGCCTACCGGCAGGGGCACGACGACCGGTACGCCGGGTATCTGATGAATACGATCCTGGGAGGGACCATGTCCTCCCGGCTGTTCCAGCGCATCCGCGAGGAGCGCGGGCTGGCCTACACGGTCTTCTCCTCCATCAACTCCTTCCTGGACACCGGCTACCTCATGATCTACGCGGCCACCCGCCCCGGGGGCGGGCACGAGGTGGTGAAGCGCGTTTGCGACGAGCTGTCGCTGCTCAAGGAGATGAGCATCAGCGACGCCGAGCTGCGCGCGGCCAAGGATCATCTCAAGGGAAGCCTCATGCTCAGCCTGGAATCATCCTCCAGCCGGATGAGCAACCTGGCCAGGCAGGACATCTATTACGATCGGCAGTTCTCGCTGGACGAGATCGCCGACGGCATCGAGAGCGTCACCCGCGACGACGTGCTGCGGCTGTCGCGCACGCTGCTGATGCCCGACCGCTGCACCCTCGCGGTGCTGGGGAACCTTTCGCAGTTCGACGTGACACCCGACCGGATACGCTTCTGACGTGAGCGGCGCGGAGCACATCAGGGTCTTCTACCGGCGGCTGCCGGGAAACGGCCTGCCCATCCCCCAGGCGGCGACCCCGGGCAGCTCGGGGGTGGATCTGCGCGCGTGCCTGGACGAGCCGCTGCGGCTCGAGCCGGGACAGAGAGCGCTCGTGCCCACCGGCTTCGCCCTGGCCATCCCTGCCGGCTATGAGGCGCAGGTGCGCCCGCGCTCGGGCCTGGCCATCGCCGCCGGGCTCACGATGCTCAACACTCCGGGCACCATCGACGCGGACTACCGCGGGGAGGTGCGCGTGGTGGCGGTCAACCTGGGGTCCGAGCCCGTGGTCATCCGGCCCGGGGACCGCATCGCCCAGATGGTGTTCCAGAAGGTGCCCACCGTGGACCTGATCGAGGTGGACGAGCTTCCCCCCTCGGCCCGCGGAGTGGCAGGTTTCGGATCGACCGGCTCGTCCTGACTGACCCTCGGGAGGGTTGACCATAGGACTCAGAGTGGTCGTCCTGGGGAGCGGAAGCTCCGGCAACTGCACCCTCGTGGAAGGCCGGCGCGGGCGCCTGCTGATCGACTGCGGCCTGTCCGCGCGCGAGACGGCTCGGCGGCTGCAGCAGGTGGGCTGCAGCCCCAAGAGCGTGGACGCCGTGATCGTCTCCCACGAGCACGGCGACCACGTGCGTGGAGCGGCACGGTTCAGCCGCCGCTTCGGCGCGGCCATCCACACCACCCCGGCCACCGCCCGCGCGGCGGGGCTCGATACGCTCGGAGTGGCGGCCCTGTGCCTGAGCGAGGCCTCGGCCCTCTACAGCGTGGGTGATCTGGAGGTGGAGACCTTCTCCCTGCCGCACGACGCGGTGGACAACGTGGGGGTGGTGGTGTCATGCGAAGGGACGAGGCTCGGATATGCCACCGATCTGGGATACCCCACGCGCCTGGCCTGCGAGCGGCTGCGGGCCTGCGAGGTGCTGGTGACCGAGTCGAACCATGACGCCGACCTCCTGCGCGACGGCCCGTATCCGTGGAGCGTGAAGCAGCGGATCGCGAGCCGGCACGGCCACCTGTCCAACGAGGCGATGGGGTCTCTGGTGGCCGAGGTGGCGGGAGCGGCCACGCGGCATCTGGTGCTGGCGCATCTGAGTGACACGAACAACACGCCCGGTCTGGCGCGCCGGGCCGGGCGCGCGGCGCTGGAGCGGGCCGGCCGGTCCGGCGTGGCGGTGCACGTCGCGTGGCAGGACCGCGTGAGCGAGGTGGTGGAGACATGATCGAGCGTTACACCCTCCCCGCGATGGGGCGGATCTGGGACGAGGAGACCAAGCTGGCCTGCTGGCTGCGGGTGGAAGTGGCCGTGGCCGAGGCGATGGCCGAGACGGGCGAGATTCCGGCGCAGGCGGCCGCCGCCATCCGCGAGAAGGCGGCCGTCGACCCCGTCCGCGTGCGCGAGATCGAGGCCCGGACGCGCCACGACGTGATCGCCTTCCTGACGGCGGTGGGCGAGAAGGTGGGGGAGGCGTCCCGCTACGTGCACCTGGGGCTGACGTCGTCCGACATGCTCGACACGGCCACGTCGCTGCAGCTGGTGCAGGCGTGCGACCTGCTGCTCGAGAAGGCCCGGGGGCTCAAGGAGGTCCTGGCGAAGCGGGCGCGCGAGTTCCGCCGCACGCCCATGATCGGCCGCACCCACGGCATCCACGCCGAGCCGACCACCTTCGGACTGAAGCTGGCCCTCTGGCACGACGAGATGGCGCGCCAGATCGCCCGTCTGGAGACCGCTCGCGAGACGGTGCGCGTGGGGAAGATCTCCGGCGCGGTGGGGACCTACGCGCATCTGTCCCCCGATCTGGAGGCGCGCGTGTGCGCGAAGCTGGGCCTGCGCCCCGCCCCCATCTCCACGCAGATCCTGCAGCGCGACCTGCACGCCGAGTACCTGGCCGCCCTGGCCCTGGCCGGCGCGTCGCTGGAGAAGTTCGCCACCGAGATCCGCCACCTGCAGCGCACCGAGGTGAGGGAGGCCGAGGAGCCCTTCGCCGAAGGGCAGAAGGGGTCGTCGGCCATGCCGCACAAGCGCAACCCGGTGCTGTGCGAGCAGATCGCCGGACTGGCGCGCCTTCTGCGCTCCAACCTCGTGGCGGGGCTGGAAAACGTCGCCTTGTGGCACGAGCGCGACATCTCCCATTCCTCGGTGGAGCGCGTGATCCTGCCCGACTCCTCCATCCTGCTGGACTACATGCTGGACAAGTTTACCGGGGTCATGCAGGGGCTGCGGGTCTACCCGGACCGGATGCGGGCCAACCTGGAGAGCAGCCGCGGCCTGATCTATTCGGGGGCGCTCCTGCTGGCGGTCACCCGCAAGGGGTCCTCCCGCGAGGAGGCCTACGCCGCCGTGCAGGAAGCGGCCATGAAATGCTGGGACACCGGCGCGTTGTTCAAGGATCTGGTGCTGGCGGACCCGCGCATCACCAGCCGGCTCACCCGCCAGGAGATCGACGACGCATTCGACCTGGAGCGACATCTCAAGCACGTGGACGCGACTTTCGAGAGGGTCTTCGCATGAAGGCGGTGGTGTACGTCACGCTGAAGCCATCGGTGCTGGATCCGCAGGGCAAGGCGGTGCACGGGGCGCTGCACTCCCTGGGCTACACCGAGGCGGACGACGTGCGGGTGGGCAAGATGATCGAGGTGCGGCTGGCGGGGGTCTCACGCGAGCAGGCCGCCTCGCGGGTGAAGGCCATGTGCGAGACGCTGCTGGCCAACACCGTCATCGAGCAGTACCGCTTCGAGATCGTCGACGAGACGCCGCGATGAAGACCGCCATCGTGGTGTTTCCGGGATCGAACTGCGACCACGACGCCTACCACGTGATGAAGCACGTGCTGGGGCAGCCGGCGGAGTTCGTCTGGCACAAGGAGACCAGCCTGAAGGGCTTCGACACGGTGATCCTGCCCGGTGGCTTCGCGCACGGCGACTACCTGCGCTGCGGGGCGATCGCGCGCTTCTCGCCGATCATGGCGGCCGTGGACGCCCACGCCCGGCGCGGCGCCACGCTGGTGGGGATCTGTAACGGCTTCCAGGTGCTCACCGAGGCGGGGCTCCTGCCGGGCGCCCTGATGCGCAACCGCGACGTGTCGTTCATCAACCGGGACGTCTGGATCCGCGTTGAGCGCGCCGGCACGCGCTTCACCTCGCGCTGCCGGGCGGGCGAGGTCCTGACCATGCCCATCGCCCACGGCGAGGGAAGCTACACGGCCCCGCCCGCGGTGCTGGACCGGCTCGAAGGGGAGGGGCAGGTGCTGTTCCGGTACACCGCTCCCGACGGCGCGCTGGACGATCGCTTCAACGTGAACGGGTCGGAGCGGGCGATCGCGGGGATCATGAACGAGCAGGGGAACGTCTTCGGCCTGATGCCGCACCCCGAGCGCAACGCGGAGACCCTGCTGGGGAACGCCGAAGGGCGGGTGCTTTTCGAGTCGCTGGTGGCTTCGGGGGCGACGGCGGCGGCATGAGCGGACGCGCGCAGGAGCCGGAGATCACGCCCGAGCTGGTGCGCCAGCACGGGCTGTCCGAGGAGGAATACGCCCGCTGCCGGCAGGTGCTGGGGCGCGTCCCCAACCACACCGAGCTGGGGATCTTCTCGGCCATGTGGTCGGAGCACTGCTCCTACAAGTCGAGCAAGGTCCACCTTCGCAAGCTCCCCACCACCGGGCCGAAGGTCGTCCAGGGACCCGGCGAGAACGCCGGTGTCGTGGACATCGGGGACGGGGACGTGGCGGTCTTCAAGATGGAGAGCCACAACCATCCCTCGTTCATCGAGCCCGTGCAGGGGGCGGCCACCGGGGTGGGCGGGATCCTGCGCGACGTGTTCACCATGGGGGCCCGGCCCATCGCCTCGCTCAACGCGCTGAGGTTCGGCAGCCCCGACGCTCCGCGCATGCGCTACCTCGTCTCCGGGGTGGTGCACGGCATCTCGATGTACGGCAACTCGATCGGGGTCCCCACAGTGGGCGGCGAGGTCACGTTCCATCCGTCGTTCAACGGCAACATCCTGGTGAACGCCTTCACCCTGGGTGTGGCGCGCCGCGATGGGATCTTCCTGGGAAAGGCCGAGGGGCCCGGCAACCCGGTCATCTACTTCGGGTCGAAGACCGGGCGCGACGGCATCCACGGGGCCACCATGGCCTCCGACGTCTTCGAGTCGGACAAGGAGGCCCGCCGGCCCACGGTGCAGGTGGGCGATCCTTTCACCGAGAAGCTCCTGCTGGAAGCGTCGCTGGAGCTGATGAAGGGGGACTTTCTGGTCGGGATCCAGGACATGGGCGCGGCCGGCCTGACCTGCTCCACGCTGGAGATGGCCGGGCGGGCGGGGACCGGCGTGGTGATCGATCTGGCCAAGGTGCCGCGCCGCGAGACGGGGATGACGCCCTACGAGGTGATGCTCTCGGAGTCGCAGGAGCGGATGCTCATGGTGGTGCGGCGCGGGCGTGAGGCCGAAGCGCTGGCCATCATCCGCAAGTGGGACCTGGACGCCGCCGTGATCGGCGAGGTGACCTCCGACGGCTGCGCGAGGATCCTGGAAGAAGGCCGCGCGGTGGCTGTGGTGCCCGCCGCCCCGCTGTCGGACGCCTCGCCCGTGTACGAGAGGCCGATGAGCGAGCCGCCGGAGTTCAAAACGCGCCGCAGGCTGGACCTGTCGAGCGTGCCGGTGCCATCAGACATGGGGAACGTGCTCGATCGGATGCTGGGCTCGCCCAACCTCTGCTCCCGCGAATGGGTCTGGCGCCAGTACGACCACACCGTGCGCGCCGGCACCATCGTGCGCCCCGGCGCCGACGCGGCGGTGGTGCGGGTCCCCGGGCCGGGCGATCGCGCCCTGGCCATGTCGTCGGATTGCAACCCGCGGTACTGCATGCTCGATCCGTACCTGGGCGGGGCGCACGCGGTGGCCGAGTCGGCCCGCAACGTGGCCTGTTCGGGAGGACGCCCCCTGGCGGCCACCGACTGCCTCAACTTCGGCAACCCCGAGAATCCCGGGATCATGTGGCAGCTCGCGCGCGCGGTCGAAGGGATCGCCGAGGCGTGCCGGCACCTGGGGACCCCCATCGTCTCGGGGAACGTGTCGCTGTACAACGAGACCGACGGCCGTGCCGTGGCCCCCACCCCCACCATCGTCATGGTGGGGCTGCTGGCCCGCGCGGGGCTGGCCACCACGTCCTGGTTCAAGGACGAAGGGGACCTGATCGTGCTGCTGGGCGAGACGCGCGAGGAGCTGGGGGCCTCGGAGTACCTGGCCCTGGTGCACGGGCGCGAGGAAGGGGCCCCGCCCGGGCTCGACCTGGCGCTGGAGGCGGCCGTGCAGGAGACGGTGGTGCGGGCGATCGAAGCCGGCATCGTCAGGTCGGCCCACGACGTGTCGGACGGAGGGCTGGGGATCGCCCTGGCCGAGGCCTGCATCGGAGGGTGCGACGCCCTGGGCACGGGGGCCCCCCTGCGCGGGGCCGACGTGGACCTCCCCGCCGGGGTGCGCGAAGACGCCCTGCTGTTCGGCGAAACCGCGTCGCGCGTCATCCTGTCGCTGCGCGAGAAGGACCTTCCGGCCCTGGAGCAGGTGGTGGCCTCGCTTCCGGGGCGCCGGCCCCCCCTGCGGGTCATCGGGCGGGTGCGGGGGGCGCGGCTGGTGGTGAGGGCCGGGGGGGGCGAGCCGCTGGTGGCGCGGGACGTGGCGCATCTGCACCAGGTGTGGCACTCTGGGTTCCCTGGGCTGATGAAGCCCGAACGGGCCCCGGTGAACGGACGATGACGACGGATGACGCCCGCATGACGGCCCACCACGACGACGACCGCTTCCATGACGAGTGCGGCGTGTTCGGCATCCTCGGGCATCCCGAGGCGGCCAACATCGTGTACCTGGGCCTGCACGCGCTGCAGCACCGCGGCCAGGAGTCGGCCGGCATCGTGACCTCCGACGGAGACCGGCTGTACCGCGAGATCGGGATGGGCCAGGTGGCGGACATCTTCGGATCCGAGCGGCTGAGCCGCCTCCCCGGCGCGTCCGGCATCGGCCACGTGCGCTACTCCACCGCCGGCACCAGCGACATCAAGAACGCCCAGCCGATGCGCGTGCGCTCGCACAAGGGCGAGATCGCCGTGGCGCACAACGGCAACCTGGTGAACGCCGATCGGCTCCGCTCCAACCTGGAATGCGACGGGTCGATCTTCACATCGACGTCGGACACCGAAGTGGTGCTGCACCTCATCGCCCGCAGCCACCAGCGCGAGATCGAAGACGCCGTGGTGGACGCCCTGACGCAGGTGCGCGGGGCCTACTCGCTGGCCTTCCTCACCAAGGACCGGATGATCGGGGTGCGCGACTCGATGGGATTCAGGCCGCTGTCGCTCGGCAAACTGGACGGCTCGTGGGTGATCACGTCCGAGACGACCGCGCTCGACTTGGTAGGGGCCACCTTCGAGCGCGACATCGAGCCGGGCGAGGTGGTGGTCATCAAAGGGGGCGATCTGAAGTCCTACCGTCCCTTCCCGCCGACCCCCCGCCACGCCTGCATCTTCGAGTACGTGTACTTCGCGCGGCCCGACTCGCTGCTGTGGGGGCGCAACGTCTCGCGGGTGCGCAAGAGGCTGGGCATGGAGCTGGCCCGAGAGGCCCCCGCCGAGGCGGACATCGTGGTGCCCATCCCCGACTCGGGGGTGTACGCGGCCATGGGCTACGCGGCCGAGTCAGGGATCCCGTACGACCACGGCCTGGTGCGCAGCCACTACATCGGCCGGACCTTCATCGAGCCCACGCAGAGCATCCGGCACTTCGGCGTGCGACTGAAGCTCAACCCGGTGCGCGAGGTGCTCGAGGGCAAGCGCGTGGTGCTGGTGGACGACTCCATCGTGCGCGGCACCACCTCGCGCAAGCTGGTCAGCATGGTGCGCGAGGCGGGGGCCAAAGAGGTGCACATGCGCATCTCGTGCCCGCCCACCATCGGACCCTGCTACTACGGGGTGGACACCCCCCTGCGCTCCGAGCTGATCGCGGCCTCCCATTCGGTGGAGGAGATACGCAAGCACCTGCGCGCCGATACGCTGTCGTACCTGAGCCTCGACGGCATGCTCAAGGCGGTGTCGGGGTCCGAGCAGGAAGGAAGCAACGGGTTCTGCACCGCGTGCTACAGCAACAAGTACCCCATCGAGTTCCCGCGCGAGAAGATCCTCCAGATCGGCCTGTTCGACAAGGCGCGCTGAACAATTCTCGATCCACGGGAACCATCTCCCGTCTCCTCCCAATAGATCACCGACAAGAGCACAGACGGACGCTCACGGGCTTCGGCCCTGGGCTCGTAGTCGGCCGCGCCATGGGGAGGGATCATGGGTACGAACCGGGCAAGTCGGGATCGTGGAGTTCAGACCAGCTCGCACTGGCGGATCGCGGGACTGTTCTTTCTGCTGGCGACGTTGATGATCGGGCTGACGGCGGCCAAGACGCCGCCGGCGCGCGACGCCGGAAAGCCCCGCTTCATCGGCCTCAACGGATACCGGTTCGATCCGCTCCAGGGGATGCCCGACTTCCCTGAGTCCCTTCGTGCTCAGGCCCGGGGACGCTACGAAGACGATTACCACATCGTCCAGATGAACGGCATCATCACCCAGGAGATGAGGCGCGGCCTGGAAAAGGCCGGCGCCGTGATCCTCCACTACGCTCCCGAGGATGCCTACGTGGTCCGGGCGTCGGAGCCCGTCATGGAGCGGGTCCGGGCGCTTCCCTTCGTGCGATGGAGCGGGCTATTTCAGCCCGCGTTCAAGCTGGGCCCGTCGCTGGACCCGGCGATGGACGAGAAGCTCAACCGTGCGCTGGAGCGCCGCCTGGGCAAGCCCCTCGCCCCGGGCAAGCGCGCGGACAGCCGAGAGCGCCTCACGGTGCAGGTTCTGGCCATGGAGCCCGAGGCCACTCCGGCCGTGACCCGGGCGCTCGGCCGGGCCGGCGGCAAGCTCAAGAAGAGCGGGCAGTATCACGGCGCTCCCGTGCGCGTCGAGATCCGCAGGGCGGCGCTGGAAGCCCTGGCACGTGAGCCTGAAGTGCTCTGGATAGAGCGCGAGCTGCCCGTCCATCCCTTCAACGACGTGGCCCGGTGGACACTACAAAGCAACGATCCCGTCACGCACGGCACGCCCGTGCACGATCACGGCCTCACAGGTGAGGGGCAGATCATCACCGTGGCCGACACGGGACTGGACTACAAGCACGACGCGTTCGAGGACCCGGCCCACGCCACGGCCGGCGCGCTGCACCGCAAGGTCACGGCCTACTATGAACCGGAACCGGACCAGGGTGACAACAAGGACAACGGCCCGGATCGCCATGGCACCCACGTGGCCGGATCAGCGGCCGGCGATGACGGCACATGGGGAGCCTATGACGGGGACGGTGTCGACACCGGCAACTCGGCGGTGGAATCGCTGGAGCCGCACGACGGTCAGGCCTTCGGGGCGAAGATCCACGTTCAGGACCTCGACAACTCGGATGGGATCATCAACTGGACCCCGGATCCGTATCAGCTCTACCTGGCGGCCATCGACCCGAGCCGCAACTCCTGGATCCACACCAGCAGCTGGGGTCTCGTCGAAGGGTCTTTCTACGGGCTCGAGGATCGGTTCATCGATTCTTTCGTCTGGAACAACCCCGACTTCGTGGCGCTGTTCTCCGCTGGCGATGAGGGGCCGGCCCGCTGGAGCATCAACGCCTACGGGCTCGCCAAGAACGAGATCACGGTTGGATCGACGGGCAACGGTGCGGCGTCGAACGATGTGGCGGAGGACAGCAGCCGGGGGCCGGCGGAAGACGGGCGCATCAAGCCCGAGCTGATGGCCCCGGGGCAGGGAATATGGTCGGCCCGCGGCTGCCAGCTCGAACAAATCTGCAACCCCAGCGGCACCATCTGCACCGAGGGGGATGTGTGCTACGACGACTACAAGCAGATGAGTGGAACGAGCATGGCGACGCCTTCCGTGGCGGGAGCCGCCGCGCAGGTTCGGCAGTACCTGATGGACGGGTGGTATCCCTCCGGGACGCCGCAGACTGCCGACGAGATGCCCTCCCCCTCAGGGGCGCTGGTCAAGGCCATTCTGATCAACGGCGCCAGGGAGATGACCGGCGCCGAGGCGTACGCGTTTGACGAGACGAAATACCCGAACAACAACCAGGGATTCGGACGGGTCCACCTGGACAGCTCGCTCCATTTCGAGTGCGATGACAGCCAGCTTTTCCTGGTGGACAACGACACGGGGTTGGCCACCAACGAGCTTGGCGAGCACCAGTTCATCGTGGGAGGAACAGGTCAATCCCTCGAAGTCACCCTCGTCTGGTCCGACTACATGGCCATGGTCTTTGCCAGGCCGGCGTTGGTCAACAACCTGGACCTGGAGGTCCACTCCCCCGACGGAGTGATCTACAAAGGCAATGTGTTCCGAGGGCACAATCTGGCCGAGTCGACCCCCCAGCCGTTCGATGAAGATGCCGATGCGTTGAACAACGTCGAGCGCGTCATCGTCCGGTCCGACGTCGTCCCCGGGGTCTGGACGGTCAAGGTGTTCGGAAAGAACGTCCCCATGGGGGGGTACCAGCCCTACGCGCTGGCCGCGAGCGGCCGGTTGGTCACACAGGGCGGGGTTGTCGGCTTCAACAATTCACGCTACGCGGTGACTTCGCCCGTCCGGGTGAGCGTCGCGGATATTGGAGCGAACGCGAATCCGGCCGTCGCCGAGACGGTCTCGGTGAACGTCTACTCGCTCACCGACTCTCCGCAGTCCTTCACATTGCAGGAGAACGGCCCGAACACGTCTTTCTTCTACGTGGACATCCCGCTCCAGCTGCTGCCCACCGGAATCCCGGGGGATGGCGTCATCCAGGTGATCGAAGGCGACACCCTCATCGCCCAGTACCAGGACCTGACGCCCGATTCCTGCGGCAGTCCTGTTTCGTTGGCCACGGCCGTCGTGGACAACGTCCCGCCGGTCATCTCGAATGTCACGGTGGCCGATCTGCTTCCTCGCCGCGCATGGATCACCTGGGAGACCGATGAGCGCTCCGATGCGTGGGTGAGCTATTCATTCTACCCACCCGTGGGGGGGGAGATCGGAGGCCAGCACCTGGTGACCGAGCACGAGGCCGTGCTCGACAACCTCTGGCCCGGGACGACCTACGTCTTCTCCGTGACGGCGATGGACGAGCAGGGGAACACGACAACCAACGACAACGGCGGCGCGTACTTCCAGTTCACCACCCCCGCCGTCCCTGCGTCCGAGCAGCCGGAGACCGAGTGGCCCGGCTTCCACAACAACGTGGCGAGGCAGGGAGCCTCCCCGGCCTACTTCCAGCCCCCCCTGACACTGCAGACCATGGTGCCGTCGCCCACCTTTGAGGGTCTCGATGAGGAGAAAGGACCGATCGTGGCCGGGGGAATGGTCTACACCGTGAGCCGCGACGGCTATGTGCGCGCACGCGATGCCAACGACCCCGAGACGCTCCTGTGGGAGTTCCAGGCCGGCGATCCGCCCAATCGCATGAAGACTCCGCTGGTCTACCAGGGGGTCCTGATGGTGGTGGCCACCGTGGGTCAAGGATTCGACGCCGAGAGTCACCTGGTGGCTCTGGATGCGGCCACGGGGGGGCTGCTGTGGAGTCTCCCCCCGTACATCTATCCTTGGGCGCCCTACGATGTTCTGACAGCCGCCGATGGAACGCTCTTCGTCATAGCGCAGAACAATAATGTCGTCGCCCTTCGCCTGTCCGACCGCGAGATCCTCTGGACTCGGTCGTTCGTCCCCATGGGCCCCCAGCTGCTGCAGGGGGGAGCCGTGGTGGCAGAAGGAAGGGTCTTCGTCCGCACCGAGAACAAGTTCTATGCGCTGGACCAGGCGACCGGAAACGTTCTCTGGAGCAATCCTCTCGCGGTGGCACCGGGGCTGCACTGCAATCGTCCGGCCCCGATCCCGATGTACGCGCAGGGAACGATCTACGTGCCCACGGGGAGTTGGCTCTGCGGTTACCCCGGGTTCCTGCTCGCTATCGATGCGGCAACGGGTGAAGCGCGCTGGAAGTTCGATCCCTACGACATGTTCATCACCGCATCCACGCCGGCCTACGATGGCAAAGCGATCTACTTCGGCACGGTCAACCCCGGCGGCTATCCTGGCGATGCCTTCTACGCACTGGACGCCACCACCGGCGACCTGATCTGGAAGGTGCCGGCGCCGGCGGATGTCAACAGCGCTCCCATCTACATGAACGGATTCGTCTACTTCCCCGCAGCCGACGGAAAAGTGCACGTGCTGGAGGCAGAGACCGGGCTCGAGGTGGACAACGTGACGGTGGATGCCGGCAACATTGCCTACAATAAGCAGCCCGCCGCGGCGAACGGACGGATCTATGTGGAGGCCGGCAACGGGGATCTGTACGTCTTCAACGCGCAGCCAGACCCCGACGACGACAACGACGGCGCGCTGGATGCCTCGGACTGCAGCCCGCTGAACCCGGCGATCAACCCCGGTGCGCCCGAAGTGTGCGACGGAGTGGACAACAACTGCACGGGCGGCGTGGACGAAACGTGCCATATCTCCGTGGCCCCGACGTCGCAGAACTACGGCGTCCAGGCCATCGGAGACTCGACTCCTCAGACCTTCACCGTCAGCAACACGGGAAGCGCCACGCTTTCGCTCGGCAGCGAGTCGATCTCCGGGACCCATCCCGGCGACTTCGTCATCACGGCCGACAATTGCGGGACCAGCCTGGCGCCGAGCACCAACTGCACCGTGCAGGTCTCCTTCGCTCCCAAGGCGCTGGGCTCCCGCAGCGGGACGCTCTCCATCCCGTCGAACGCTCTGGAGACACCCCTGAGCGTTCCACTGACGGGAACGGGCCAGAAGGTCGCCTACACGCTGATCGAGCTGCCGAACTCGGACGCCGGGCCGAATCAGGGCTCTCCGACGCCGTCCGGCGCGCACTACGCCAACGTGGACGACGACCCGCATGACGGCGACACCTCCTTCCTGTCGTTCAGCGCGGAAGGCCACAGGGAGGTCTACACGATCGCCGATCAGCTCCTGGACAACGACGTGGTCAAGAGCGTGACGGTGAGGTGGGCCGCCAAGAAGGGCTCGGGTGCCGACTGGCAGGCCAGGGCCGGCGTGATCGTGAACGGAACGGAGTACTTCGGCACGACCGTGAACCTCTCGAGCGGTTATGTCGTGCGTGAGGAGACCTTCACGAACAATCCGTTCACGACTCAGCCCTGGACGGTGGCGGAGGTGAGGGCCGCGAAGCTGGTCTACCATCAGGTGACCATCACCGCGCAGCTGCCTAAGGCCGCACTGACCGAGATGGTGGCGGCGGTCACGGTTCACCGTATCCCTGCCAGCGCCACGCTGACCGAGCTCCCCAACGTAGACTCCGGGCCGAATCAGGGCTCTCCGACGCCGTCCGGGGCTCATTGGGCCAACGTGGACGACAACCCACATGATAGCGATACCTCCATCCTGAGCTTCAGCTCAGGAGGTGACAAGGAAGTCTTCTCGGTCGCCGATCAGACACTCAACAGCGACATCGTCACCAGCGTGAAGGTGAGATGGGTGGCCAAGAAGGGCTCGGGCGCCGACTGGCAGGCCAAAGCCGGACTGGTGATCGGCGGGCAGGAATACTACGGGACGCAGGTGAACCTCACCAGCGGTTACGTCGTGCGTGAGGAGACCTTCACCAACAATCCTGCCACCAGCCTGCCCTGGACCGTGACGGAAGTGAGGGCCGCGAAGCTGATCTACCAGCAGGCGACCATCACCGCGGAGCTCCCAAAGGCCGCCTTGACCCAGATCCTCATGGTGGTGGAAATCCTGAGGATGCCTCTGCCCGCCGCCTTCGTCGAAAAGCCCGGCTCGGACGCCGGGCCGAATCAGGGCCAGCCGGTCCCGTCCGGTGCCCACTACCTGAACGTGGACGAGGACCCGCATGACGGCGATACCACCTACTTGCAATTCCTGGCGGGAGGCCACAAGGAGGTCTTCACGACGATCGATCAGCTCCACGACAATGACATCGTCCAGAGCGTGAAGGTGAGATGGGTCGCCAAGAAGGGGAACGGGACGGGCTGGCAGGGGAAGGCCGGCCTGGTCGTGAACAGCACGGAGTACTACGGCCCCAACGTGACGCTCCCCACGAACTACACGGTGCGCGAGGAGGTCTTCACGAACAACCCCGCGACCGGGCAGCCGTGGACGGTGGCGGAGGTCAGGGCCGCGAAGCTCATCTACCAGCAGACGGCGATCGTCACGCAGATCCCGAAAGCCAGGCTGACGGAGATCGTCCTGGTGGTGAAGGTCGGACGGGCTCCGTAGGCCGGACGACGTAAGCGATTGAGACGCCCGGTTGGGGGGGCCCGGCCCCCTCCCAACCGGGCTGTTTCTTTTTCCGGCACCTTCCCCGGTGACGTCCGGCACTGTAGACTGGGGTCATTCAAACAAGGCGCCAGGCCCGTCCGCCCTTCCCGCGGTCCGCCCGGAGCCGCCTGAGGAGAGTGCTTCGGATGGCCACGCTGGAGATGCCGCGCGAGAAGGCTGCGGGCGGCTCGCTGTTCGGCAACGTGCAGGCGCAGTTCCACCGCGCCGCCGACGTCATGAAGCTGGACCGCGACATCCGCAAGATGCTGTCGACCACCACCAACGAGATCGAGATCCACTTCCCCGTGAAGATGGACGACGGCCGCATCGAGGTGTTCACCGGCTACCGCGTGCAGCACAACAACGTGCTGGGGCCGTTCAAAGGGGGGATGCGCTACCACCCGCTCGTGCGCCTGGACGAGGTGCGCGCCCTGGCCGCCTGGATGACCCTGAAGACCGCCATCGCCGGCATCCCCTTCGGCGGGGCGAAGGGGGGGATCAGCTTCGACCCGTCCACCTGCAGCGCCGGGGAGATCGAGCGCATCACGCGGCGTTTCACCTTCGCGCTGGGCAGCAACATCGGGCCCGACTACGACATCCCGGCCCCCGACATGAACACCAACTGGCAGGTCATGGCCTGGATGCTCGACACCTACCTGCAGATGATGCCCCCGCAGGATCGCTTCCGCTGCACGCACGTGGTGACCGGCAAGCCGATCGAGTCGGGCGGCAGCCTGGGGCGCGACAAGGCGACCGGGCAGGGGCTGGTGTTTGTGGTGCAGGAGTGGGCCAAGGACCACGGGTTCGAGCTGAAGGGAAGCACCTTCACCGTGCAGGGATACGGCAACGTGGGGTCGTGGGCCGCGCGCCTGCTGCAGGCCCTGGGGGCGCGCCTGGTGGCCGCCGAGGATTCCACCGGGGACATCGCCGAGCCGGCGGGCATGGATGCCGAGGCGCTCGCCGTGCACGTGCAGCGCACCGGCGGAGTGGCCGGCTTCTCGGGCGGGCACCAGATCTCGCACGAGGCGTTCCTGTCCACGCGCGCCGACCTGTTCATCCCCGCGGCGCTGGAGAACCAGATCACCGCCGACACGGCGCCGCTGCTGAACGTGAAGCTGGTGGCCGAGGGGGCCAACGGCCCCACCGACCCGGCCGGCGACGCGTTGCTGCAGGAGCGCGGCATCGCCGTGATCCCCGACGTGCTGGCCAACGCGGGGGGCGTGATCGTGAGCTACTTCGAGTGGCTGCAGAACAAGCGCAGCGAGTACTGGGACCTAGAGGAGGTCGACTCCAAGCTGCGCAAGAAGGTCACGCGGGCGTACCGGCGGGTGACCGAGGCCGCGTCCACGCACCAGGTCGACCTGCGCACGGCGGCGCACATCGTGGCCCTGACCACCCTCTCCAAGGTCTATCAGGAGCGGGGGATCTTCCCGTAGGCCTCAGAGGTCACGCCGGCTCGATCAGGCCCACGAGCCAGTGCATGACGTTGAGCAGGAACTGCGGGTTCTGCTCCGCACCTTTCTCGCTCATTCCCATGGGGGCGCGCTCCGGGCCCCCCACCTGCGCCGTGAACATCGCGGCCTCGCCGAACACGGCCACACGCCCCTTGCCGAAGCGCAGGACCGCGCCCTGAAGCATGCCATCCGCCCGCAGGCGCGGCGTGCGCTTCGAGAAGAGCCACGCCTCCTCCGGCATCAGCAGGACGGTCCGGGCCGGCAATGTGAGCAGCGGCTCTCCGGGCCCGGCCAGCCTGAAGGCCGACCCGGTGAAGGCGGCCACCGAGGTCACCCGCTCCTTCGGTGAGCGCCCCTTGGCGATCCAATGATCGGCCAGGCCCCCCGCCTCGCGATCGTAAGTGAACCGCCCGTCCTCGAGGTCGGGCTTCATGGCGAAGCCGTTGGCGAACAGCACGCCGAACTCCGCGGCAAGCGCCTCGGCCGCGCCGGGCATAGGCATGTGGTCGGCAATCAGGAGCAGGGCGCCGCCTCCGCGCACCCAGTCGGCCACGGCCCGTATCTCTTCCTCGTCGAAGGCCGAGGGGTTGGGCAGATACCAGTCCTCGGCATTGGACGGATGCAGGGCGTTGGCGATCACCAGCACGCGCGCGGCGGCCAGCGACTTCCCGGAGAATCGCTCGCCGCCCGGCTTCACCACGAACCCGTCCGAAGCCAAGAGCCGGCCGAAGGCCTGGTAGCGTCCCTCCAGAGTGTGGAAGTTGGCGTGCGCCCCGTCGAGCAGCACCGTGGGGCCGGCTCCGGCCGGCCAGGCCGGCGACTCGATCGGGGGATTGAAGTTCGGGTCGGGCTCCTGCTGGGCGAGCGCGCCGCTTGCCGCCGCCGCGGCCAGGAGCAGGCAGACGAAGAGCCTCATCGAGTTTCCTCCAACGATGCTTGGACGCCCCGCCGCCGGGCCGGTCACCAGAAGGGACAGTCTATCCTCAGTCGTTGGGGGGCGGCGGGGGCGCATCCATGTCCTGCGGGCAGGAGGGCCCGCCGGACCACGTGTTGTCGTGGAAGATGAGCTGGTTGACCATGGAGTCCTGCGAGGCGTCCCAGATCGGACACTGGTCGTAGCCGCTCACGTCGTTGAGGGTGAAGTCCAGCCTCTTGGGTCCCATGGTCCCCCATTCGGACACGACGCGCCGCCTGTAGTCGGCGGCGATCGGGACCTTCAGGTTCACGAACGAGTTGTCCACGATGAGCTGGAGAGCGTCAGCCTTGAAGCTCTCATGCTGGTCGAGGGTTGGCAGGCCGGTTCCGGTCCACATGTCCATCCCGGTGGCGACGCCGATCGTGGGCGCGGTCCTGGGCAGAGGATTTCCGTACCAGATGCCATTCCAGACCTCCTCCATCCACGAGAGGTCGCGAGAAGGCCCTGTGTTGACGACCAGGTTCCCGCGGAACTCCAGGTCCCCCCAGTTCCCCAGGGCATCGAGCGATGATGTGGTCAGCGCCGCCTGGACATCCTGGAAGACGTTGTTCAGCACTCTGGCGTTCTGGGCGGTCTCGAGCATGATCGCGGCCCCCGGGATAGGAGTGAGATTGCCCAGACCGACATGGCCGTTCACATCCCGGCGCACCGTGTACCCCTGCGGGATGTACGTGCCGATCGACCGGAAGGTGTTCCCGATGACGTCGAAGGTGAAGCCGTTCACTCCGTCATTGTTGATGGCAATCGTTCCGGGGGGCGCATTCTCGAAGGTGTTGTTCTCCAGCACGATTCCCGCGCCACGCTGGGAGAGCATGACGATCGTCTTTCCCGCGTAGAACTGAAACGTGAAGAATCCGAAGTGGTCGTCTTCGAAGATGTCCCTGTCTCGCAGGAGCTCCCAGTAGTCCCGCCCGATCTGGCCCTCGATCTCCATCTGGTAGGTCAGGTTCGAGAAGCGGCTGTTCCTGATCGAGCTGTAACTCGTCCCCGAGAGGCTGATGCCGGCCATGACGTTGGAGAAGGTCTCCCTTTCGATGGTGGCGCCAACGAAGGCGCCCGCCGCGCCCCGGCTCGTGCGGGCGTGAGTGTTGTCATGGATGCTGTAGTTGCAGCCTCGGCCCCAGGGATCGATGAGACCGACCACGTAGGTGTAGGGGAGCCTCTCGAAGTGGTTCCTGGCGATCTCCTGCTGCTGCTCTTCGCACGGGACCGATGGAGGATAGAAGCGCAGGCCGTAGATCGTCCTGTTCATCCGGGCGGCGACGGCGGACTGCTCGAACACGTTGTCGGTCACCACGTTCTGGTTGGATCCGGCCACGAACGCGAGCCCCTCGTGCTTCATGTTCAGGAAGTGGTTGCGGACGATGGTGTTGCTGGACGAGAAGAAGCGGATGACGGTGTAGTCGTCGAACGTGTTGTCGGAGAACGAGACGGGGGTGGAGCGCACCACGAGCCCGTCGTCGTCGGTCACATCCTGGGGATAGGTGTGCTCCCAGAGGTACCTGTTCCCCAAAGCAGCCTGTGCTGGTGTGGTGGGAGCATGCACCCAGATCTCCGGATCCAGTGACCCGAAGTGACGCACCGAGCTCCTGGTGAGCGAGAAGATGACCCCTGCATCGATGAAGAAATCGAAGCGGATCCCGGTGCCGGGCGTGTCGATCTGGCTGTTGTCGATCGTCAGTCGCGAGCCGCCCTGAGCGTGGAGCCTGCTGCCGCCGGTGGCGAATCGCACCTGGGAGTTGATGAATGACAGAGAGCCGGCAGGTCCCTGCACGATGATGCTTCCGGGAAGAACGAGCGCCTTGCCGGTGCAGACCATGGTCCCCGTGATGACCCAGTCGCCCGACACGGGAGGAGTGCAGGGGTGGGGGACCCTGGCTGCGGCCGGCGTGGCCGTGAATGCGATTGCGAGAACAGTCCACGCGGCCTGATGGACGAGTCTGTGGGCAAGGACACTCATGCGCTCTTCCTCCCGTTCGCGGCGCGCACATGGCTCCCTCGTCCCTCACGGGGAGCCCGGCGTGGCGCCTCCAAGGTGTCAGTCGTGAAGCGGGCCGATTCCTAACAATGCCCCGCGCCATTTGTTCCGCGTTTCCGCGGAGTGGGCTGCCCAAACCCGTGATACGATGCCGTCCACCGTGAGCCTCTCCTCCCATCCGGCACGATCGGCGCGGCGCGCGGCGCCTGCCGGCGAGATCTACAGAGCGCGATGGCCCGAACGGCTCATCGAGCTGGGACGGTGCTGGAAGGACCGCGGCACATCCGCGCAGCGCGACGCCGTCCTGGGCGAGATGTGGCTCCTGATCCACGGCGCTCTCCTGCGATACGTCCGCGTTCACAGGCCCCTCGCGGCGGAGGAGGCCGTGGACATCGTGGCGGACAAGGCGGCTGACCTCCTGCTAAGGCTGGAACGCGGCAGCTGGGACCCGTCGGTCTCTTCCCCTGCACAGGTCTGCGCGTTCCTGGCCGCCATCGCGCGCAACGGCGTCGTGGATCACCTGCGCGCGCATCGCTGGGAGGGGGACGATCCCGGAGTCCTGGAGGCGCCGCATCACGAGACCCCGGCCTCCTCGTTCGAGCGCCTGCGGTTCGTCGAGACGCTGCGCGAGTGCGCCGGCCGGCTGGCTCCGCGGGCCAGGATGGTCTGGTTCTTCCGTGTGTTCTACGACATGTCCAGCCGGGAGATCGCCGTGCACCGCGAGGTGCGGATGACCGCTGCCGCGGTGGACATGGCCTTCTCCCGCAGCCGGGCCAGAATCACGGCCTGCATGAAGTCCAAGGGGCTCCAGCCTGGCGACATGCCTCCCGGGACCTTCACCGCGCTGTGGGACGCCTTCCGGCGGGGCGGCAGATGACGCACCTGGCCGAGGACGCGCTGATCGATCTGCTGCACGGCCTGCTCCCCGCGGGTGAGGCAGAGTCGATGCTCGGGCACATGCGCTCCTGCTCCGCCTGCGAAGAGCGGTTCCGCATGGCGGCCCGTGACAACGAGAGAGCGCGGGCGGTGGGGGCGCCGCTCATGCGGCCCGCGAACGGAGCGTCCCGGAGACGCTGGAAGGTGGCCGGCGTGGCCGCGGGGATCCTGATGGGCGCCCTGCTGGCGGTCCTGCTCCGCGATCGCCCGGCGGTCGAGCCGTACTGGCTTCCCGTGGAGGAGGATCAGGTTTCCCTGCGCTCGCTCGACACCGACGAGCCGCCGCGCGAGCTTCTCTCCGCGCTCGACGCCTACAAGGAGCGCGACGCGCGGCGTGCCCTGGAGTGGCTCGAGCGCGCTCCGGTCTCGTCCTCCTACCGGGGTGTGCGCGACGTCTACCTGGCCAGCGCGCTGGTGAACGATGGGCGGAACGCCGAGGCGGGCCGCGTGCTGCGGGGCCTCGGCCTGGAGACGATGCCGCAGCCCTGGAGGAGCAGGGCCCGGTGGCTGCTGTACCTCGTGATGAAGGAGGACAACGACCCGGGCGCCCCTGCGTTGCTGAATCAGCTGGCCGATGATCCGGACGTCGTGGGAGAGTGGGCGCGCAGGGAGCTCCGGAGCGCCGGCCTCAGCGGGGCGCCCCCAGCAGAATGAGGCCCGACCAGTAGATCGGGTGCTCGAACGGCTTCCTCCCGTCCTCGGCCGTGTAGTCGCGCGCCCACCGTCTGGCTTCCTGAAGGGCGGCCGCCCTGGGCATGGGGCCCGCGAGGCCCCGTCCCGTCAGGTTCTCGTAGAACCTCTGCATCAGCACCGACGAGGCCCGGTCGTCCAGGTCCCAGAGGCTGGAGACCACGCTGTTCGCTCCGGCGGCCAGCAGGACCTGGGTGAATCCCACGAACTCACCCCGGGTGAGCCCGAGCCCGCGCAGGGTCCTGCAGCCGCTGAGGCTCAGGATGTCGGCATCCAGGTCCCATTCGTACAGGATCTCCTCCGCGTCGACCAGCCCGTCACTGGGTCCTTCGTGCCCGGGCGCCGGGCTCGACAGCGCGAGCGCGCAGCGCTCCGGCCTGGTGTCGATCCAGGCGTGGGTCGCGATGTGAATCACGCCGAACCGGCGCAGGTCTCCGGATCTCGCCAGGGCGCTCAGCCGATCCTCGGATGCGTCCTCTCCGCGCAGAAGCGTCGAAGAAGGGAACATGGAAGCCACGCGCCCTGCTTCCTCGCCGGAGAAGGGGAGGGGCGGCAGGCGGCCGGCGGGCTCGGATCGGTCACAGGGGAAAAGCCCCGCGTCCGGCGCGTGCGGCACGGCGGCGGTGCGCGCGCGCACCGGACCACCGACCGCCAGGACCGCGGGAGGCCGCCCGTGCTCCGCGGACCGCCGCTGCCGTTCAGACAGGAGCAGGAACGCCGTGGCCGAGGGGCTGTAGGAAATCGCGAACCGATCCCCCAGGTACGCGCCGTCCGGCCCCACCAGGGCCTCGATGGGGACGGGATCCTGGCGCTCCACGACCAGCGTGTCGATGCCGTCCAGAGACGGAAGGATGGGATCGAACCACAGCTCGCCGATCTTCCGTGCCGCAGCGCGCATGTCGCCATCCGCCCCGACCCGCAGCTTCCAGTCCACTGCGCGAACCGTCATGGCCACGTGGCGATTCCATGGCGCCTGGATCTCGTTGAGCTGCCGCATGCCGCGTGCCTCCCAGAGCCGGATCCAGCGGATCTCCCGTCCGGGCCGCAGCACGTAGGCCCAGCTCGTCGCGTATGCGGGGCCCTCGGGCTGCCAAAGATTGGTCCCGATGTGTAAATCCAGCCAGCCGACGTAGGCGGTGCGTGCGCCGAGGCGGGCCACGACGTCCTCCACGGCCGGCTCCGGGATCGGATGGTCACGCAGGAAGTCCGCCTCCATCTCGTGGAGCCGCGTGCGCAGCTCCAGCTTGCGCAGCCACAGCTCCCAGCTCCGGTCGGCTGGCCCGCACGCGCGCAGGTGCTGCTGAAGCGCCCGCCTGGCGTCGAGGTAGGCCTGCCGAAGCTCGCGCACCCCCGGCCAGGTGGCGGGCGACTCGCCGCTCCACCTGGCGAGCGAAAGGAAGTCCTGGTTGAGGCTGCTCTTGGACTTCTGCAGGGACGACCAGGCCCGCTCCGGCTCTCCACGCTGCAGATGGATCCACGCCTGGGCCTCGTGGCCGTCCACCGGATACTTCCTTCGCGAGAAGCCCGGCAGGTTCTTCGCGCGGGCCGCCTGCTGGATAGCGATGATGCGTTCGTACAGCGGCTCGGACTCCCGCCAGCGCCCCTGCATCAGCAGGTCGTCAGACCTCAAGTTGAGGACCGCGGCCATCAGCGAACGGTCGTCCATGCCCAGCGCGTGCAGCGTCTCTTCCGCCTGATGTGCATACGGCAGTCCCTCGGAAGGGCGGCCCGCCCGCACCAGCGTCCAGCCGAGCCACGCCAGGTTGCCGGCCAGCGTGAGCGTGGGGGGAGCATCCGCCTCGCGCAACCGGGCCAGCGTCGCTCGGTATCTGGCAATGGCCTGCTCCAGGTCGGCTCCCCTCATCCAGCTCGCCTGCGCCAGCTCGATCTCGTCGGCGAGCGATGTCGCCGCACGTCCGTTCCGGCCGAGGATCTCGAGGGCCTGCCGGTAGAGATCCCAGGAGCGATCCCGGTCCTCCACGTAGCGGGCCACGAGACCGAGCGCGTACAGGCTCTCCGCCAGATCGGGGTGCCGCGGGCCGAGGAGATCGCGGCGCAGCGCCACCGCGAGGCTCAGGGCCTCCTCGGCGGCCTCCTGATCGCCGGACTGATGCAGCGTGAGGCCGATTCGGTGCAGGGTCCCGGCCGTCGCCTGGTGCCTCAGGCCGAAGGCGTCCGATTGCGCGCGCAGACGGCGCGCAAGGATCTGCAGCGCGGCGGCGTGCTCCTCATGGCGGGAGAGCTCTTCCACCTGTCGCGTCTCTTCATCCTGGGGGGCGTCCCTCTCCGTCGCGGCAGGCTTTTCGTCCGCGGCGGAGCAGGCGAGAGACATCAGGGCCAGGGCGAGAACTGCCGGCCCCCCGATGCGCGGCATGGCCGAAGCATACGACACGATTGCAGGAATGCGCCCGCCGCCGTTATAGTGGCGCCTTTCCGGGAGGGGGCCGTGCAGCGACGCTTCGATGTCGGTTCGAGAGTCTACTCCGCGCAGTACGGGGTGGGCGAGGTGCTCGCCGTGGAAGGGTTCGGTGACGGCGAGAAGCTGACCATCCGCTTCGACGCCTCCGGGGTCCAGCAGATTCTGGCGGGCTCGCATTTCCTCGAGCCTGCCCAGCCCGAGCCCGCACCGCCGGTGGAGACGCCGATCCCCGAAGGGCCGCCGGCCTCGGCTCCTCCCGCGGGAGAGCCGGGCGGCCTCTCGTCGGAGCTGCGCGACATCCTGCGCGGGGCTCTGCGCGACCTGCTGCGCGAGGAGATCGGCGCGGGGCGCCCGGTCATGCTGGAGCGCTGGCGCGGGGGGACGATGGTGCTGCGGCCGGGCAGGACGGGGACCAAGGACAAAGAGATCCCCCTCGACGACTTCTTCCACAAGATCGTGATGCTGCGCGATCGCCTGCGCGTGCTGGAGCAGAAGCTCAACGCCAGCAAGACGCTCAGCGACGCCGACAAGGTCGAGATGCAGCAGTACATCACGCGTATTTATGGCTCCCTCACCACGTTCAACGTTCTGTTCTCCGATCGCGAGGACTGGTTCGTGGGACAGAAGGGAGAGGGGTCCTGACGCCGAGCCCGCGGCTCCCTCTGGCCCGGCGGCTCCAGGGAGTGGACCGCACGCTGATCCGCCAGATCTTCGACTCGGCGCCGCCGGGGGCCATCAACTTCGGCCTGGGCCAGCCCGACCTGCCCACCCCCGAGGTGATCAAGCGCGCCGGCATCGAGGCGATCCAGGCCAACCAGACGCGCTACACGGTCACGGCAGGCGACCCGCAGCTGCGCGCCGCCATCGCCACCCTGTATCCCGGGTTCGCCTCGGGCCCCGAGTCGGTCGTTTCCACCATCGGCACCGGCGAGGCGGTCTTCCTGGGATGCGCCGGGCTGCTGGAGCCGGGCGACGAGGTGCTGGTCCCCGACCCGGGCTTCCCCACGTACGCCATCACCGCCAGGATCCTGGGCGGCGTGCCGGTGCCGTACCCGCTGCGGCCGGAGCGGGGCTTCGCCATCGATCCGGACGACATCGAGCCGCTGGTCACGCCGCGCACGCGGCTGCTCATCGTCAACAGCCCGGGGAATCCCACCGGCGCCCTGGACCGCGCACAGGACCTGGATCGCCTGGCGGCCATGGCAGAGGAAGGGCGCTTCGTCTGGATGTCGGACGAGATCTACGCCAGCTTCGTGTACGAAGGGCACTTCGAGAGCCTGTCCACGCGGTCGCGGCGGGGCCTGGTAGTGTCCGGGATGTCCAAGGATGTCTGCATGCCTGGCTGGAGGGTGGGGTGGCTCGTGGGCGATCCGGAGTTCGTGCAGGCCGCCACCGCCATGCACCAGTACGTCGCCACCTGCTCGTCATCCATCTCACAGCGGGCCGCGCTGGCTGCCTTCACCGCCGAGGGCCAGGAGGCCCGCACCGCCATCCGCGAGCGCTTCCGCGCGCGCCGCGACATGGCCCTCGAGATCCTGGCCGGCGCCCGCAAGGCAACCGTCCCCCGCCCGCCCGGATCGTTCTATCTCTTCGCCGACGTCTCCGCGGTGGGGGATTCCATGACCGTCTGCCGCAGGCTGATGGATCGCGGCGTCATCACCATCCCCGGAATCGCCTTCGGCCGCCGCGGCGAGGGGTGGCTACGCCTCTCGTACGCCGCCTCCGAGGAAGACATCGAGCGGGGCATGGCCATCGTGCGGGACGTCCTGTCCTGATGGGGCCGGACGAAGCGGCCCGCCTCGTCCTTCCGCCTCTTCCCACGCGCGGCCACGAGCCGCGGCGCGGCGCGCTCGGACGCTGGTTCACCGGCGGCGAGCGGCTCGACGCGCCGCATCACGGCCGCGGGCATTCCTGGACGATGGTGCTGTGGCTCACGGGGGTGGACTACTTCTCCACGCTGGGATACCAGCCGGGGATCGCCCTGCTTGCTGCCGGGGCGCTGGCGCCTCCGGCCACCGCCCTGCTGGTGGTCATCACCCTGCTGGGAGCGCTCCCCGTGTACTCGCAGGTGGCGCGCCGCTCCTACGCGGGGCAGGGCTCCATCGCCATGCTGGAGAGCCTGGTCCCCGGATGGCGGGGGAAGCTGGTGGTGCTCGGGCTGCTGGGATTCGCGGCCACCGACTTCGTGATCACCATGACCCTGTCGGCGGCCGACGCCGCCCAGCACGCGGTGGAGAACCCGCTGCTGCATCCGTACCTCGGAGACCACCGCCTGATCATCACCGCCGCTCTGCTGGCGCTGCTGACCGCGGTGTTCATGCGCGGGTTCGTGGAAGCGATCGGCGTGGCCGCGGTCGTGGCCATCCCCTACATCGTGCTCAACGCCATCGTGCTGGGGCGTGGGTTCATGGAGATCGCCGCCGACCCCTCGCGGCTGGCCTCGTGGCGAGCGTCGATGTGGTCAGCCGGCGATCCCGCCGCGCTCGCCCTGGCCGTGGCCATCGTCTTCCCGCGGCTCGCCCTGGGGTTGAGCGGCTTCGAGACCGGCGTGTCGGTGATGCCGCTGGTGAGCGGCGGGCCGGGCGACGAAGGCCGGCATCCGCCCGCGGGGCGCATCACCGCCACGCGCAAGCTGCTGGCTGCCGCGGCCCTGCTCATGAGCGTGCTGTTGCTGGCCTCCAGCCTGGTGACCACGGTGATGGTCCCTCCGGAGGCCTACGCCGAAGGGGGGCCGGCGGCCGGGCGCGCCATCGCCTGGCTGGCGCACGGATGGTTCGGCCACGGCTTCGGCACGCTGTACGACGTGTCCACGATCACCATCCTGTGGTTCGCGGGGGCATCGGCCATGGCCGGGCTGCTGCACCTGATTCCCCGCTACCTGCCGCGGCTCGGGATGGCTCCGGAGTGGATCGCCTGGCGGCGCCCGCTGGTGGCCGTGCTGTTCCTGATCTGCCTGGTGGTGACCTGGGCGTTCGACGCCGACGTGGAGGCCCAGGGGGGCGCCTACGCCACCGGCGTGCTGGTGCTAATCCTGTCGGCCGCGGTGGCCGTGGCCCTGGCCCTGTGGCGTGAGAAGCGCCGCGCGGCTGCATGGTACTTCTGGCTGGTGGCACTGGTGTTCGCCTACACGCTGGCCGACAACGTTCACGAGCGGCCCGACGGGGTCATCATCGCCACTATCTTCATCGCCGTGATTCTGGTGGTGAGCGCGCTGAGCCGGTGGCGCCGCGCCACCGAGCTGCGCGTGAGCGAGGTGCGCTTCGCCGACGAAGCATCGGCCGCTCTGTGGCCCGCGCTGGCCGGCAAGAAGGTCTGCCTCGTCCCGCTGAAGGGGTGGGGCCCCGGGGCCATCGAGCGCAAGGCGGCGGAGATCCACCGCAACTATGCGGTCAAGAGCCCGCTGGCCTTCATCCACGTCGGCCTTCTGGACAATCGCAGCGAGTTCCACGCGCCGCTGCGCATGACCGTCACGCGCCAGGGCCCCCACTTCGTCATCGAGGTGCATGGCGCGGTGGCCATCGCCAACACCATCGCCTACGTCAGCGAGCTGATCGACCCGGTGAGCATGTTCCTGGGACTCACGGGGCGCAACCTGATGGCCCAGTCGCTGCGCTTCCTGCTGTGGGGAGAAGGGGAGACCGGTCTCAAGGTGTACATGATCCTGCTGCGCTACTGGGACTGGACCCCCGAAAAGGACGTCCAGCCGCGCATCTTCATGATGAGCGAGGACGTAGGTTCCTAGATTTCACTTGATTTTGCGCACGTCCTGAGTCAAGAGTGCACTGATGAACGATGCACTGCGTGCCGTGGCGAAGCGAGGAGATGAAATCTACCGCGCGAGCTACAAGGCAGAATACGAGAAATCCTACTCGGGCAAGTTCGTAGCGATCGACGTGCGGGGCGGCAAGGCATTTCTTGCCGACACGCCCGAAGATGCCCTGCTGACGGCCAGAGCAAGCATTCCTGACGGGAATTTCCATCTCGTCCAGGTCGGCAGCCCGGGTGTCTTCAGAGTCGCGTACTCAAGATCTGCGACCTGAGCAGTGGCAACCGGATATTTCCAGAACTTCGATCCTCTCATCGAGATCCAGCTCACCGGCGCCACAAGTCACCCGGCAAGCAGGCTCACCTGTCTAGTTGATACCGGCTCCACCGGGTTTCTCTCCGTTCCTGAAGCGAGCGCCGAGGCGCTCGGCCTCGTGCCACAGGACACGCTCGAGATGGAGTATGCCGACGGCTCCATTGCTCAACGGCCTGCGTGCCTTGGTATCGCCAGGATAGACGGGATGGAGGGTCGTGGGATCGTCGCGCTGGAGCCATCACTGAAATACCCGCTCCTGGGGATCAGGTTTCTCCAGATACTGGGACTCAAGCTATTGATTGATCAGCGCAACGGAGTTGTGGAGCTCTCACCAGCCTCTCCGTGATGCAGCCGCCTTGGCCGGGATTTGGACGAGCGTTGACCCGGGCCGGGGGCTGTGCCATCCTGAGCGCGCCGCTTTCTTCCGCGCACCACTCGCCTGTTGAGGACCGCGTGACCCAGGACGATCGGCCTCTTTCCTACCGAGACGCCGGTGTGGACATCGACGCCCAGGACGAGGCGATCCGCCGCCTGCGCCCGCACGCGCGCTCCACGCACACGCCCCAGGTGCTGGCCGACATCGGCACCTTCGGCGGGCTGTTCCACATGGGAGCGCTGGGCTACCGCGACCCGGTGCTGGTGGCCAGCACCGACGGCGTGGGGACCAAGCTGCAGGTGGCGTCCATGGCCGGGGCGCACGATGGCGCCGGCTACGACCTGGTGTCGCACTGCGTGAACGACATCCTGGTGCAGGGGGCGGTGCCGCTCTTCTTCCTGGACTACCTGGCCACGGGGCGGCTCGACCCGGCGGTGGTCGAGTCGGTGCTGTCCGGCATGGCGCGCGCGTGCCGCGAGAACCACTGCGCCCTGATCGGCGGCGAGCTGGCCGAGATGGGAGGCATGTACAAGCCGGGGGAGTACGACATCGCCGGATTCATCGTGGGGGCGGTGGAGCGCGATCGCCTGGTCACGGGAGCCGGCATCGAGCCGGGGGACATGCTGCTGGGGATGCCGTCCATGGGGCTGCACACCAACGGCTACTCCCTGGCCCGTAGAATCTTCTTCGATCGGCTCGGCCTGTCGATCCACCAGCCGGTCCCCGAGTTGGGGCACACGGTGGCAGAGCTGCTGCTCGCCCCGCACCGCAGCTACCTGAGCGCGCTGCGCGGTCTGGTGGCTGATGGCTACCTCAAGGGGATGGCGCACATCACCGGAGGCGGCCTCACCGACAACGTGCCGCGCATCCTGCCGGAAGGGTGCCGGGCGATCTTCTTCCGCTCGAAGATCCAGGTCCCCCCGCTCTTCACCTTCATGCAGCGGGAAGGGAAGGTGGCCGACGACGAGATGTGGCGCACCTTCAACATGGGGGTGGGGATGGTGCTGGCCGTCTCTCCCGCGCAGGCCGAGGCGGTGCGCCGCCACCTGGAAGGGCGCGCCGAGCCGGTGACCCGCATCGGCGTGGTCGAGGCGGGCGCCCGCGGCGTGGAGTACCGGGACTGAGCATGTCGCGCGGCGGCGGCATCCTGGGGATCCTGATCTCGGGGCGCGGCTCCAACATGATGGCGCTGGCCGACGCCTGCGCGTCCGGAGACATCCGCGCCCGCGTGGGGCTGGTCCTGAGCAACGTGGCCGGGGCCCCCGGCCTGGCCGAGGCGGCCCGCCGCGGCATCGAGACGCTGGTCGTCGATCACCGGGTGGCGAAGACGCGCGTCGAGCACGACGCGCGGATGGCGGCCGCGTTGCGCGAGAAGGGCGTGACGCTCGTCTGCCTCGCCGGGTACATGAGGCTGCTGAGCGCGGATTTCGTGAAGGCTTTCGAGGGACGTCTCATGAACATCCACCCGTCGCTCCTGCCGGCCTTCCCGGGGCTCGACGCGCAGAAGCAGGCCCTGGCGCACGGCGTGAAGTTGACCGGCGCCACGGTGCACTACGTGAACGAGTCGCTCGACGCCGGCCCCATCATTCTTCAGGCGCCCGTGCCGGTGGAGCCGGGCGACACCGAGGAGACGCTCTCGGCGCGCATCCTCGAGCAGGAGCATCGCATCTACCCGGAGGCGGTCGGCCTCCATGTCGACGACAGGCTGCGGATCGAGGGGAGACAGGTTCGCATCACGGGCCGGTAATGGGGGGCCGTGGGCGAGGAAAGGATCCGCATGTCCGGAACGGTACGTGTGTCCGATCTGCCGCGCGGGCTCCAGCCGCGCGAGAAGCTTCAGAAGCAGGGTGAGCGCGCGCTCTCCAACGCCGAGCTGATGGCCATCGCGCTGGGCTCGGGGACCCGCGCCCGCAATGTCATCAAGCTCGCCGAGGCCCTGCTGCGCAAGTACGGCTTCGACGCCCTGCCCAACCTGCCTCTCGAGGAATGGCGCACCAACGCCGGCATCGGCCGGGTGAAGGCCTGCCAGCTCAAGGCCGCCTTCGAGCTGGGCCGGCGCGCCTTCGCCCCCAAGGACGACGAGCGTCCCGCCCTGTCGAGCCCCCGCCAGGCCTGGGCCCAGGTGAAGGACCTGGCCCGCGCGCGCAAGGAGCATCTGGTGGCCCTGTACCTGGACGCGCAGAATCACCTCATCGCGCGCGAGACCATCTCCATCGGCAGCCTCAACACCACGCGCACGCACCCGCGCGAGATCCTGCAGCCGGCCATCGCCTGCTCGGCGCTCAACTTCATCCTGGTGCACAATCATCCTTCCGGCAGCCTGACCGCCAGCCAGGACGACCTGGACTTCACGCGGGCCATCCAGCGGGCCTCGGAGCTGATCGGCATCGGCCTGTACGATCACATCATCGTGTCGAGCAACGGGTTCGTCAGTCTGAAGGAAAAGGGATTGCTGTGAGGGCTGCCGGTCTTCTGGTCAGTTTCCTGGTCCCGACGCTTGCGGCGAATGGAGCCACAGCTTCGCCTGATGCCAGGAGCACCACGGATGAGTGCCGGGGGGCGAGTGAGCTGCTCTCACAGCTCGGGAAGCTCATCGATGAGTGCGGGACGATAAAGAACGATGCCTGCGTGGAAGCCCTCAGAAGGAGGGACCGACGGCTGGCCAGACGAATCGCCAGATTCTGGAAGTCATCCCCGCAATCGCTACTGGTGGCCGCAGAGTGCCTCGGACGGCTCTATCACCAGAAGGAGAATGACCGTCTGAGGGAGCCGATCATCGAGGCCTTGCTTCAGATAGACGTGATGACTGCGGACGAGGCCGGAAACAATCCGGTCATGGAGTTCGTCTACCTCGAGGTGATCTCGAAGAGCGACAACGATGAACACCGGCTTGCGGTCCTTGACAGGCTCCCTGCCGCCATGTACTCCGAGAAGACGTCGCGGACCCTCCTCTCCTTGTCCCAGGGCCGGGACATGGAATCTCCTCTGGTGAAAGAAAAGGAGATTGGGTTGCTTGCGATGTCCGCCTGTCAGCGTGAGGCGGATCCGGATGTGATGGCCTACCTGGCGCAGGTGGCCAAAGGGGACCCATGCACCGGTTGCCAGAGGGCGGCCATCACGTCCGATCTGGTCCTCAGGGACAAGAAGACCTTCTGGCCTGTCTACCGCGAGCTCCTGAGCCGGCCGGAGACGGCCGAGACAACCGTCGAGGCGGTGGCCGCTCATGCCCGGCTCCCGGAGTCGGTTCCTCTGCTGATCGGGATGCTGGATACGAAGGACCCGGCCCTCGGTCACACGATCGCCTTCGGCCTATCGAGGGCAACGGGTGTCTCATCACAGGCCTTGGGCCTTGAGTATGTGATGAATGAACGCGTCGCTTTGCGGGGACTGCTGAGCGGATACTCTGAGCACGCGGAACAGGAGGCTGTTGAGAATCTGAAGTCCACCTGGAGGTCATGGTGGGAACAGCATGGTGATGATTTTCTCGAGAGGCACGGACTGTCGAAGTGAGCAGTCTGAAGGAGAAGGGTCTGCTATGATGACGCCCCCATGACGCACCCGCGCGCGGCCACTCCCGAGCAGCAGCTTGCCTACCTCAAGAAGGGAGCGGTGCAGGTGGAGTCCGAGGCCGAGCTGCTCGAGAAGCTGAAGCGCTCGGTTTCCTCGAAGAAACCCCTCACCGTGAAGGTGGGGTTCGACCCATCGGCTCCCGACATCCATCTGGGCCACACCGTGCTGCTGCGCAAGATGCGCCACTTCCAGGACCTGGGGCACCGCGTCATCTTCCTGATCGGCGACTTCACCGGGATGATCGGCGACCCCACGGGGCGGTCGAAGACCCGCCCCCAGCTCACGCGCGAGGAGGTGGCGGCCAACGCCGAGACCTACCGGCGCCAGGTGTCGCGCATCCTTGACCCGGAGAAGACCGAGGTGAGGTTCAACTCGGAGTGGCTGGGCAAGCTGGACGCCGAGGAGTTCATCCGCCTGGCGGGCACGTACACGGTGGCCCGCATGCTGGAGCGCGACGACTTCTCGCGGCGCTACAAGAACAACGAGGCGATCGGCATCCACGAGTTTCTCTACCCGCTGGCGCAGGCCTACGACTCCGTGTTCCTGAAGGCCGACGTCGAGCTGGGGGGAACCGACCAGACCTTCAACCTGCTGGTGGGGCGGCGCATCATGGGCGCCTACAAGCTGGAGCCGCAGGTGATCCTGACCACGCCGCTGCTGGAAGGGCTGGACGGCGTGGAGAAGATGTCCAAGTCGCTGGGCAACTACGTGGGGATCGAGGACCCGCCCAAGGAGATCTTCGGCAAGATCATGTCCATTTCGGACGATCTGATGTGGCGCTACGCCGAGCTGTGCACCGACCTGTCGCTCGAGGAGATCGCTGCCTTGAAGAAGGCGGTCGCCGGCGGCACGCTGCACCCGCGAAAGGCCAAGGCCGATCTCGCGCGCTCCATCGTGGCCGACTTCCACGGCCCCGAGGCCGCGGCGGCAGCCGCCGCCGAGTTCGACCGGATCTTTTCGCAGCGCGAGGTGCCGGCCGACATCGTGTCGCACGACGTGCCGGCCTCGCGGCGCCTGGACGAGTTCCTCAAGGTGTCGGGGGTGACGTCGTCGAACACCGAGGCGCGGACGCTGATCTCCTCGGGCGCCGTCACCGTGGACGGCGAGAAGGTCACCGACGTGAAGTGGACCTTCGCTTCGCCCGGCGAGCATCTGGTCAAGGCGGGCAAGCGCCAGTGGCGCAAAGCGGTGGTGAAGTGAGCGCGCTCACGCATCTGGAATGCTCCGGTTGCGGCGTCCATCAGGATCACACGCGGATCCACAACCTGTGCCCTGCCTGCGGTAAGCCGTTGCTGGCGCGCTACGACCTGGTGGCCGCGCGCTCGATGACGCGCGCCGCTGTGGCTGCGCGCCCGCCCGACATGTGGCGCTATCGCGAGGTGATGCCCGATCCCGGGGACTACCAGCCGATGGGCGAAGGGTTCACGCCGCTGCTTCCCGCCCCGCGGCTGGGCGCCCGCCACGGGCTCAAGCGGCTCTTCATCAAGGACGAGTCGGTCAACCCGACCGGCTCGTTCAAGGCGCGCGGCCTGGCGGCGGCGGTGGCCATGGCGCGCGTGCGCGGCG
>JBOGOC010000091.1:0-179882 GCA_050747525.1 Candidatus Polarisedimenticolia bacterium | reverse complement strand
CCCGACCCCAACGACCCGCTGCGCGCCATCGGCGACCCCAACGACGACGTGCTGGGGTACACGATGTCGGGGGGGCCGCGCCCGCTCGGCACGGCCGCGAAGATCTGCATGGACGATGACCTGGGGTACGTCGGCTGCCAGGCGCCGGTGGCCACGGAGAACGACTGGCACCTCCACTCACCGTTCGAGGGGCCCGGCGCGGGGTACACGCCGCCCGGGCAGCCCGTCGCCGGCGCTCCGGATGGAGGGAAGGCGCACTCGGGCGTCCGCTCGATGCACATGGGACGCCATCTGAGCCCCACCTCGACCATCGTGGATACCCTGCGGCTGAGGCAGGTGTCGGCGTTCGTGCTGGACTCCCAGGGCGATCCGAACGTCCCCGGCATCGTTCCCGGGCCGGCCACCACCATGGAGTTCTGGCATCTGATCTCGTTCCCCGACGACGAGAACTTCGGCAATGGCTTCGTCCCGCCGGGGACCAGCTTCGGGGGTGGCCAGGTCCAGATCAGTCTCCTGGCGGCCGACGGCCGCTTCGATCGCTGGCAGCGGCTGTCGCCGGTTCTGAACGGCTACGACTCCACCATCCAGGAGGATATCAGCCTGTGCGGCTTCGACCCCGTCGACGACTCCATCGCGCCCGCCAACGAGACCATGTGCGACAGCAGCCCCATGTGGACCGATCTGGGTGATACTTTTGGCACCGACGCCACCTGCCAGATGGACACCGACGCCAACGACCCCGCGCACAAGGACTGCGGCGCCATCAGCGGATGCTCACCGGGTCCCGGCTGCACGGAGCCCAGCTCCACCGCATCAGGTGGGGTATGGGCCCGCTCCTCGTTCATCCTTTCCGCCTACGCCGGGCGGGTGGCCCGCCTGCGCTGGATAGGGATGGTCGAGGGGGGATGGTCTTTCAGGGAAACGAGGTCCAACGTGGAGCCCGACATCGGAGAGTCGGCCTACCAGTACTACGACGGCGACGACGGCTGGTATATGGATGACATCCGGATCACCGATCTCCGCGCGGCGCCGGATCCGATCCCACCCTGCGCGGCCACCGACGACGACGGCGACGGCTTCGACGAGTGCGCGCGGGACTGCGATGACTCCCGCTCGGCCGTCTATCCCGGCGCGGCCCAGGTATGCGGCGACGGCGTCAACAACGACTGCAGCGACATCGACTGGCCGGTCAATCCTTTCGAGGCCGACCGCGACTCGGACGGCGTCACGGTCTGCGGCGGGGACTGCGACGACCTCAAGGCCTCCATCTATCCCGGCGCCCCCCAGGTGTGCGACCTCTACAACAACGACTGCGACGACCCGGGATGGCCGGCGCCGCTTCCCGATGACTTTGACGGCGACGGAGATCAACGCGCTGTCTGTGAGGATTGCGACGACGGAGACAGCAACATCTGGTCCGCGCCTGTGGTGTCGAACAATCTGACTCTCATCCATGACCCGAGCTTCGGGCCGGACGGCAGCACCTATATTCAATGGAGCCTTTCTTCCTCCGGCGGGAATTCCCCTCGGTACGACCTCCTGCGCTCCAGCGACCCGTCGAACTTCAAGACGCAGACGGTGTGCGTCGTGTCGGATAGCCCGCAGCCGTGGTTCTACGTACCGAACCCGGCCCCTAATCCCCACCCCTTCCTCACCTTCTACGTCGTGCGTGCGCAGAACGGCTGTGAGGGAACCGACGTCGACAACATCGGCGAGTCTTCCGACGGGACGCCGCGCGAGGCTCGCCGCTGCCCCTGAGGGGAGCCCTCGCCCGGATGTTATGCTGGCGGCATGCCTTCAGCGCTCAAGTCCGATCTGATTCTCGGCATCGAGACGTCGTGCGACGAGACCGCCGCCGCTCCGGGCGGCACGCTGGTCACGCACTCCAACGGCACGGCACGCGCGGGGCGGGCCTGTCCCTGAGGGGAAAAAACCCTTCATCAGGATTGTTCTGGGGGGCCAACCGCCGTACAATGAGGGCCTGCCCATGGAGCGGTCATGATGATCCGCGCGAAGATGCTCGCCTGGACTCTGATCGTCGCAGGAGCAGCCGCCGTTCCGGCCCATCCGTCGGCGCCCCTCATCCCGCCGAGCTGCCCTGAGTTTCCCCCGTTCAACCTGCCGGGCGTGCTCTGTGAGGGATTCGACACCAACCGCAACGGCTTGCCCGGGTTCCAGTGGTCACGCCTTCCCCTCGGCCCCGACCCCAACGACCCCCTGCGCGCCATCGGCGACCCCAACGACGACGTGCTGGGGTACACGATGTCGGGGGGGCCGCGCCCGCTCGGCACGGCCGCGAAGATCTGCATGGACGACGACCTGGGGTACGTCGGCTGCCAGGCGCCGGTGGCCACGGAGAACGACTGGCACCTGCACTCGCCGTTCGAGGGGCCCGGCGCGGGGTACACGCCGCCCGGGCAGCCCGTCGCAGGGGCTCCGGGTGGAGGGAAGGCGCACTCGAGCGTCCGCTCGATGCACATGGGGCGGCACCTGAGCGCGACGTCCACCATTGTCGACACTCTGAGGCTCCGCCAGGTGTCGGCGTTCGTGCTCGACTCGCAGGGCGATCCGAACATCCCCGGCATCGTTCCCGGGCCGGCCACCACCATGGAGTTCTGGCATCTGATCTCGGTCCCCGACGACGAGAACTTCGGCAACGGCTTCATCCCGCCGGGGACCAGCTTCGGCGGAGGCCAGGTCCAGATCAGCCTCCTGGCGGCGGACGGCCGCTTCGATCGCTGGCAGCGCCTGACGCCGGTTCTGAACGGCTACGACGCCACCATCCAGGAGACGATCAGCCTGTGCGGCTTCGACCCTGTCGACGACTCCATCGCGCCCGCCAACGAGACCATGTGCGACAACAGCCCCATGTGGGCCGATCTGGGGGACACCTTCGGCATGGACGCCACCTGCGTCGTGGATACGGACAACAACGACTGGGACCACAAAGACTGCGGCGCCATCAGCGGATGCTCACCGGGTCCCGGCTGCACGGAGAACGGCTCGGTCGGACCTGGCGTGTGGGCCCGCTCTTCGTTCATCCTTTCCAGCTATGCAGGGCGGGTGGCCCGCCTGCGCTGGATAGGGATGGTCGAGGGGGGGTGGTCCTTCGGGACCTCGAGGTCCAGCCTGGAGCGCGACATCGGAGAGACGCCCTACCAGTACTTCGACGGCGACGACGGCTGGTATATCGACGACATCCGGATCACCGACCTCCGCGCGGCGCCGGATCCGATCCCACCCTGCGTTGCCACCGACGACGACGGCGACGGCTTCGACGAGTGCGAGCGGGACTGCGATGACACGCACCCCGCCGTCTATCCCGGCGCCCCCCAGGTGTGCGGCGACGGACTGAACAACGATTGCAGTCATCTCGACTGGCCGGTCAACGCGACCGAGTCGGACATCGACGCCGACGGCTTCAAGCCATGCCAGGGGGACTGCGACGACCGCAACCCTGTTGTCTATCCCGGCGCCCCCCAGGTGTGCGACCTCTACAACAACGACTGCGACGACCCGGGATGGCCGGCGCCGCCCCCCGACGCCTTGGACCTTGACGGAGATCACCACGCCGTCTGCGAGGATTGTGACGACGGAGACAGCACCAGCTGGTCAGCGCCGGTGCTGGACGATCTGACGCTCATCTACGACCGGCCCTTCGGGCCGGACGGCAGCACCTATATTTACTGGAGCCTTTCTGTCTACGATGGGCAATACACTCGGTTCGACCTCCTACGCTCCAGCGACCCGTCGGATTTCGTGACGCAGTCGGTGTGCGTCGTGTCGGATTTCGAGCATTTTAGCTTCGACGAGCCGAACCCGGCCCCGAATCCGCACCTCTTCCTCACCTTCTACGTCGTGCGCGCGCAGAACGGCTGTCCCGTTACCCACGTCGACCACATCGGCGAGTCTTCCGACGGGACGCCGCGCGAGGCTCGCCGCTGCCCCTGAGGGGAGCCCTCGCCCGGATGTTATGCTGACGGCATGCCCTCAGCGCTCAAGTCCGAGCTCATCCTTGGCATCGAGACGTCGTGCGACGAGACCGCCGCGGCCGTGCTGCGCGGGCCGCGCCAGGTGCTGTCCAACGTGGTGGCGACTCAGGTGCCGGTGCACCGCCGGTACGGCGGCGTGGTCCCCGAGCTGGCCTCCCGACAGCACATCCTGGCCATCGACGCGGTCATCCAGGAGGCCCTCGACAAGGCGGGCGTGAGCCTGCGCGATCTCGGCGGGATTGCCGTGACCTACGGGCCCGGGCTGGTGGGGTCGCTGCTGGTGGGGCTGTCGGCGGCCAAGGCGATGGCCATGGTGCTCGACCTGCCGCTGGCGGCGGTGAACCACCACGAGGGGCACATCCACTCTCTCTTCATCGAGCACGACGACATCCCTCTGCCGGGCATCATCCTGATGGTGTCGGGGGGCGACACGTCGCTCTACGTCATGGAGAAGCGCGGAGAGGTCCGGCCGCTCGCTCACACGCGCGACGACGCCGCCGGCGAGGCGTACGACAAGGTGGCCAAGCTGCTGGGGCTGGGGTACCCGGGTGGCCCGATCATCGACCGCCTGGCGAAGCGCGGCAACCCGAAGGCGGTCCCCTTCTCGCGGCCGCGCATGTCCGACGGCACGCTCGACTTCTCGTTCTCGGGGTTGAAGACGGCCGTGCTGCGCCACGTGCAGGCGCATAGGCTCAAAGAGTCCGCCAGTCCCGGAGCGCTCGTCCCCGGGGCCGGCGGCTCTTCGACGGCCGCCGCCGGGGGTGGTCCGGAAGCAACGGCCGAAGCTTCAGAAGCTGTCCTCGATCTGCTCGCGTCGTTCCAGGAGGTGCTCGTCTCCTACCTGGTCGACCACGCGGTGAAGGCGGCCCGGCTGCACACGGCGCGCTCGATCGGCCTGAGCGGCGGCGTGGCCTGCAACAGCCGGCTGCGCGCCGCCATGCGCGAGGCGGGGGACCGGCTCGGCATCCCGGTCTTCTACCCCAGCCCGCCCCTCACCACCGACAACGCGGCCATGATCGCCGCCGCCGGCTGGCATCACCTGGCGGCGGGGCGCACCGCGAGCCTTACCCTCAACGCGGATCCCTCCGCGCGCTTGTGACCATGCGAGGTGCGTGCCATCGGGTGCGCCCGGCAGGACGGCCCGCGGGCCGGGGGGGCCTCTCATCCTGAGACTCGATCCGGGGCCCGGGCCGAGCCATGGTCTCAGCCCAGGAAGCCGTGGGCTATACTGGCCGGCCTCCATGGAGTCCGGGGATCACCGATGAAGCCGTCCCACATCCGTAACTTCTCCATCATCGCGCACATCGACCACGGCAAGTCCACCCTGGCCGACCGGATCCTGGAGATGACCGGGGCCCTCACCGCGCGCGAGATGGAGAACCAGGTGCTCGACGACATGGACCTGGAGCGCGAGCGTGGCATCACCATCAAGGCCCACTCCGTGGCCCTGACCTACCGCTCCCTGTCTGGCGAGGAATACCTGTTCAACCTCATCGACACGCCGGGGCACGTGGACTTCACCTACGAGGTGAGCCGCAGCCTTTCCGCCTGCGAAGGGGCGCTCCTGGTGGTGGACGCCACGCAAGGGGTGGAGGCCCAGACCCTGGCCAACGCCTACATGGCCATCGAGAGCGACCTGGCCGTCATCACGGTCATCAACAAGATCGACGTCCAGAGCGCCGAGCCGGAGCGCGCGCGCGACCAGGTCCGCGACGTCATCGGTCTGGACGTGTCGCAGTCCATCCTGGCCTCCGCCAAGGAGGGGATCGGCATCCAGGACATCCTCGAGTCGATCATCCGGAACGTGCCTGCCCCGGCCGGAGAGCCGGACGCCCCGCTCAAGGCCCTCATCTTCGACTCGTGGTACGACCCTTACCGTGGCGTGATCATGCTGGTGCGGGTCATCGACGGCGCCGTGAACCAGGGCGCGCGCATCCGGCTGATGGCCGCCGGGCGCTCCCTAGACGCCGAGGAAGTGGGCGTCTACACGCCCAAGATGAAGAACACCGGCAGACTGTCGGTGGGTGAGGTCGGCTACATCATCGCCGGCATCAAGAACGTCCAGGACTGCCAGATCGGCGATACGGTCACCGAGGACCGGCGCCCCACCGAGACCCCCTTCCCCGGCTTCCAGAAGATCAAGCCGCTGGTGTTCGCCGGCCTCTATCCCACCGACGACACCAACTACGAAGGCCTGCGCGACGCGCTGGAGAAGCTGCGCCTCAACGACTCGTCCTTCTTCTACGAGCCGGAGAGCTCCACGGCCCTGGGGTTCGGGTTCCGCTGCGGCTTCCTGGGGCTGCTGCACATGGAGATCATCCAGGCGCGCCTGGAGCGCGAGTTCGGGCTGGATCTGCTGACCACCGCCCCGGGGGTGGGCTACCGGGTGCTGACCACGGGCGGGGACCTGGTGGAAGTGTCCAACCCCACGAAGATGCCGTCCAGCCAGGAGATTGCGGCCATCGAGGAGCCCATCATCACGGCCCTCATCATCACGCCGCCCGAGTTTCTGGGGGTCATCTTCAAGCTGGCGGAAGAGCGGCGTGGCACCCAGAAGGAGATGAAATATCTTTCCCCCCAGCGCGTGCTGCTCACCTACGAGCTGCCGCTCAACGAGATCGTCCTGGACTTCTATGACAAGCTCAAGTCCCTTTCGCGCGGCTACGCCAGCCTGGACTACCATCTGACGGGCTACCGCGACTCGGACCTCGTGAAGCTGGACATCCTGGTGAACAGCGACCCGGTCGACGCCCTGTCGCTCATCGTGCACCGCGAGAAGGCGTACCTGCGGGGGCGCGCCCTGGCCGAGAAGATGCGCGAGGTGATCCCGCGCCAGATGTTCGAGGTGGTCATCCAGGCCTCCATCGGCAGCCGGATCATCTCCCGCGAGGTGGTCAAGGCGCTGCGCAAGAACGTGCTGGCCAAGTGCTACGGCGGCGACATCACACGCAAGCGCAAGCTGCTGGAGAAGCAGAAGGAAGGCAAGAAGCGGATGAAGCGCGTCGGGAAGGTGGACATCCCCCAGGAAGCCTTCCTGGCGATCCTGAGGATCTGATCGCGATGAAGAAGAGCCTGGCGCGCGACTACTTCGAGGCGGCCATCGTGGCCATCATCCTCTCGCTGTTCGTGCGCACCTTTCTCTTCGAGGCCTTCCGCATCCCCACGCCGTCCATGGAGCAGAGCCTCATGGTGGGCGACCACATCATCGTGGACAAGTTCGCCCTGGCCTCGAGGATGGACTTCGAGGGGGGCCTCCTGCCGCTGCGCGAGATCCAGCGGGGGGACGTCGTGGTGTTCAAGTTCGACGGCGAGCCCGAGAAGGACTACGTCAAGCGCGTGATCGGCCTGCCGGGCGACGAGGTGCGCGTGGAGCGCAAGGCCCTGTTCGTCAACGGCAAGCCGGCGCAGGAGCCGTATGCACACAACGACGATCCCGAGACCATCCCTGAGCGCGACTTCCTGCCGCCGGTGAAGGTGCCTCCCGGTCACTACTTCCTGATGGGGGACAACCGGGACAACTCCGCGGACAGCCGGGAGCTGGGCTTCGTGCCGCGCAGCCAGATCCGTGGCCGCGCTCTGTTCGTCTACTGGTCGGTGGCCTCCGCCGGCGAGGATGCGGACGCGGCCCAGGCGGGGACGCTGTCGCGCACCCGGTGGGACCGAACCTTCCTGGCCATCCGCTAGCCGACGATCCGGACATCCCAGACAACGTCACCGTCGCGCTTGACGTGATGACGGGCGCACCGTAGATTCGCCCCCCGTCAAGGGAGGGAAGCACGAAAATGCCGAGCAGCCGCGGCTCCGAGCGGGGAGCCATCACCGTCAAGACGCTCTTCTCGTTCGCCTTCCTGCTGTTCACCGCCTATCTGTGCTTCAAGTTCATCCCCGTCTACATCGCGGCCTACGACTTCGACAACGCCATCAAGACCCAGGCGCAGTACTCGGGCTCGATGAAGACCAACGAGGTCATCCTCAAGGAGCTGCTGCTCAAGGCGCAGGAGCTGGAGCTGCCCATCACCAAGGACAACATCAAGATCCAGCGCAGCCAGTCGCGCCTCATCATCACGGCCGACTACACGGTGCCGGTGAGGACCCCCTTCTTCACCTACGCGTGGCGCTTCACCGAGGAAGAATCGGCCGTCCTGTTCTAGACCCGCGACTCATGGGTAGATGACCTTCCAGTCGTTCTTCATGTCGACCACCGTCCAATGGCGCTCCCGGGCAACGTCCAGGGCCTTGTCCAGCCTCCCGATCGAAGAGTCGCGATCGTAGGCATATTCCCGCACGGCGTCCGTGTGATGCACGATCAGCGCGAAGCGCGCTCCCTCTCCCGCGACCGTCTTCGGACCGGTGTCGTTCCATGAGGGCAGGGGGTCGGCGGCTTCGAGCGCGCCCGCGCTCGTGATCAGGGCGATGGCGGCGATGACGGCGTGCCGCCGCATGGTCAATTCCCACCAATGTTCTGCTTCATCTTCTCGACCGCCTGATCGATGCTGAACGACGCGGCGCGCTGGCGCGGCGGGAATTCCTTGAAGCTCTCGAGGAACGGGCCGACGACAGCCTGAGCAGCAAGGGTCAGGTAACCCTGACTGAAGAACCAGTCGTAGTAGGTGTTGGAGGTGATGTCAGCCCGTTCGTACGGGTCGGCGCGCAGGTCGAACATCTTGGGTATGCGAAGCTCGGTGAAGGGCTCGGCCCAAACCCGCAGTGTGCCGGGGGCCCGCTGCTCCATGAAGACGAGCTTCCAGTTCTCGAAGCGTGTGGCGACCAGATCGCCATCGTCGTTGAAGTAGAAGAACTCCTTGCGCGCGCTCTTCTCGTCACGTCCGGTCAGATAGGGAAGCTGGTTGTAGCCGTCCAGGTGCACCTTGAACGTCTTTCCGGCGGCCGAGTGCCCCTTGAGCAGCTTGTCCTTGATGTCCGGCTCGCCGACCGCGGCAAGCAGGGTGGGCAGCCAGTCCAGAGCGCTGAAGATCTCGTTGGATACCGAGCCCGGCTTGATCTTGCCCGGCCATCGGATCATGCACGGCACGCGGAAGGCTCCCTCCCAGTTGGTGTTCTTCTCGCCGCGGAAGGGAGTCATGGCGCCGTCCGGCCATGTGTTCATGTGCGGGCCGTTGTCGGTCGTGTACAGCACGATGGTGTTGTCGGCGATCTTCAGGTCGTCGATCGCCTTGAGCACCTTGCCGACGTGTCCGTCGTGCTCGACCATCCCGTCGGCGTATTCGGTGAGGGAGGTGAGGCCGGGCGGGCTGCGCCTCTCCGGTGCGACGTGGGTCCGCGCATGCATCCGGGTGCCGTTGAACCAGACGAAGAACGGTTTGCCCGCCTTGGCCTGACGTTGGATGAAGTCCACGGCGGCGGCGGACGTCTCGTCGTCGATGGTCTCCATGCGCTTCACGGTGAGCGGGCCGGTGTCTTCGATGGTCTGTCGGCCCACGCGTCCCCAGCGCGGCTGCTCGGTCGGATCGTCCCGGTCCGTCGCCTTGCTGTGGATCACTCCGCGCGGACCGAACTTCTCCTTGAACTTCGGCCCCGGATAGGTCCGCTGCTCCGGCTCCTCCTCGGCGTTCAGATGGTACAAGTTGCCGAAGAACTCGTCGAAGCCGTGCAAGGTGGGGAGGAACTTGTTGAGGTCACCGAAGTGGTTCTTGCCGAACTGCCCGGTGACGTAGCCGTGGTTCTTGAGCAGCTCCGCGATGGTCGGGTCCTCCTTCTGAAGCCCCACCGTGGCTCCGGGAACACCCACCTTGCTCAACCCGGTCCGGAACGTGGCCTGCCCGGTGATGAACGCCGACCGACCGGCGGTGCAGCTCTGCTCGGCGTAGTAGTCCGTGAAGATCATCCCCTCGCGCGCAATTCTGTCGATGTTGGGCGTTCGGTATCCCATGAGGCCCATGGAATAGGCGCTCACGTTCGTCTGGCCGATGTCGTCGCCGAAGATGACGACGATGTTGGGCTTTGTCGCCTGTGCGTGGACGGGGCCGGGGCACAGGGCGCCCGCTGCCATCATCGACACCACCAGAAGGCGTTGGATCATGGCTGCTCTCCTGTTTGGATGGTGCGGGCACCTAGGCCCGCAGAAACGTGCGCCTGGGGATCCTGAGTGCGGGGTTTATACCACAGAAGGGTTGGAGGAGAGAAAACCGGACCGCGATCGGCGAATCATGCCCACCGGACGCGCGGTTTCAGGGCAGGTGCTGGCGCACCCGGTCGGTGATCTGCGTGCGCAGCGCTTCCGCTTCGCGGAAGATACGCTCGGCGCGCTTGCGGGTGACGCTCACTCCCACGCCGGACCCGGAGGGGATGTCGGCGAGGAAGAGCCGCGCCGTGACCACGCCGCCCACCACGCCGGCGAACGCGAGCGCCGAGGCGGTGCCGATCTCGGCGATCCCTTTCACGCCGATCTTCCCCAGCGCGCGCAGCGACAGGTTCAGCAGGGCGTGGCAGCTCTCGGCCGCACGCAGCGGCACTTCGGAGGCGAACAGCAGGGCCCTCAGCCGCTCGGCCGCCTGCTGCGACGGGAGGCGGGTGGATCGCCGGGACCGGTCCACGGCACGTGCCGCCTGCTCCAGCCGTTCCACGATGGCCACCAGGTCCCGGCGCAGCGACAGTGCCCGGTCCCGGATGGCCCGGAGATCATCTTCGGCTTTGTCGCTGGAGGCCCGTTCCAGGTGCTCGGCGGCCAGGGAGGCGAGAAGTGTTGCGGCGAGCGATCCGGCCAGCGCGCCGCTCGAGCCGGCGGGAGAAGCCGTGGGCAACTCGAGTCCCGGCTCGCGGAGGGTTTCGCTCATGTCTGAGGGTGGATCGCGCCCTTGTGCAGTTCAATCAGAGGGATACCGCAAAGTACGGTGAGTCGTTCAGGGAGTCAAGCGATGGCTTCGGGGTAGGTGATCCGCCGGTCGCGGGCGACCACCCGCCCGTCCTTCACCACGGTGTGCAGGAGGTTGATGCCGGGCCGATAGGCCAGATGGAGGTAACTGGGGGCGTCCAGCACGAGCACGTCGGCCCGCTTGCCGGGCTCGAGGCTTCCGATCGTGCCGCTTCGTCCGATTGTTACGGCCGCGTTGAGGGTGGTCGCGGCCACAGCCTCCTCCACCGCCAGGTCCATCGAGAGGCACGCCAGGGCGATCATCAACGACATGGACATGGTGTTGCAGGTCCCCGGATTGAGATCGCTCGCCACCGCCACGGCCACGCCGGCATCCACCATCCGCCGGGCGGGGGCCCACCGCTCCTGCCGCATGCAGAACGACGCCCCCGGCAGGAGGATCGCCGCCACCCCGGCTCCGGCCATGCGGGCCAGCCCCTCGTCGCTGACGTGATCGAGATGGTCGGCGCTGGCGGCACCCACTTCGGCGGCCAGCTCCGCGCCGCCGCCGGGCGTCAGCTGGTCGGCGTGCACCCGCGGTGTGAGTCCCGCCGCGCGCCCCGCCGTCAGGATGCGGCGCGCCTCCTCGACGCTGAAGACCCCCGACTCGCAGAACACGTCGCAGTACGCGGCCAGCTTTTCGCCGGCCGCCCGCGGGATCATCTCCTCGACGACCAGCTTCACGTAGGCGTCGCGCCGGCCGGCATATTCGGGCGGCACCGTGTGGGCCCCCAGCAGGGTGGTCACCACGTCGATGGGGTGGCGGGCTCCGGCCTCCAGGGCCAGGCGCAGCAGTCTCAGCTCGTGGTCCACCGTCAGGCCGTAGCCGCTCTTGGCCTCGCAGGTGGTGATCCCTTCGAGCAGCATCCGGTCCATGCGCTGGAGCATGATGTCGAGCAGCTCCTCGTCGGAAGCCGCCCGGGTGGCGCGCACCGTGGCGTTGATGCCGCCCCCTTCGGCGGCGATCTCCTGGTAGGTCGCCCCCGACATCCGCCTCGCGAATTCCAGCTCCCGCGAGCCCGCGAACGGCAGGTGGGTGTGGGCGTCCACGAAGCCGGGCATCACCACGCGCCCCATCGCGTCGAGCACGTCGGCGCCGTCCTCGAGCACCACCTCGGCCTCGAACTCGCCACGCTTGCCGGCGAAGACGATCCGCCCGGAGTGCGCGGCGAGGCAGCCCCCTTCGATGACGGCGAGATCGCGCAGATCGGCGCGCAGACGGGGGGCGGGCCCCTTCAGGGTGAGGAGCTGGGCGGCATCCACGATGACCAGATCCGCCCGGATCAAGGCGGGCTCTCCTTACTTCGAGTCGGCGTCACCCGCGGCGCCGGCGACCGCTTTCTTGCGCATGAACTTCAGGCGCGACGCGAGATCCTCCTCATCGTGACGCATGTCGATCAGCTTGAGGTGCTGCTCGAGCATGCTCCGCAGGGCCGACTCCACGGCATCCCGCTCCATCTTGAGGTCCAGGATGACCGACTCCAGCTCGCTGACGCGCTGCTGCGCGTGCCCCATGAGCTGCTCGGCCTTGACCTCCCCTTCCTTCACGATGACGTCGCGCGACTTGTGCGCCTCTTCCTTCATCTCCTGGGAGAGCCTCTGCGCCGTCAGCATCGTCTCTTTCAGGATGCGCTCGCGCTCCCGCAGCTCGCCCAGCCTCTCGCGAACCTCGGCGATCTCTTCCTGGAGCTTGCCGTTGGCGACGGCCAGCTTTTCGAACTCCGAGGCCACCAAGCCCAGAAAGGCCTTGACCTCTTCGGGGTCGTAACCCCTCATCTTGGTCCTGAACTCGTGCCCCTCGATCTCCAGCGGCGTGATGATCATCGCATGTCCCCCGCCGGCGCCTACGGGGGCGCCCGGCCGCATCATATTTATGTCCTGCCGCAGGCCCGGGCAACCCGGAGCGATTCTACCGCACAGGGGGGCGCTCGCCGAAAAGGGCGCGCCCCACGCGGACCAGGGTGGCCCCTTCTTCAACGGCCACCTCGAAATCCCCCGTCATTCCCATCGAAAGCTCGGGAAGGGGGTGGCCGGAGGCCGCCAGCCGGTCGCGCAGCCCGACCAGGTGCCTGAAGAACGGGCGGGAGGTTTCCGGATCCTCCGCCAGGGGCGGGATGGTCATCAGGCCGCGCACCTCGATGTGGCCGCACCGCGACAGCTCGCTCACCAGGGCCTCCAGCGCGCGCTCGTCCACCCCGTGCTTGGTGGGCTCGTGTCCGAGATCCACCTGCACCAGGATCTGAAGCGGGGTGGTCCGGCGGGAGGCGGCCCGGTCCAGGCGCCGCCCCAGGTCGAGGCTGTCCACCGAGTGCACGCAGTCGAACATCTCCGCCGCGTGCGCGGCCTTGTTGGACTGCAGGTGTCCGATGAGGTGCCACCGCACGCCGGGCAGCTCGCCCAGAGCTCTCTGCTTCCCCTCCGCCTCCTGCACGCGGTTCTCCCCGAGATGCTGCAGCCCGGCATCGACGGCGGCGCGCACCCTCTGCGGGTCTACGGTCTTGGTGACGCCGATGAGGGTCACGCTGGACGGATCGCGCCCGGCGCGCGCGGCGGCGGCCGCGATGCGGCCGGAGATGGAGGCCAGCGCGGCGCCTATGTGCGCCCCGCTGGCCTTACAGCGCGCCGCGTCGTCCGTCATGCCAGCAGCCCCGCCGTGATCCCCTCGGGCTGCTCACCGCGGGTGTCCATCGCCATGTTGGCCAGGCGATCGGCGTCCTTGTTCTGCTCGCGGGGGACGTGCTCGACGCGGACCTGCCCGATCTTGCGCATCATGGGGAGAGCTGTCCCGTGCAGCTGCTGCAGCACCGGATTCTTCACCCGGTACTGCCCGAGGACCTGCCGGACGAGGAGCTGCGAATCGGACCGGATGGTGAGGCGCTTCACGTTGTTGGACAGAGCCCACCGCAGGGCGGCCAGCAGGCCCGCGTACTCGGCGACGTTGTTGGTCTGCACGCCGAGGTAACCGTACAGGCTGGCCAGCTCGCGTCCCTGATCGTCCTGCACGTACACGCCGAAGCCGGCGCTGCCGGGGTTGCCGCGCGCCCCTCCGTCGATGCTGGCGATCATCGCGCCTGGCTCAGGTGGGGGGGCCGTCCGCCGCCGGGGCCTCCGGGACGTAGTAGAGGATGCGCCTGCAGGAGTCGCACTGGATGATCTGGTCATTCCGGCGGATATCCTGGAAAATCTGCGGACGGATCCGGACCTGGCACTCCAGGCAGCGCTCGTCGCGCGCCCGGGCCAGCGCGACACCGTTTCGCCCCCGGGCGATCCGATCGAACATCTCCAGCACGCCGGCGCCCAGTCCGGCGCGGGCCACATCCTGAAGCCCTCCGATGCGGGCCGCCTCGGCGTCCACCTGCTCTTTCTCGCGGTTGACGGCGCTCTTGCGCACCTCGCCTTCCTTGCGCAGGGTCTCGTGGCGCGCCTGCTCTTCCTTCACGCGCCGCTCGCCGGTCTCGGCTTCCTCCATGAGAAGGAGGATCTTCTCCTCGACCCCGCCGATCTTGTCCTTCACGCCCGCGATCTCGTGCTGCATGGCGCGGTATTCGTCGTTGGTCTTCACCTGCATGAGCTGCTCGTTGTACTTGCGCAGCTTCGATTCCCAGTCCTGCAGCTCTCCCTCGAGGCGGCGGCGCTCCTTCTGGTGATCCTGCAGGGCGGCCTTGGCCGCCTCCCTCGCCCCGGAGGCCGCCTTCACTTCGTCATCGATGGCCAGGATCTGGGCTGGGAACTGCTGCAGGCGGGCCTGCAGGCGCGCCATCTGGAGCGAAAGGTCCTGAAACTGGATCAGGTTCCGAAGGACCGGGTCCAAGGATTCCCTCTGCGGAGCGTGGATGGATGGTCATGCTAGTCCGTCGCCTTTGGGGGTGTCAACCTCCGGGGGGCCCGGCCACCGGGGCGGGGGGGGTGGTCTCCCGGAAGTGCGTCAGACCAAGTCTGCGAGGTCGGGGGCTGGCTCGAGGAACTGGATTCCCATGCCGACGCGGCCGGTCGCGAGGTACTGCACGCTCCCCTCGCGCGCCCATTTGACGCGCCCCTTCGCCTTCACCAGGCGATGCGGGAAGCGCAGCTCCAGGTCCAGGATGGTCCCTGCGCCGAAGACGCGCACGGCGCGGATCATGATGCCGGTGTGGGAGAGGTTTCCGGAGTACCCTCTGAAGGTCATCTGGCCGGGCTGCCCGTACTCGACTTCGATGCGCTTGCGGTACCGCAACGCCTTTTTGCGCTGTTCCACGCGTTGAATATGCGGCCGCGCAGGATCCCGTCAAGCCTCCCGGGCGGCGAGGCGCAGCGCGGCCCTTCCGTCGATCGCCCCCGAACCCTGACGATCCCGAGGACCGTCCAGCCTGAGGGCCGTCGTCGTGAGCGCCGTTTTCACCCCGGCGGGATCCAGGGCCGGCGCCGCTTCCAGCAGGCAGGCCACGAGGCCGGCCGCGAGCGACACCGACACGCTGGTCCCGTCCGTGTGATGGTACCCGGGAGTCAGCGTCTTCCCCTCGTCCCGGGAGCGCGCGCCGGGGAGCATGGGGGCCGGGATCCATGCGCCGGGCGCGATCACCTCCGGCTTCGTCGCACCGCGCGGGCCGCCCCCCCAGCTGCTTCGCCACAACACGGGCGCACCGAGTGACTGCGGGCGCGGCTCGAAGGCCCCCACGGTGATCGCTGCGGGGGACGACGCGGGCGGGACCAGCCCCCTGCGCGGCTCGTTGCCGGCCGCGGCGAGCACCACGACCCTTTCCGCCACCAGGCTCCTGACCGCGGCATGCACCTGGGCCGAGCCGGCCCTGCCCGGATCCCCTCCCACCGACACGCTCACCACGCGCAGGCGCAGCTCCTGCGCGTGCGCGGCGAGCCATCTCAGGGCGCGCGCCAGAGTCAGGTTGCCGATCCGCCCGTCAGGCTGGCGCACCTGGACCAGCACGACGTCGGCGCCGCTGGCCGGACCGGCGAACAGTCCATGGCTCGTCCAGCCGTTGCCCGCCACCACGGCGCTGGTCATCAGCCCGTGCCACTGAGCAGGGGCCAGGGCGTCCCAGCCCGGCCACCAGGGAATCTCCCCAGGCTCGAACGTGCCATGACGCACCGGATCGAACGACGCGTCGGCCCACGCGCGGATGCGGTTGACGGGAAGGGTCAGATCCGCGTGCGGGTAGAAGCCCGCGTCCACGATGGCGACCGTCACGTCCCGCCCCGTGGCGTCCGGTGGAAGGCCCAGCAGGCCGCGCGACGGCACGACGCGATCGCGCCAGACCTCGGCGATGGCCGGAGCCGACCAGCAGACCTTCCCGCAGCGTGGGCAGGGGTCGGTCATCAGGGGATCCAGCAGGTGACGGCCACGCCGCCCCCCTCGCGGTTCTCGATGCGGAGCCACCCTCCATGCGCTTCCACGATCTCGCGGCACAGCGGCAGGCCCAGCCCCGATCCGGCCGGCTTCGAGGAGTAGAACGGCAGCAAGGCCTGCCGCAGCACCTCCTCCGGCATGCCGGCGCCTCGGTCCTTCACTTCCAGGCGCGTCCCCAGGCCGGGAGCCGTGGTGATCCCCAGCGTGATCTCGGCGGGCGGCCCCCCCGATTCCTCGGCGTTCTTCAGCAGGTTGATGAGGGCCTGCTGCATCTGCGCCGGATCGAAGTGCCCGGGGGTGGCCGGCAGCGGCGCGTCCAGCCGGAAGGTGCACATGCGCTCGAGGCCACGCACGAACGGCTCCCACTCGACGCGATCCCTCGCGGGGCGCGGCAGCCGCGCGAACCGCGCGTATCCCTCCAGGAAGTCCCGCAGATGTGCCGCGCGCTCCTCGATGGTGTCGAAGATGAGGGAGAGCTTCTCCGCCTGGTCCGGCCGGCCCGCCACGGCGCGCGCCGAATGGCTCAGTGACGCGATGGGGGCCAGCGAGTTGTTCAGCTCGTGGCTCATGAGCCGGATCACCTTCTTCCAGATCTCCACTTCCTGGCGCCGGAGCTCGTGGGTGAGCCGGCGCACCATCGAGAGCGTGTGCTGCCGGGCGTTGAGCTGGAACTCGCGCCGGGCGACGTGGAAGGTCTCTTCCTCGCCGCGCTGATCGACGGTGAACAGCGTGTCCGTACCGGCTTCGAAGGCGCCGCGCATGGCCGGCGGGCAGTCGCGCAGGACGTCGGCGAGCCGGTGCCCCTGAAGGCGCTCTCCCGGCGCGAACAGGTCGACCGCCGCCCGGTTGGCGTACGCGATGCGGTCGTCGGCCGTGGTCAGGATAAGCGCCATGGGCGTCGCCCGCAGCACCGTTTCCAGCATGATCTCCTTCTGGCGGATGGCGTGGCGCTCGTCCCGCAGGCGATCGGCCACCTCGTTGTACAGCTCCATCAGCTCCCCGAACTCGTCGCGCCGGTGCACGGCAAGGCGCAGGCTGAAGTCCTTGTCGCGAAAACTCTTCACTCCGTCGCGCAGGGCCTGAAGGCTCATGTGGATCGGGCCGAGTGCGCGTTGCAGCAGCCAGGCCCCCAGCCAGAGACCGGCGGCCAGAAAGGCGGCCATCGCCAGCATCGCCGATCCGGACAGCCAGGCGGCCAGGCTGCCCGCCAGAGAGGCCAGGAACAGGGTCAGGTAGAAACGGAGTCGGACGCGCGAGGCGAGCGTGAGAGGTCTCACTCTTTGGGCCGGCGCTCCATGGCGATGCCCAGCCGCTCCATCCGCCGGTAGAGCGCCTGCCGGCTCATCCCGAGACGGGCCGCCGCCTTCGACACCATGCCGTTGGCCTCACGCAGGGCGTTCTCGATGCGTGCCCGATCGCCGTCTTCACCGGATGCGGCGCGGGGCGCGAGCGGCTCGGGGGCGGGCGGGGCGGTGACGCCGGCGGCGGCCGGCAGGCCCAGGTCCTGGGGCTCGACGTGCTCGCCCTGCGCCACCAGGAGGGCGCGCTGGATGCGGTTGCGCAGCTCGCGGACGTTGCCCGCCCATGAGTGTGCCTTCAGGACCCGGCGCGCGGCATGGCTCAGGGCGCGGGCCGGGCTCGGGCCCTGCGCCGACAGCTCCGCCAGGAACAGCTCGGCCAGCGGAACGATGTCGTCCGGCCGCGACGCGAGCGGCGGCACCGAGAGCTCGATGACGTTGAGCCGGAAGTAGAGATCCTCCCGGAAGCGCCCCGAGGCGATGAGCGCCGGGAGGTCAGCGTTGGTGGCGCACACGATGCGCGTGTCCACGGTGAGCGTGCGGCTGCTCCCCAGACGCTCGAACTGGCCGCTCTGCAGAACGCGCAGCAGCTTCATCTGCCCGGCCGGCGACAGGTTGCCTATCTCGTCCAGGAACAGCGTGCCGCCGTGCGCGGCCTCGAACCGGCCCGTCCGTCTCTTCTTCGCGTCGGTGTAGGCTCCGGGCTCGGCGCCGAACAGCTCACTCTCCAGCAGCTCCTCCGGGATGGCGCCGGCGTTCACCTTCACCAGCGGCCCCGCCGCGCGGTCGGAGTTGGCGTGCAGGATCTCCGCCAGCTTCTCCTTGCCCGACCCGCTCGGCCCGGTGATGAGCACGGGCACGTCGGCGCGCGCCACCCGCACCGCCAGGGCAATCAGCTCGTGCATCGCCTGGCTCTCGTACACCGCGCCGCACACGTCGTGGGCCCGCGCCAGCTCTCTGCGGGTCTCGGCGCGCTCGTCGCGCAGCCGGCGGTTCTCGAGCTGCAGCTCACGCAGGGCCAGCAGGCTGCGCACGCTGGCCGCCAGCTTCTGGTCGTCCCAGGGCTTGGCCAGGTAGTCGGAGGCACCTTCGCGCGTGAGCTGCACCGCGGTCTCCAGGCTGGTCCATCCGGTCAGCAGGAGCACCGGCAGATCGGGATCCAGCTCCCTCAGCTTCCGGAACAGGGCGATCCCCTCCTCGCCGGAGGTGGCCCCCGGCGTGAAGTTCATGTCCTGGATCACCAGGGCGGGCGGCTCGCGGCGCGCCATGGCCAGGGCCTCGCGCGGATCGCGGGCGACGACGCTGGCCACGTCGTGGATCTCCAGAAGGACGCGCAGCGCCGAGGCGACGGCGGGCTGATCCTCCACGATGAGCACGCGGGTGGGCACGCGAACCGGACTCCGATCCCCCGGGGCGGGAGAAGGCTTCATTCTAGCCCGGCCGGCGGGCAGGGCGCGGCACCCGTTCCCTGGGCGGGACTCGGATGCCGCGCCTGCCTGACGTACGCCGGCGTCCGGCCAACGGCGGCGTGCGTCAGACGTTCCGTGTGGCGATGGCGGGTGGGACCTTCATGGCCCGCAGCGCAGGGCCCAGCGCCGCGGCGAGCCCGGTGACCCACAGCAGCGCCATGCCGACCCCCGGGAGCCACCAGCTCAGCGGCTCACCGTCCATGAGGCTCACCAGCGCGATGTTCAGACCGTAGGCGCCCAGCAGGCCGAGCGCCACCCCCATGGTGGTGACCATCAGGTTCTCCAGCAGGAAGTAGCGCAGGATGTCGGCCCGGCGCGCGCCCAGGGCGCGGCGCGTGCCGATCTGCCGGGTGCGCTCGGTCACCGAGAACGAGGTCAGCCCGACGATCCCCAGGGCGGTCACGAACACCAGCAGGACAATGAGGGCGTTCAGGCTGAGCACCAGGATCGACTGGCCGTTCTGGAAGCCTTCCTTCACCTCGTCGATCGACTGCACGGTCACGTTGCGTCCGTTGTTGAGGGCCAGCATCCGCTCCTCGATCGCCTTGGACACCTCGGTCATCCCCTCCGGGGTGGTTCGCACCAGAAAGCGCACGCCTCCCTGGGCACTCCCTGAGGTGGCGGCGAAGAAGGTGGCGTACGTCCCGATCTCCCATGCGTAAGGGTTGTAGAAGGGATCGAACACCCCCACGACGGGATAGGACCTGTCGGGCAGCCCTGCCGACAGGGTTTTTCCTACGGCCTCCTGACCGGGGAACATCAGATCGGCATAGGCCTTGCTGATCAGGATGGGGTACACGGAGGCGTTGGGATCCCGCACGACGTCCTCGTGCGTGAAGTTGCGGCCCGACACAATGGCGACGCCGAGGGTGTCGAGCGTCCCTTCGTCCGCCCCATAGGTCTGGGTGCGCAGCATCTCGCGGTCGGTCCCCATCGGCTTGAGGGAGCCGGAGCTGCCCCCTCCCTGCCAGGGGCGCAGCCGCGTGTTGGTGGCCGCGCGCACGCCGGGAAGGCCGCGCAGCAGCACCAGGTCCTGGTCGATGCTCTGTTCGAGGTAGTTGTCGTCCAGGAACTCCTTGGCGAAGGGGAGGCTGTCCACCACCAGCAGATGATGGTCGTCGAAGCCGGAGGGCCGCCCCAGCTCCTTGCTCGCATCCAGGATCATTCCCACGCAATTGACCACGATGGCCAGGGTGAAGGCCACCTCGAGAACGATCAGGCCGAACCGGAAGGGATTGCGCCGCATCGCCCGCAGAATCGGTCCGAATTCCATGGTCTCTCCTTGTCAGCCCAGACGCAGATAGGAAGCCGGGGGAATGGTGCAGACGCGCCAGGCCGGATAGAGCCCGGCCACGAGCCCGGCGCCCAGCGAGAGGAACGCGGCGGCCGACAGCATGAAGGCGTCCAGCCCGAACGGATTGCCGAAGCCGAGGGCGCGGTTGAAGATGACGAGCACGCCGGCCGAAAGGCCCACGCCGATCACACCGCCGATGACGCCGATCATCTCGCACTCGACGATGAGCTGCAGGAAGACGGTCTTGCGGCTGGCACCCAGCGCCCGCCGCACCCCCACCTCGGGAGCGCGCGACAGGAACTTGCCCAGCAGCAGCCCCATCAGGTTCAGGGAGCACACCGCCAGGAACAGCACCGAGATGGAGGCCAGCGCCTTGACCTCGTCGGGGACGATGCCGAACTCGACGATCAAGTCGTTCATGGAGGTGACACGGTTGTCGATCGGACGGCCGAAACGCCCCAGCCTCTTCTGCTCGAGGACGTAGGCCTGAAGGTGGTCTTCGAAGGCCTGCTTCTGGCGGTCGTCCTCCAGCTCGGCCCAGAACTGAACCCAGCAGGCCTCGGACTTGAGGAACCCGGCGAACGTCGTGTCCGGATTCGGCTTCCACCCGTCGGAGTTGCCGTTGGTCCTGATCTCCATCGGCGCGGACAGCCCGAAGGGGATGAAGACCGCCTCGGGCTCGACCATGGGATTCTGCGTGAGGTCGTACATGCGCAGCACGGGGCGCCACGGGGCCAGCACCCCAATCACCTTGAACTCACGCTCCTGCATGCGGAAGGTCTTGCCCACGCTGTTGCCGCCGCCGAACACCTTCTCGTTGGTGGACTGATCGATCACCGCCACCGCCTCGGGGCCGGCATCGGCCGCGTCGTCCCAGGGACCGCCATGTTCGAACGGCACGTCGAACATGGGGAAGAAGTCGTTGTAGGTCAGCCGCACGCGCGCGCGGAACGGCCGTCCCCGGTCGGCGTCCGGATACACGAACAGCTGCGCCGGATAGCTGGCGATCTTGCGCACCGGGATGTCGCTGCGCATCAGCTCGAGCGCGTCGGGATAGGTGATCTGGGGCGGGATGGTCTTGTCTTCCCCCTGGTTGGCAGGGTAGGGACGGGCCGGGTCCCAGCTGTCCATGCGCACGTAGTGCAGCCGATCGCTGCGGCCCGGCAGGGGATCCTGCGCCAGCGTGTGGTACATGGCGAGGAACGAGGTGGACACCGTGATCCCCAGGGCGATCGCGCCGACGATCAACGACGACAGGATCGGATTGCGGCCCATGCTCTTGAAGGACAGGCGGACGTAGTGCAGCAGCATCATGGCCTCACCCCCTGCGGAGGAGCGGCAGGCCGGCCCGCGCGCGCGGCCTTGACCGGTGGCTCCGTGGGCCGTTCCGTGCTCACCATTCGACCGTCCAGCATGTGGAGCTGGCGCAGCGCCCGATCAGCGCACTCGGGGTTGTGCGTCACCATGATGATGGTGGTCCCCTGCTCGTTGACCCGCTCGAGCAGGTCCATGATCTCCCACGCGGTGGCCGAGTCGAGGTTGCCCGTCGGCTCGTCCGCCAGGATGAGGCCGGGATGGTTGGCCAGCACGCGCGCGATGGCCACGCGCTGCTGCTGCCCGCCGGAGAGCTGGGAGGGAAGGTGGCGGGCGCGCGAGCCGAGCCCCACCAGCGCCAGCGCGCTGTCGATCCGGTCCCGCCTGTCGCCTCGCGGCAGTCCCCTGTAGCGCAGCGGCACGTCCACGTTGTCGAAGACGTTGAGGTCGGGGATCAGGTTGAAGCTCTGGAAGATGAACCCGATCTTCTCGTTGCGGATGCGGGACATCTCCGAATCCGACAGCCGGCTCACGTCCTTGCCGTCCAGCAGGTAGGTGCCCCGTTCGAAGGTGTCGAGCAGCCCCACCACGTTGAGGAAGGTGGTCTTCCCCGAGCCGGAGGGGCCCATGATCGAGACGAACTCTCCCGCGTTCACGTGAAGGTTGAAGTCACGCAGCGCATGGGTCTCCACCAGGTCGGTCCTGAAGATCTTGCTGACGTCGGTCATCTGGAGCATGTCGTCGATCTCCTCATTGTCTCAACAGAACCGTGGAGGCTCCCTGGAAGCGCCCGGTGTCGGAGAGGATCACCTCTTCTCCTTCCTCGAGCCCGGAGACGATCTCCACCTCGGAAATGCTCACGGCCCCCACGGCGATCTCGCGCAGCACGGCCAGGCCGTCGCTCACCACGTAGATCCTGCTTCCCCCCCCGGACTCCAGGAACGGCCCGCGCGGTACCTTCAGCACGTTGCGGCGCGAGTCGAGGATCACCCGCGTGCTGACGCGCTGGCTCTGCTTCAGGCCGGTGGGGATCTGCCCCCTGAAGGTCACCCGTCCCTGGACTTCGCTCTGCCGCACCTCCGGGGACATGGAAGTCACCTCGGCCTCGTAGTCCCGGCCGTCCACGGAGATGGCCGCGGTCGTACCGGGCAGCACGTCGTCCGCGTAGTTCTCGGGAACGGCGATCTCCACCTCGAAGCTCGACAGGTCCACCACGGTCAGCAGCGCCTGGTTGAAGGCCACCGCGTCGCGGTCCTGGACGTCGAGCGAGGCCACCATCCCGTCGAAGGGGGCCAGCACGCCTAGCTCCTCGACGCGCCGCCGCGCCTCGCGTACGACGGAAGCCTGCCGATCGATCTGCAGGCGGCGGTTGCGCAACTCCACCTCCAGCGTCTCGCTCTGCAGCTCGGAGCCGCGCCGCGCGTTCTCCAGCTCCAGGTTGGCGATGGTGAGGTCGTCCCTGGCCTTTTCGTGATCGGTCTTGTTGAGCAGCCCTTCGTCGAACAGCCTCTGCGCCCGCTCCAGGTCGCGACCCGCCGCGGCCGCGCGCACCTCCAGCAGCTCGATGTTCTGGCGGGTCTCGATGGTGGCGCGACGGCCGGCGATCTCCTCGCGCGAGAGATCGGATTGCAGCGACTCCAGGGTGGCCTGCTCCTGCTCGAGGCGGCTCGTCAGCTCGTAGCTCTGGACCGAAGCCAGCCGCTGGCCGCGCGTCACCACCTGGCCGGCGCGCACCTGCAGCGAGACGATCCCCTGGGCGGGGCTGAAGAGCCGGGGATGGAAGGCGGCCACCACCACGCCCTGGATGGCCAGATCGCGCTCCAGATCGCCGCGCGACACGACGCCGAGCCGCAGCCGCGAGATGTCCACCGATCTCTCGGCCCGCGCCCACCGGCCGATGGCCGGGCTGAGGAAGGCGAGGGTGAGGACGACGGCGGCGCCCGACAGTCCGAGCCACTTCACGCGTCGTGACAGCCCTGACGGCTTTTCTACCGCCCGATCCATGGACGAGGCGTCGTGGATCATGGTCCCCCCTTGGGACGTTGACCTAGCAAGCCCCGGGCCATGGGCCCGCCGGAGGTCAAGCTCCGCTGCGACGGGGCTTTGCGGCGGTGGACGGCTGTCCGCGTGACACGTGTCCGGGGCTCATCGGTCAGGTGTCCGGACGCCGGGGTCAGCCTTCGGGCCAGAGGGCCACCGATGATCCTACCCAGCGCAGGCCCTTGTTGTGGTCCACGCCGTGCATCTTGCCGCGCGACAGACGGGTCAGATTGATGGCCAGCACCATCTCGTCCGCGTCGTCGGGGCGCAGGTACATCATGCGGATCTCGGCCTTCACGCCGGTTCCGTCGGGAGCCACCAGGGCCGGCGCATAGCTCACCTTGCGCTGCAGCAGCCAGGACGATCGCTCCTCGGCCGGGATCGCCGCGATGCGCGCGGCGTCCACGTCCACCTCCACCCCCTGACCCGCGAACGAGAAGACCGGCTTGAGGATGAAGCCCGAAAGGTCGCTCGGAAGCGGATCCACCTCATCGAGCCGCAGCGCGCGCGGCGCGGCCGGATGATCGATGAAGGGGAGCGTGTACTTGGACCAGATCCAGTACCAGTTGGGATGCGACACCCACACCACCTCCAGGTCGTCGCGGTAGTCGAACGGCATGGTCACCCGGCTGCGCTCCAGCTCGTCGAACACCACGCGGTGCAGCACCCGCCGCACCGGCGCGCGCTTCGTGGAGCCCGGCGCGACCGGCGCCTCGAGCCGGCGGCCCGAGCGCGTGAGCTCCGTCACGCACACGGCACGCACGCCCAGCAGGCGCGCGGTGGCGTGGAAGTCCGGCCGCGTCTTCTGCCGGTCGGGATGCAGGTCCAGCAGGATGACCTCCTGGGGATCGGCGTCCGCGATGATGGTGCGGCGCAGCAGGCTGACGTACCCGACCTCGTCCAGACCCGAGAACAGAGGCGTCCACCTCGAGGGCATCCCGGGGATGCCCGCCAGCATTTCCGACCAGACTCCTCCCTGCACCAGCTGCATGCCGTACAGCGACGAGAACCCCTGCAGCTCGATGAGGCGGGGCTCCAGCTCGCCCGTCTCTCCGCGCACGATCCCCAGGTCGATGGCCAGGAAGTGAGGGAGCCTGTCGGGCCGCGGCACGTCGTAGCGCGCCGGCACCGCGGCCGCGCAACCTTCCAGCACGTCGGGCCGGCGGATGATGGCCAGGATCTCGCGCACCGCGTTCTCGCAGCGGACCCTCAGGCCGGCGGGGAGGAGCAGCGGGGTCTCGGCCAGGCGGAACTCGAAGCGCGGGGTCTCCAGCCGCCGGTCCATCAGGGCGCACATGCGCGCGTAGAGGTCGTCGGAGTAGTGCGCGTTGAAGAGACGCCGGTAGTGCGTGTCCATCGATGGCGGGTCTCAGACCAGGACCGGATCGTCCAGCAGGAAGCGGCTGTCCCGCATGATCGGCTGACCATCCACGTCCACGTCGAACCGCCGGCCCACGATGTCGATGTGCGTGGTGGAGCTCCAGTCGGCGCCGGTGTGCTCGCTGTACGGGTGCCCGAAGGCCAGGTGCAGCCCCGGGATCTTCTCGTCCTGCAGGATCTGGCCGATCACGTCCTTCACCGCCAGGTTCACGCCCAGGGCCAGCTCCCCCACGCGGTTGGAGTTGGGATCGGTGGACGTGTAGGCGCGGAAATCGGCCAGCACGTCGGCCCGATCGCACGACGTCTTCACGATGCGCGAGTTCTCGATCTGAACGGTGAGCGGGTGCCCCTGCATGTCGCCGTACTTGGGGGCCAGCCAGTCCCCCAGCACGCCGTCCACCACGTAGACGCCGTCCACCCGCGCCGGGGCGGTGAACACCTCTCCCCCCGGCAGGTTGCCCCACTTGTCCCGCGTGATGATCCCCGACGTCCTGAGCCAGCGGATGTCGGAAGAGAAGCTTGCCGACAGATGCGTCCCCGCCGGGGTGCTGGCGGTCAGCTCGCGGGCCCCGCTGGTGCGCGCGTGCACCCACCGGGCCAGCTTGTCCACCTTGTCGAAGTCGGCCCGCATCCCCTCGCACATGATGCGTGGAGTGATGTTCACCATGTGGGCGTGGCGGATGCCCAGGCGGTTGACGATGCGGGTCATGGCGATGCGGGCGGTCAGCTCTCCGGGAAGCGCGCTGGCCGCGAACACGCTCACTGCGGCCGTCTCCATCGACCGCGCGATCGGCTCGGGAAAGCCCTTCAGGGGACGCTCCTCCAGGTCCTCCAGGACCCAGGCCGAGACCTCTCCGCCCGCGGCCCGCAGCTGCTCGTCCAGCGCCGCGCCGATGCCCAGGGTCTGCTCGTCGGTGATGAGCACCACCCGCTCTCCGGGCCTCACCTTCAGGCACGTGAAGGCGGCGCTGTGCGCCCCCTGGCGGAAGCTCTCGTCGTAGGGAACGCCTCTCAAATCCCGTGTCATGCCAGCCCTGCCTCCGTTTCGCTCACCACGTAGTCCATGACCGCCTTCAGGTCGCCGGTCTCCTTGTAGATCTTCAGCTGCCGCTCGGCCCCCGTGCCGTTCTTCACGATCCCCCGAATCCTCTCCACCTCCTTGCGTGACCCCAGCTCGTCCACCACGTCGTCCACGAACTCGATCAGCTCCTCGGCCAGGTCGGCCATGGGGACCTCGGCCTGCTTGCCGAAGTCGATCAGCTTCCCCGTTGTCCCCCAGCGCGCCGCGCGCCACTTGTTCTCCATGATCAGGGAGCGGCGGTAGTGGCGGAAGGTGAGGTTGCGCGACTGCAGCACCCACAGCTTGGCGGTGATGGCCTGGATGAGCGCGGCCAGGGCGATGGTCTCGTCCACGCGCATCGGGATGTCGCAGATCCGGTACTCCAGGGTGGAGTAGATGGTATGGGGACGGATGTCCCACCAGATCTGGCGCCCGTCCAGCACGCACTGCGTCTTGACCAGCAGGTTCACGAATTCCTCGTACTCACCCCACGACTCGAAGAGATCGGGGATGTTGGTGCGGGGAAACTTGTCGAACACCTTGCAGCGGTAGGACATCCATCCCGTGTCGCGCCCCAGCCAGAAAGGCGAGTTCACCGACAGCGCCAGCACGTGGGGCAGGAGGTAGCGCACGGCGTTCATGATGTGGATGCGGGCCTCGCGGTCCTCCACGCCGATGTGCACGTGCAGACCGAAGATGAGGTTGGCGCGCGCCACCATCTGCAGGTCCTCGATGAGCCGCTCGTAGCGCGGATTGCCGCTGGTGATTCCCACCGATGCCCAGTGGGAGAAGGGGTGCGTTCCCGCGGCCGCGATCCGCAGCCCGTTGTCGCGGGCCAGGCTGGCCAGCTGCCGCCGCGTGGAGGTCACGTCGCGCCGCGCGGCGTGGATGTCGTCGCAGATGTCGGTGCCTATCTCCACCACCGACTGATGCAGCTCGGGCTTGAAGCGATCCTTCATCACCGCGTTGCCCTGCACGAAGATCTCGTTGATGTGGGAGCGCAGCTCGCGGGTGACCGGGTCGATGACCTGGAACTCCTCCTCGATGCCGATGGTGAAGCTGGGACGCGAGGTCATGACTTTCCGCGGGCGGAGGGGCGCCCTCCCGCTCTCCGCGGCGCCCGGCCGCGCGTCCCCTTGATCCCGGGCTCCGTGGACGGGAGGGGCTCGGTCGGAGCGGGCCGTGGCGGCCAGGGGGCCGTGGACGTCCAGTCTCCCGTCAGCTCCAGCGGGCGCGGGTGCAGGGCGCGATCGATCAGCAGGTCCGCCGCGTTGGAGACCACCCACTCGAAGCTGGCCGGCCCCACCGAGAAGCTGTCGCAGTCGGGCGCGGGGTTCATGAAGTCGATGGCGTAGGGGACGCCATCCCGCACCGCCAGCTCGACCGTGTTGAAGTCGTACCCCAGCGCGCGGCACAGGGCCACCGCGTCGCGCTCCACGCGCCGCAGCAGCGCGGGGTCGGTTCCGGCGCCGTCCTGGACGTACCGGCGCTCGAAAGGCTGGCGGGGATCGTAGGGCATGATGCGCACACGCTCGCGGCCCAGGACGTAGCACCGGAAGTACTCCCGGAACTCGATGGCCTCCTGCGCCATCATCATCAGCGTGTGCGTCCTGTCGTACGCGGCGAAGAACTCCTCCGGAGTGTTCACCTTGTAGACATCCTTCCACCCGCCTCCGTGCGCCGGCTTGAGGAAGATGGGGAAGCCCAGGTAGGCGAACACGGCGTCCCAGTCGATGGGATAGGCGAGGTTGCTGAAGGAGTCCGACGACGTGTTGGGCGGATGCTGCTTGTGCGGCAGGATGACCGTGCGCGGCACCGCCACCCCGACGCGATGCGCGATGATGTTGTCGAGGAACTTGTCGTCCACGGTCCACCAGAAGGGGTTGTTCACCACCTGGGTCCCGAGGGCGGCCTCGGCCTTCAGCCACGATCGGTAGAAGGGGACCTCGTGACTGATGCGATCGAGGATGACGTCGTAGCCCGCCGTTCTGTCCTGCCTCACGGGCCCCACGCTCACCAGCTGAGCGGCCACCTTGCCCCCCCCACGGCGGTCGATCTCGGCCGCCAGGGCGGGGGGAAACGTGCGTTCCATGCCGTACAGAATGCCGACAATCCTGGCGAGTGACGTTGACATGGCTTCTCCCGTGAGATGCAGGGGGATATGATACATCGCGGCGCGCAGAACCGGGCGCGTAGAGGGACGCCGGGGGCCTTTGGGGGGGCGGCATCGGATGCACCGGGAACAGCGCACCTGGGACAGCCCGTCTCTGGGCCGCCCCATGGAGCTCGTCTGGTACGGGCACTGGGGGAGGCCGGTGCTGGCCTTTCCCACCTCGCTGGGGAACGCCTGGCAGAACGAAGACCGCGGGCTCATCGGGGGGCTGGCCGGCAAGATCGAAGCGGGCGAGATCCAGGTCTGCAGCGTGGACTCGGTGGACGGCGAGTCGTGGTACAACCGCGGCGCGCATCCCGGATGGAGGGCCCACCGGCACGATCAGTACGACCGCTACCTTGCCTCCGAAGTGATCCCCTTCATGCGCGACAAGGCCCAGCGCAACGACGTCATCACCTTCGGCGCTTCGTTCGGCGCCTATCACGCCGTGAACTTCGCTTTCCGCCACCCGGACCTGGTCTCCCGCGTGGTGGCCTTCTCGGGGATGTACGACATCCATCGGTTCCTGGACGGCTACTGGGACGAGACCTGCTACTTCCACTGCCCCACGGCCTACATCGCCAACTACGACGGAAGCTGGGTCGACAGGGTCCGCGATCTGGGGGTGGTCCTGGCCACCGGCGAGCACGACCACCTGGTGGAGGAGACACGGAGCTTCGCCGGGCTGCTGGCCTCCAAGGGGATCGCGTGCCACTGCGAGATCTGGCCCAACGTGTTCGGCCACGACTGGCCCTGGTGGACCGAGCACCTGGGGCGATTCGTCCCCTGATGTCCTAAGATCTTCAGCGCGGCGGCCCCCCTATCCAGCAAGGAGAGCCCCCATGGCGCCGTCGAAGACCGCAAGTCCATTCGTGTCCGACATCCAGGAGATCCGCCGCCGGGCGCGCGCCCACATGATGACCGGCGCCGTGACCGCCGGCTACCGGGCCGACAGAGACACCGTGCTGCGCGTGCTCAACGAGGCCTTGGCCACGGAGGTGGTCTGCGTGCTGCGCTACCGCCGCCACTACTTCATGGCCAGCGGCATCCACGCCCAGCCCGTGGCCGACGAGTTCCTCGAGCACGCCAACGAGGAGCAGCGGCACATGGACCTCATCGCCCGTCGCATCACGCAGCTGGGTGGCGCGCCGGACTTCAACCCCGCCGGCCTGCTCACGCGCAGCCACTCCGAGTACGTGGAAGGGGACTCCCTGATCTCCATGATCCAGGAAGACCTGGTCGCCGAGCGGATCGCCATCGACTCCTACGCGGAGATCATCCGCTTCCTGGGCAACGACGACCCCACCACGCGCCACATGATGGAGGAGATTCTCGCGGACGAGGAAGAGCACGCCGAGGATCTGCGCAGCCTCCTCGAAACGATGGACAGGGGTTGACCCGACGGCCACGAGAGGGATCTCCCCGACTCCGCGCAACCCGCGCCTTGCGGCCACTTTCGAGCAACCTAGAATCGATCAGGCCCCGTCTTGGCGTGCAAGGAGCGGCTTGTATGGAGTACAGGAGGAGTTCGGTACATCTGTTCGCGTTGGTCTACGGGATCATCTTCACGTTCTTCGGCCTTGCGGGATTCATGGGTCGCGGCGCGATGGAGCACGAGACGCAGCTCCTGTTCGGCGCCTTTGAAGTCAATGGCCTGCACAACCTTTATCATCTGCTGGTCGGCGTGGCCGGCATCGCGGTGTACTTCGGCACTCTGCACACCGCGCGCCTGTATGCGCAGATCGTCGGGTGGGCTTTTCTGGTGCTGGGCTTCCTGGGGTTCATCACTCCGAACTTCTTCGGCCTGATGCCCATCAGCGGGGCCGACATCTGGCTGCACTTCATCTCGGCCGCGGTGGCGCTGTACTTCGGCTACGCGCCCGCCACCGTGGAGACACGCAGGCCACTGCCGCACTGAGGGCCCGGTCATGCTTCATGGCACGGCCGAGAGCGTCTCGTGCTGGATGCCCACCGCCGGCGTGCGGCGCAGCCCGCTCCTGGAGCGGGACACCGCAGCCGGCGTGTGCATCGTGGGCGCTGGCATCGCCGGCCTGACCACCGCCTGGATGCTGGCGCGTCTGGGCACGCAGGTCGTGGTGCTGGACGACAAGGATGTGGGCGGGGGAGAGACCGCCCGCACCACCGCCCATCTCACGTGCGCCATCGACGACCGCTACGTGGAAATGGAGCGCATCCACGGCGCTGAGCTGACCACACTCATCGCGGGGAGCCACTCGGCGGCCATCGACACCGTGGAGCAGATCGTCACCAACGAGTCGATCGCCTGTGGCTTCCGCCGCGTGGACGGATGGCTCATCCCGGGTGACGCCGAGGGGATGCGTCTGATGCCGCGCGAGGCGGCGGCCGCGCGGCGCGCGGGGCTCGTGAACGTCGAGCTGGTGCAGCGCGCTCCGGTGGACTCGTTCGAGGCAGGCCCGTGCCTGCGCTTTCCGCGACAGGCCCAGGTCCACCCCATGAAGTACCTGGAGGGGCTGGCGCGGGCGGTGGAGCGGCTGGGCGGGTCGATCTTCCGCGGAGCACACGTGGTGAGCGTGGAGGAGAGGCGCGGCGCCGTGGACCTGTGGACCAGCCGCGGCCCGGTGGTCACGGCGGGCTCGGCCGTGATCGCCACCAACACCCCCATCAACGAGCGGCTGGGCGTGCACCTCAAGCAGGCCGGATACCGCACCTACGTCCTGGGGATGCGCATCCCCCGCGGAACCGTCCCCACGGCCCTCTACTGGGACACGCTCGACCCCTATCACTACGTGCGCCTCAGCGAGGAGCCCGATGCGCCGGGGCGCCACGACCTCCTGATCGTGGGGGGGGAGGATCACAAGAGCGGCCAGGCGGACGACGCAGGGACCCGGTTCGCGCGCCTGGAGGCGTGGGCGCGCCGTCGGTTCCCGATGGCCGAGGACGTGGAGTATCAGTGGTCGGGCGAGGTGATGGAGACGATGGACGGCCTCGCCTACATCGGGCGCGAGGACGACCAGAGCAGCGTCTTCATCGCCACCGGCGACTCGGGCATGGGGATGACCCACGGGACCATCGCCGGAACGATCCTGTCGGAGCTCATCCTGGGCCGCACGTCATCGTGGACCGAGCTGTACAGCCCCCGGCGCCGGCGGATGGGCGCTCTGCGCGAGTTCGCCCGCGAGACCCTCAACGTGGCGCTGCAGTACGCGTCCCTGGTCGGCCCCGGCGAGGTGGACTCGGTGGGCGAGATCGGGCCGGGGTCGGGTGCCGTGGTGCGGCGCGGGCTGCGCATGATCGCGGTCTATCGCGATCCGCGGGGCCGGCTGCACGAGCTGTCGGCGGCCTGCACCCACTTGAACTGCATCGTGCAGTGGAACTCACTGGAGAAATCGTGGGACTGCCCGTGCCACGGCTCGCGTTACGACGCGATGGGGAAGGTCCTGCACGGCCCCGCGGTCAACGACCTGCATCCGGCGCCCGAGCAGGACGAGGAAGACTAGGCCCCGGGTCGGTCATGGCGCGGGAGTTTGCGATCTAGGCTGTTGCAGTGGTTCTCCGAGATGCGCAAGATATTGCACGTTTCGGAGATCTGATGAATGACGAGGCAGGCACCACGACGTTACCACCGCCCGGGAGGCGGCGTGCGGTCTTGACTGCCTGGCCATCAGTTATCTGAGAGAACAAAGAGCTGGACGACTCCGAGGGAGTTGACCGCAAGTGCCGAACCATCTGGAGACAGTGCCGCACCCGACCTGCCCCATTTCTCTTCTCGTAATTCCTTGATCATCGTACTGAATACTGCAGACCGTTCATGGACGCCGAAGACCGTGAACTTCTCTGCCTTCAGTCCAGGGTCTATCCCCTTTGCGTAAAGGGCCTCGACGATGGCAAACCTCCTGCCATCTCGAGAGGCCGCTGCGAAGGATGGATTGTCAAGATCGCTGGCCTGGAACAGTCTCTCTCCGGTGGTGCTCATCACTTCCACACAGTCGGAGCCTACCATCACGAGAGCCTCGTTCGAGACGAATTGTGGATAGCCGTTGCAGGCCAAGCGCTGTGTCAGAAGGTTCTCACTCGGCGACCACAGCTCCAGGAACAGATCCTTGTTTCGGATACCCGTGTTGGCAATGAGCGTCCTCGAGATCGAATCAACATGCTTGTTCACGTACTCGATGCCGAGGGGCCGCAGGTCCTTGGTATCCAGGAATGCAGTAATCCCCCGGTTTACGCCGTCCACCTGCTCTCTTCTCCATACAGCCAGGGAAGCACCATCGGGAGCGGCCAGCTTCACCGAGCCGCCGTTCCTTGCGAGAATCGACTTCAGTCCTCTCGAATAGAGCGCCGTGCCTTCCGTGGTGACGACAGCGTATTGCCCCTCACGGGTACCGAAGACGTACTGCCAGCCCAAGGATTGCCAGCTTGCTCGATGAGTGATCTGGCCGGACGAGCGATCCAGCGCAACTCCAATCACTTCACCGGGGCCAACACCTTGGTTAGCCGGAAAGAGGACAACGATCTCATCGTTGTCCCCGAAGGCCATCTGGCGCACAGCCTCGTAGATGCCTCCAGGAGGCTCCCCTGTCACCCCAAATCGCTTCAGATTCGTCTTCCACGAAGGCTTTCCCTTGTGCGCCGCTGAGGAGGTGCTCTGCGACGGGGCCGCGAGGATGACCATGAGGGCCCATGCTATCGCGGTTGTCATGAGGGGACCAATCCCAGAAGCCGGCCGTCGGCGCCAAGCCGGACGATCTCACCCAGCTTCAGCTCGCGGATGCCGGGCTCGATCTTCTCCAGGTCCCCCACCACGATCCAGATGACGTCCTGGGGACGGATGAAGCGGGCCGCGGCGGCGTTGAGGTCTCCGGCGGACAGGGCCTTCAGGCGCCGCCCGTACTCGTAGAAGTGCTCGGGCAGGTAGCCGTAGCTCAGCACGTCCATGGCCGCCCCTTCCAGCGAGGCGAGTGACTCGAACTGGCTGGGGAGCCGCGACACCACGTTGCGCTGGATGCTCTCGTATTCCTCTCCCGCGATCGGGCGCCCGCCCGTGATGGCTCGAAGCTCCTTCACCAGCTCTTCGAGCGACTCGCGCGTCTTGTCGGTCTGCACCGGAGCGATGATGGCGAACGGCCTCTGGCCGCGCGCGTCCATCAGCATGCCGGTGACGCCGTAGCTCCAGTGCTTCTCGAGCCTCAAGTTTCTGTTCAGCCTCGAGGTGGCCATGCCGCCGAACAGCCTCATGACCGTCTCGATGGCCAGGTCGTCCGGCGCCCCTCCCCGCTCTGACACGTGGGCCGCGGCGATGACCGACTGGGGAGCGTCGGGCTTGTCGATCAGGTACACCTTGCCGCCCGCCGTGCGCGGCACCTCGGCCACGTTCTTGCGCGGGGACTCTCCCTTCTTCCATGCGCCGAAGGCCTTCTCCGCGAGCGGGACCAGCTCGGCCATGGTGATGTCCCCCGCCACGATGAGCGTGGCATTGCCGGGATGGAACCAGGCTCCGTGCCAGGAGGCCAGCGCTTCGCGGGTCATGGCCTGCACGCTGGCCTCGGTCCCCGAGCCGGTGAGCGGCGCGCCGTACGCGTGACGCTCGCCGTAGAGCAGGCGCGGCGCAATCCTCAGGGCCACCGCGGCCGGCTGCGCCTTCTCTTGCCCGATGCGCGCGATCTGCCGCTTCTTGTCGAGCTGCACCATGGCCTCGGGAAACGCCGGGTTCAGCACGACGTCGGCGAACAGGTCCATCGAGCCGGCGAGGTTCATCTTCAGGGCGCGCAGCCGGACGTACGAGAGGTCGAGCGAGTTGCCGGCCACGATCCCCGCACCCAGCGCGTCCAGGTCATCGGAGATGCGGAAGGTGTCCCGGGTACGGGTCCCTTCCTGCATGACGGTGAGCGCCAGCGACGCGGTGCCCGGGGCCTCCACGGGATCGGCCGCGAACCCCGCGTCCAGGGCCAGGGTCATGTTCACCAGCGGCGCCGTGTGCCTCTCCATCAGCACGATGCTCAGGCCATTGGCCATCCGATGCTGCTGCATCTTCGGGAACGTCACCCCGGGGGCTTCTCCCAGCGCGGGGAGGACCTTGCGATCGATCTCCGCGGCGCTCGCCTCGAGCGGAGGGGCCGGGGTCACCAGCATCGTGTAGTGATGCGTGTCGAGCCACCTGCGGCTGGTCTCCAGCACGCGGGCCGGCGTTGCCGCGTTCAGCACGGCGAACTGGGACAGGTAGGCCTCGGGGTCCCCCGCGTACAGGGTGTGCTCGGCCAGGATGTCGCTGCGCCCCAGAAGTCTCTCCATGTCGCGTAAAAACCCCGCCAGCGCGCGCGTGCGCCCGCGCTCCAGCTCTTCGGGAGTGGGGCCCGTCTTCAGATAGTCGGCCATCACCGCTTCCATCTCTTCCTCGGCGGCGGCCGGATCCACCCCGGGCTTCACGGTCACGATGACCAGGAAATTGCCGGCGATCTCGCGATCGAAGATGGACACCGACACCGACGTGGCCAGCTCCTTCTCGTACACCAGGCGGCGCTCCAGGCGCGAGCTCCTGCTGCCGCCCAGAACCCCCGCCGCCAGCCCGAGATCGATGAGCTCGGCCCGCCCCCAGCCGGGAGCGTGCCAGATGCGGTAGAGGCGCGCCTGCGGGACGCGATCCTCCATGGAGTCCCGCATGTTCCTGTCGAACGCGGGGACCCAGGCCTGATGGCGCGGCAGCGGGGGGCCGGGCTGGATCGATCCGAAGTAACGGGTCACCAGCTCGAGAGCGCGGGCCGATGTGATGTCGCCGGCCAGCACCAGAACGCAGTTGCCGGGGCCGTAGAAGGTCTGGTACCACTCCTTCACGTCGTCCAGCGTGGCGGCGTCGAGATCCTGCATGTTCCCGATGGTGGGCCAGCTGTACGGATGCTCGTAGGGGTAGATGGCCTCCACGATGCGGCTGAAGACGCTCCCGTAAGGCTGGTTCTCTCCCTGGCGCTTCTCGTTCTTCACGACCCCGCGCTCGCGCTCGAGCATCTCCTGGGACAGGTTCCCCGCCAGGAAGCCCATTCGATCGGCCTCCAGGTAGAGCGTTCGCTCGAGCGCCGACACCGGCACGTCTTCGAAGAAGTTGGTGCGATCGTTGCTGGTGGTGCCGTTGCGGTTGTTGGCCCCCAGGTCGTCCATCGCCTCGCGGAAGCCGTGCGGGTAGTTCTCGCTGCCGTTGAAGAAGAAGTGCTCGAACAGGTGGGCGAAGCCTGTCCTGCCACGCCGTTCGTTGCGCGAGCCCACGTGGTACCAGAGGTTCACGGAGACGAGCGGGACGCTGTGGTCCTCGTGAACGACCAGGGTCAGCCCGTTGGGCAGGACGTGCTTGGTGTGAGGAATGCGCAGCTGTTCCAGATTCAGCTCCTCCCGGGCCGGGACAGGGCCTGCCGCCACCAGTGCGCACATCGTCACACCGAGACTCCAGCGGGTCGGTGTCATCAGGCTCCTGACGGGATCGTCGAGCCCACAGGATATACCCTGAGGATATTCGCCTTCAGCTTCTGTGCGTTCCGATACAGTAGAAATGTTTGTGGCCACGTAGATAAAGGGCGTCTCCCGCGATCACGGGGGAAGCATCGAACTGATCGTCCAGGGCGCCCGTCCCGATCACCTGGAACGTCTCGCCGTGGCGCAGCACTGCACCCTTGCCGGCGCGATCCACCACGTAGATCCGCCCGCTGGCACCGGCGAGCGACCCGTACACGTTCCCCAGCCCCTCCAGGCGCTGCTCCGTGAAGTACGGCTTGCCGGTGGCCAGCTCGTGGCTGTGCATCACCGCGCTCAAGCGATCCAGGAAGTAGAGCCTGCCGTCGTACAGCAGCGGCGACGAGACGTAGGAAGTCCCGCGGTCCAGCTTCCAGACGATGCGATCAGTCCCCGTGATGTCTCCTTTGGCCCCCGGAAACCGGATGGCCAGGGCGGCGGGATTGCGGTAGCCGCTCATCACGAAGAGGAGGTCGTTGGCCGCCACCGGCGTGGGGATGCAGTTCGCCCCCAGCCCCGCGACGCTCCAGACCTCGGTGCCGCTCTTCACGTCGTAGGCACGCACCCGGTTGGTCGCGCTGACCACCACCAGGGCGCGGCCGGGGTCGTCGGGCAGCGGATCGGCGAGCACCACGGGAGTCGACCAGGAAGTCGGCTCGTCGCGCGAGACTCTCCACCGCTCGTCCCCGGTGCGCTTGTCGAGCGCGACGATGAAATCCTCGCCTTCGTGATCCCAGTTGACCAGCAGCGTGTCCCCGTGCAGCGCCGGCGAAGCCCCCTCGCCGAACTCGTTGCGCGTGCGCATGTCGCCCAGGTCCTTCTTCCACTTCACGGCGCCTTCCATGTCGAGGCAGAAGAGCCCACGGGATCCGAAGAAGGCGTACAGGCGCTCGCCGTCCGTCACGGGCGACGCCGAGGCCTGGCTGGCCGTCTCGTGGCCGGGCTCGTGCGGCAGCTCCTCGGCCACGACCGTCTTCCAGACGGTCTGACCCGTGGCCCGGTCCAGCGCGATCACCGCGAACTGATGAACGATGGTCGGCCGGGGGCGCTCGGGCGGCGGGCCGGTCTGCGGAGGCGGCTGCGCGGGCGTCTCCTGGCGCGCGGGGGCGACGGCCTCGGGGCTGGCCTCCACCTTGATCGCGGTCAGCAGATAGATCCGGTCCTTCCAGATGATGGGAGTGGCGTGCCCCTCGCCCGGGATCGGCACCTTCCATCGGAGGTTCTTCGTCTCGCTCCACTCCGAGGGTGGATCCCCGTCGGGAGCCACGCCGGTCCCCGCGGGGCCGCGAAACGACGGCCAGCTGCCGTTCGGAAGCGCTTTGGCCGCATCGGCCGCATCAAGAGTGACCACGAACAAGCCGCAGGCCATGACCTGCAGCCCAGCCAACAAGACGATACGCCTGAGTCTCATGCTCCCCCCTGTCCGCTCGCGTCCTGGATGTCGCCACGATACCACGGAGGGAAGGCCCCTTTGAATCCTGGCGGGCCACAAAGCGCCTTGACGAGGTAGCTACCGGGAGCTACCTTGCGGACATGGGCCAGATCAAGACGGTCGGCGTCAAGGAGCTCAAGAACAATCTGAGCGCGTGGCTTCGCGAAGTGCGCCGGGGGACCCGCGTGCTGGTGGCGGATCGCAACGTCATCATCGCCGAGCTGCACGAGCCTTCCGCTCGATACGAGCCGGAAAAGCCGGCGGAATCACTGCTCGACGAGTGGCGGACGGAGGGGAAAGTCAGGGGTCCTCTCTCCGGCAGGATCTCTCTTCCGGCTTCGCCGGTCCATCTGCCTGAGGGAACGGCACAGCGCCTTCTCGACGAGGACCGGGAAGAGAAGAATTGATCACCGTCTATCTGGAGACGTCAGCGCTTCTCGCCTGGCTGATGAACCAGAGCGGAGGCGACGACGTGCGGTCTCGTGCAGGCAGTGCGCGCCACATCGTCACGTCATCGCTCACTCTCGCCGAAACGGAGCGGGCACTCGTGCGAGCCGAGGTCCGCCGGACGCTGCGCGCAGCTGATGTCCAGAAGCTCATGGGACAGATCCATCGCCTGAGCCAGAAGTGGACCGAGATGTACGTGACCCACGAGGTCCTCGTGCGTGCCGGACAGCGATTCCCCGTGGAGCCGGTCAGGACCCTGGACGCCATTCATCTGGCCACCGCCCTGATCTTCAGCCGGGCCATCGAGGACCTTCAGGTACTCAGCCTGGACCGGCGCATCCGGGACAACGCGGTGGCTCTGGGTCTCGACTAGCGGCGGAACTCCTCGAACCAGTTCTGTACGAGGGTGTAGCTCGACGCCGAGCCGCGCGCCTCGGGCAGGTTCACGAGGAAACGCTGTCCGTCGGGGGACACGTCGAAGCCGGCCGGCCAGCCGAAGAGCAGCGACCAGCCGATGTGAGGACGCGTGAAGATGGGCTTCGGATTCCCCAGCACCGGCGAGTGCCCACGGAGGTCCACGTCCACCTCCATCAGGACGTTCTTGTCGTCCACGTAGTAGAGGCGGTCACCACGGCCGCTCCAGTGCGGCCAGAACCCGCCCGACGTCGACACCTGCCAGCTCCCTTCGCCCGAGGGGAACCTTCTGAGATGAATCTGGGCTTTCCCGGATTCGTCGGACACGTAGACGATGTAATGGCCATCGGGAGACACACGGGGCCAGAGCTGGTCCCCGGGTCCCTTCAGGAAGAGGACCGGCTCCGGGGACGGCGACGTCATGTCGGTCATGTACAGGTCGCCCAAGGTCTCCGGGTGGTTGACCATGTACACCAGATAGCGGCCGTCATGTGACAGGGCGGAGCTCCATCCGCCTCTCAGCTCCCGCGGCGCGCCCCCGCCATCGGCCGGAACCGCGCGCGTGGCGAACGGCCAGGCGCCCCCTTCATCGTAGAGGACGGTGCGCCCGTCGGCGTCCCAGAAAGGGGACCCATAGCTGGCCCGGGCACCGAAGGTGAGCCGGGAACGGGTTCCCCGAGAAAGGTCATGGACCCAGATCTCCCTGCTGTCCTCCTCGAAGACGGCCGTCGCCACCCGGCGCCCGTCGGGGGAGACCGCGGGGAATGGCCATCCCTGGTACGGCTCGCCGATGGTCTGCACCACCTTCCCCGAGCGGTCCATCCAGGCGAGCTGCGAGCGCCGTATGTCCGTGTCCGGCGCATACACCAGCGTCCCATCCCTGGACACGCTCGGGACGTCCGCGTCCGCGGCCACCAGGAACGGCTCGCCGGTCGATTCGTGCCGGCTCAACGAGAAAGGGAGAGCCCAGATTCCCGGATTGACCGGATCGCGATGGAACAGGATGTGCCCGCTGGAGGAATAGATGGGATCGCGGATGGTCTGCCCTTCACTCCTGTAGAGCTCCTTGCGCGTGGAGCCGTCGAGAAGGCAGAGCCGATCGGGCCGGCCCCCGGCGGCATGCGGCACGAAGAGAATGGATCCATCGGGAAGGTGATAGGGGTAATGCAGATCGTTCTCCACGTTCGGGTCCACGGGATAGAACTCGCGCGCGTCGCCCCCGAGCGCGGAAACCTCGAACAGGCCCCCCGCGCCCTTGGTGAGGACGATGCGCCCATCGGGCCCCCAGGAGGCGCCGCTGCCGCCATCGAAGTTGCCCAGGTTGTGACAGAGGATCGTCCCCTGCCCGCCACCGGCGGGGACCTTCCACAGCTTCCCTTGGGCCGCATAGCCCAGCCAGGCGGAATCAGGGGACCAGAACACCATCACGGGCTCTTCGTTCAACGCCACCTCGGTGGCATCGATGCGATCCAGGGACCGGATGCGGAGCCGGCCCGACTCCATCCAGGCAACCTTGCCGCCATCGGGAGAGATGGCCAGGAGCGACCCCACGGCCCCCGACCGGAACGGTCCCGAGGCTTCCACCTGGAACCGGCGCACCGGCTGGCGGGACGTGGGCGCCGGCGCTCCCAGCCAGGTGAGCGCGGCACCCACCACCGCGCCGAGCATGAGCAGGCCCGCCGCCATCGTCCACCACCGGCCGCCCTTCGATGAGGGAGCCTCCGTCGCCAGCGGCGAAGAGGCCATCTCGTCGGCCACACCGGCCAGAGTGTCCTCGAGCGCCAGGCGTGCCTCGCCGATGTCGCGCAGCCGCCGGCGAGGGTCCTTTTCCAGGCAACGGCCCAGCAGGCGCCTGATGCGCGGGGGGATCCCTGCGGGGAGCTTCGTCAGATCGGCGGAAGACATGATCACGGCCGCGAGGATCTCCGAGACCCCGTCCCCCCCGAAGGTGCGGGTGCCGGTCAGCATCTCGAGCAGCACGCATCCGAACGCCCAGATGTCGGCGCGCCGGTCGACCGGCTTCCCCTTGGCCTGCTCGGGGCTCATGTAGGCCGCGGTCCCCAGGATGACTCCGGCGTGCGTCGCGGGCGTGGTGAGGGTCGGCGACCTCGAGCTGGAAGCCGATCCGGAGTCGGGCTCCAGCGCCTTGGCCAGGCCGAAGTCGAGCACCTTCACCGTGCCATCGGCGCTCACCTGAATGTTCCCCGGCTTCAGGTCGCGGTGCACGATCCCCTGTTCGTGCGCCGACTCCAGGGCCGCAGCAACCTGAAGCCCGATGGGGAGCGCCTCCTCAATCGGCAGCGCGCCGTGCGCGAGCCTCTCGGCGAGGGTCGTCCCCTGGGCCAGCTCCATGGCCAGGAAGCGAACGCCGTCTGCCTGGTGGAAGCCGTGGATGGTGGCGATGCCCGGATGGTTGAGCGATGCCAGGAGCTTCGCTTCCCGCTCGAAGCGGGCCAGGCGCTCGGCATCGGTGGCGGTAAGCTCCGGAAGCACCTTGATGGCCACCTCGCGCCCCAGGGTGGTGTCGGTCGCCTTCCACACGACACCCATGCCCCCCTCGCCGATCTTCTCCTGGAGGCGGTAGTGGGAGAGCATGTGCCCCGGCTGCAGCGTCATGGACGCGGAGGGTAGCACCCGCGGGGTCTTCGTGAGGCCCCCCGCCGAGGACAGGCGGCGGGGGGCCCTTTCTTCACCGTCTGATCAACGGCATCTCTTGTTGTTCTTGGGCCCGGTGCACTTGTTCGAGCAGCACTGTCCGTTGCTGGTGCACGATGAGCCCGAAGCTCCGCACCCCCCAGTGCCGGGGTCGAGGAACGGAGCCACGCTGGAGTAGTAGAAGGCCAGAGCGCCGTCCACGGTGGCGTTGGACACGTTGTCGCAGACGTCCCCCACGTTGAACCCGCACCCGCCGGAAAGCTGTCCCACGACCTGGCTCGAGCCGTTCACAACGGGAGAGCCGCTGCTTCCCCCTTCGGTCGCTCCCACGTCATCACGGCTGTAGATCCGTTCCCCGCGCGGCCATCCCTGGCACGTGGGTGCGCTGGTATCCACATGATGCGCCGAGTAGGCCTGGGGGGCCCAGGCGGGATGGCTGATCCGGTGCAGCGCCGCGTTGTTGGTGTTGGCGATGGCCGTGTTGTTCCATCCCAGGAACACGCTGCCCGCCGGTGGAGTCTGATTGAGCTGAAGCAGCGTGAAGTCCCCCGCCGAGCCGGTCGCCTTGACGGTGGCGCCGAGCCTCTGAATGCCTCCCGGGTTGGTCTGAGCCGGGCAGTTGGTGCTGTTGCACGAGATGGAGAACTGGAAATAGGTCTCCAGGTTCTGGGCCGTCGAGTTGCTGCTGAGGCAGTGGTTCGCCGTGAGGAAGTAAGGAATCTCGGAGGTGGAAACCGTATCAGCCAGCAGCCCGCCCGTGCACGTGAAGATGAACTGCCCGGAGATCCACTGCATGAGCGCGACGGCCGACTTGGCCGGGTTGGCGGCCGCCACGTTGTGACAGGACGCATTCTCTACGCAGGCCTCGTTGAAGCTGCAGAACGCCTGCTCGCTGGGAGTGGGCCCGGCGGGGAACCCCGGTCCGACGTGACCCACGTCCTCGATCCGGAAGGAAGTCCGGTGAAGGTCCGCCGCGCCCTGAGGCCCCCAGTGCCGCAGCACGACGACGGCGGTGTCGCCCGACACCGTGTTCGACCAGAACTCGCCTGTTCCGTTGGGCCCCTGGCGCTGGTAGGGCCCGAACGCCTGGCCCGCCATGTTCATGATGTAGAGATCCGCATCGGCCGGCAGGTCGGTCTTGTCGAAATGCAGCCGGATGCCGGTGGCGCCGGCGGACGACACCGTCACGGCCCAAACGAATCCTCCGTCCTCGGTGGCCTGCAGGGTCCCTCCTCCGAAGGGCTCCGGTGAACGGGAGAGCCGTCCGCCCGCAAACGAGATGGGATGTCCGAGGCTCTTCACCACTCCCACCTTGAAGGGGGATGCCTTCGTTTCCATGGCCAGCCTCAGATCGCCCGCCTCGGCATCCGTGATGTGGACGGCCAGCTTCCTGTTCAGAGCTCCGGCGGGAAGTTCCCGCACGAGCGCTTCATGCAGATCCAACTGCTGCGCCAGCATCTCTGCCGCAGTGGGCCCCTGCGTCGACACCTCCATGGAGGTCTCGGTGATCTCCTGGCGGCCGGCCCCCTCTGCGAGACCTGCCGCGCACACCGCCGCCAGCATGAACGCCAATCCGAATGCTTTCTTCATTGCACCCTCCTCAGGGTTTGTTTGTGGTGGATCGTGAACGCAAGACGCGGTTCGAACGATGCGCCGAGGAGGGTGGACCGCGGCAAACCAGGGATCTGAACAAAGCACCTCCAGAATCTGGCGGTGGTTCAGAAGAAGTTTCCGCAGCTGACGAGCTGTGAGGAACGATCAGGCAACTCTATGCGGGGAGGAAGCCGTGAGTCAACGGAAAGCGATCCTCACAAGAGCCCTCAGCCCACTCCCCGGAAGGTTCTCCAGGCTCACCTCGCCCTTGTGGAGGATCGCCACCTCCTTGACGAAGTTGAGGCCCAGACCGGTGCTCTTGCGTCCCGTGTCGGGGCGCATCAGGGAATAGAACTTCTCGAAGACTTTTTCACGGGCGTAGTCGGGAATGCCGGGGCCCGCGTCCTCCACCTCGATCTCGGCGCCCCCGTCGCGCCGGCGAGCCCGCACCACCACGCGGCCCCCGGCCGGGCTGAAGTCGACGGCGTTCTGCACGAGGTTCGACACTGCCTGACGCAGCAGGAACCGGTCCCCTTTCACGATGAGCCCGTCTTCCAGCTCGGCCGTCACCACCAGGCCCTTGACCGACGCCGGCGTCCGTTTGTCCTCGAGGACCTCCCGAACCACGGCGGCCAGAGTGATGGGCTCCACCTGCTCCAGCGATCGCCTCGTCTCCAGCTCGGACAGCCGCAGCATCTGGTCCACGAGGTCCTCGATCCGCGTGGTCTCATGACGGATGTTCGACAGGAACTGCGCTCGCCGGTCCGCGGGAACCTCTTCCTGAAGCAGCTCCGCGGCCCCGCGGATGGCCGAGACGGGGCTCTTGAGCTCGTGCGTGAGGGTCTGCACGTACTGCTCGACGTACTTCCTCCCTTCGAGGGACTCCCTCATCTTCTCGAAGGCATCGCCCATCTGCTTCAGCTCGGTGCGCGCCAGGCTGGGCAGCTCGACACGCTTGCCGTGCCGGACATCGTCGGCGTAGCGTGTCAGCCGCCCGATCTGGCCAGACACCCACAGCGACACCAGGAGGCTCAGCGACACCGCCACCAGCATCCACACGGCGGCCGTCCTGAAGATCCCGGGCTTGGCCGACTTGAGGAACGCGTTGACGCTGGTGGTGGGCTCGGCCACGGTGAGCACGCCGGCGATCTGGCCATCGACCCGGATGGGGGCGGCCACGTGCAGCACCGACGATGCCGGATCGCCGGGGTCCGCCAGCGTGGTGCGAGCCCCGTAGCGTCCCTCGAGGGTGAAGCGGACGTCGTTCCACGTGGAGAAGTCTTTTCCCACGTTGCCGGGGTCGAGCGAGTCGAACAGCACCATCCCCTTGAGGTCGGTGATGTAGACGCGGACGTCCACGCGGTCTTTGTCCACCTCGTAGATCCGGGCCCCCAGGGGCCGGCCGTAGACCTCCTCGAACAGGCCGCGCAGCTTCGCGGGGTCGAACCGGCCCTCGGCCATCTCGCGCCCCACCAGGACCGCCAGGATGTTGGCCTGGTCCACGAGGGGCTCCTCGATCCCTTCCAGGTAGCGCGCCTGGAGGGTGCTGGCCAGGTGAGCCATCGGATACGACAGGCAGAGCGCGAAGATGGCCAGCCACGCCAGGAACAGGGCGCCGGCCAGCCTCATGCGTCTTCTTTGAGGGAGTAGCCCACCCCGCGGTGCGTCTCGATGGGGTCGAGGTCCGGCCACACGGCCTTCAGCTTGGCGCGCAGGTTCTTGATGTGCGCGTCCACGCTGCGCTCGAGGCTGGTCCCGGGCTCCTCCCAGACCAGGCCCTTGAGCTGATCGCGCGAGAAGACCCTGCCGGGATGCCGCACGAAGGTGGCCAGGATGTCGTGCTCGTAGCGGGACAGCTCGAGGGGCCGTCCGTGGTACGTGATGCGGTGCCGCACGCCGTCGACCTCGAAGGCAGGGTGGCCGGAGGTGGACGGGGCGTGCTCGACGGCGTTGCCCCCGGCCGTCCGCCTGAGGACAGCCTTCACCCGGGCGCACAGCTCCCTTGGGCTGAAGGGCTTCGAGACGTAGTCGTCTCCACCGATCTCCAGCCCCACCACCCGGTCGATCTCGCCGGTGCGCGCGGTGAGGAAGATGATGGGCGTGGCGTGGCTCTCGCGGATGCTGCGGCAGAGGTCGATGCCGTTGACGTCGGGGAGCCCGACGTCCAGCAGGATCAGGTCGACGCGCTGCCGCTCGAGAAGCGGCAGCACCGGCAGGCCCTCCGAGAGTCGGATGGTCTCCAGCCCTTCCGATTCCAGCGCGTACTGGATGTTGTCGAGGATGGCCGGCTCATCCTCGACGATCAGAATCCTCGGCTTCACGGCGTAAGTTTACACCCAGCTTCATCCCCTGGAGGCGCACGCCGCCTGCAGGGGCCGAGCGAGAAGGCGGCCCATCATCCCGGGCCGTCGTGCCAGCGCCACCGCCGCCGCCGCGAAGAGTCCCCCGAGGGGGCACAGGATGATCACCATGCTGTCGTGCACCTCGGTCGACAGCGGCCAGACCGCGGCCGCCAGCACCCCCCAGAAGGCCACGCGCAGCAACGCGAGGTCGACGAGCATCTTCCCGTGTTCCGCGAGGGACAGGATGGCGCCGAAGATCGCCCCTGACACGAACCCGACGAGCAGGCCGGTTCGGGCGGCCACAGCCGGGCCTTCCCCTGGATCCACATCCTGAGGCCGAACGGCCATCATCATCAGCGCCAGGCCGGTGAACACAGCTCCAAACATCAGGCCCCGGGAACCTTGCGGAGCAGCGTGCTCATTCGCACTCCCTGGCCCTGCCGCAGGCCGCTTTCCAGGCCATCCATGCGCCGCAGGCCGCCGCGCAGGCCGCGGCCACCACGGCCGCATGCTCGAAGAAGAGGACAGGATCGCGCCACCACGCGCCGTTCACCAGCGGCACGCCCAATGCTATGAGCAGGTAGCAGGCGATGGGCGCCAGCACGGTGCGCGGGCCCGAGCGATGGCGCAGGACCTGGCGCAGCACGATGTAAGACACGATCAGCGCCGCGCAGAAGATGACCACGCCCGCCCCCCGGTGCACGCGCTCGGGGGTGAGGATCCCGCCGTGGCGGTCCTGACCGTGGAGATGCGCCGCCACGACGATCCGGAGGGCATTGGCCGGGACGGTGACCGCGACGGCGATCGCAAGGCTGGCCGGCAGCCAGAGGATCCTGGCCGCCGGCCGGGCGAAGCGGTCCGCGAGCGTGAAGTAGTACGTCGCGAAGGCGATGATCAGGAAGTTCACCCCCGCGCACGCCGGCCCCACGATCATCCGGTGCGAGTGGCTGATCCAGCCGGTCCTGGCCTCCCATTCGAATGGAATGTCCGCCAGCCAGCCGGCCAGCCGGCAGGTGGGAGTCAGTATCCAGCTCAGGTCGTCGGCCCCCGCGTTGCTGTAGCAGGCCTTCAGGCACCAGACGACCGCCAGTCCCATCGCCCAGACGACGAGCTTCATGACCTGCGCCACGCCAGGATGGAGACCATGGCCGCCGCCATCAGTCCCAGGATCCAGAGCTCCGGCTCGGGGCCCATGGCGTAGCCGCCCTCCGCCGCCAGGGGCGACACCCCCTGCGGAAGCGCGAGCGGCTGATTGGCCTGAGCGGCTTCGCCGTCGTGATTGCGCACCCGCTCCAGCACGGCGATGAACGACGTGTAGGGGGTGAGCAGCGAATAGGTCAGGCCCAGGTCCCGGACGCGAGTCACCGTGTCGAGGTCCTCACCCAGCCCGTTGAGATCCGACAGCCGCGCGATCCTCTCGCGGGCCCAGAGGCGCCCCAGGGCGGTGTTCTCCTCCAGCGCGGGGGTCTCGGTGATGCGGAACGCTCGCGTATAGGGCCCCGACGGCTGCATCCCCGCCACATCGATCTCTCCGGTCCTGCCGCCACGCCATTTCCCGAACACCAGGATCGGGCGCCGCGCAAACAGGTCGGGGAGCGCCTCCGGCTCCACGTCGTAGACATCGAGCCCCTTGAAGGACACGCTCACCTGCGTGAGGACCGGGGACTCGATGTAGCGGCCGAAGCGCTCGGCGGCCTCCCGCGCCTCGTCAGGCCCGGTCACCACGAACGGCTCGCCGCGCCCCGCGCGCGCCAGCCCTTCCACCAGGTGGCGGTTGACCGCGGAGCCGATGCCGAAGCAGAAGACGTTGGCTTGGCCAAGGCTCTTCTGGATGAGGCCGAGGGCCTCCTTCTCGGCGGAGATGTAGCCGTCGGTGACCACCACGATCGTCCTCGCGTAGCCCTCCTCGCCGGGGATGGCCAGCGCGTTCTTCAGGGCGGGGACCAGCTCGGTCCCGCCTCCCCCTCGCTGTCCGTCGATCACCGCGAGCGCCCTCTCGACCGCGTCCCGCGACGCGGGAACGGAGGTGGGCGCCATGACCCGCGAGCCTCCCGCGAAGAGGACCACGTTGAACAGATCGGTCCCGCGCAGCCGGCCCACGAGGCCGCGCATCAGCAGCTTCGCCGTGTCCAGAGGGAACCCGTCCATCGAGCCCGACACGTCCAGCACGAAGATGTACTCGCGCGGCACGATGTCGGCCGTCTCGGGCCGGGCCGGAGGCTGCACCATCAGCAGGAAGACGTTCTCGTCACGGCCTTCCTGCAGCAGCAGGCCGCTCTGGATCTCATCGCCCGCCAGCCGGTATCGCAGGACGAAGTCGCGGTCCGCGGGGGCCCCTGCAGGATCCTGGATCGCCACGCGAGCCAGCGCCGGGCTCTCGAAATGGATGTCCACGATGTGCGAGGAACAGACGACGTCCTGAAGGGGCAGGCCGGTGGAGAGGGCCACCTCGATGCCGAACGTGGGGGGCGCGGGCGCGGATGACGACGCCAGGTGCGGGTTGGCCGCCCACCGCTCGCTCCGCTTCCCGTCGTACCGGGGCCCCGCCACGGTGGGATAGACGAACTCGTAGACCCCTTCTTCGGGGACCAGCAGCTCCGTGTAGCGCAGCTCCACCTCGACACGATCCTTCGGCATGATGTTGGCGACCTGCATGCTGAACACGTTGGGGCGATGCTGCTCGAGCAGCGAAGCGGACTTCCCCTGGGCCTTCGCTTCCTTGAACTCGCGTCGGGCGGCCTGGCGCTCCTTGATGGTCGCGACCACCCTCTCGTCATCCACCGTGATGGACATCCCGTGAACGGCGGAGCGGGTCGAGCCGGGGAAGACGTACCGGGCGTGAATCGGGACGAGCCCTTCGTTCGCGTAGGTCTGGGTGACCACGACGTCGGCGATCACCCCGTTGATGTTCACGCGGGTCTGCGTGGACTTGAGGGGAAACGACTCCACCGACCCGTCCCCCTGCTCGATGAGGAAGTACGGAGAAAGGGCCCCGGCCTCCTCCTGCGCTCCGGCAGGGCCTGCAGCCATCACGAACACGAGACAACAACCCGCGATCCACCATCCTCGACCCGTTCCGGGCATCATGGTCATCACCTCTCCTGGCCTGGGGCGGGGCGCCCGGCCGAGGCTCAACGTAGACGGCGAGGATGAGAGGACCGGGAATTCCTCGCGCGAAGCGCGTGAATGTTGTGCGCGGAGCGCTTGGCTGGCCTGAAATGCGGAAGTAGGTACTTAGCGCAAACAGAACAGGAGGCGCGAATGCGCCACTAGGCCATTACAAGCTTGACCTGTAGGACATGGGCTGTGGAGGTTTGCTCGTTGAGCAAGTAGAAGAAGCGGACCCGGTAGCGCTCGCGGTATTCGTTGAATTCCATTTCGAGCATGCGGTACTTGGTGAGTGCGCCAGACCCCTGCACGCCCGTGTAGGGATTGCTTCCTAGATGGCCTTCTAACCTGCGGAAGAGACTAAGGAGGACGTCCGGACTGAAGTCGTTGAGTCTACGGCTTACCTCTGGAGCTATTTCTACGCTCCAGCCCACTCAGCACCTCGGAGATTGGAATCGAGAGTCCACGTTGGACATCCTTTTCGGCAGCTACTAGCTCCTCGAAATCCACATCGCCGAAGCCGGATCGAAGCTCGTTGTCCACAAGCTCCATCCTGAGCGCTTGGTTGAACGCCCCACGTTCCTGGGCATCCTTCATTGGCTTCGTTTCATAGACTACGTCGTCCAGGAGTTCCTTCAAGCACTTCTGCCCGTATTCCTGAATCAGGTAGTCTAGGATTGCCTGCTCGGCATCGGTGAGCGTGTGATGCTCTTCCGTTGCGAGATTGTGGTACAAGCTACCATAGTAGCCCTGAAAGGGATACCGCTCGGCTTCGATAGAACCCGTTTCCCTAAGGGCACTTAGGCATTCGTCAAACTTCTCGTCCCATGGGCCAAATCGGTACCAACGATACCGCATGTCAGACAGCGGTTTCCCGCGAAGCCTTCTTGACTCTAAGTCGGCTAGATAGAGCAACTTAACTAGCTTTGTCTTGCCAAGTTTTCCGGGTAGGCGAGCCACTAGATACTTGAGTGCTTGGCAACTCTTGGATTCAAGCAGAACTGGGGCCACGGTACCCCTAATGTCCGACCTAGGACGCCACCCGTCCAGCGGATCTTTCGTAACTTACAGAATAGCAGATAGATATAGCTGGCTGCTTTCCGCGCTCTGCCGCTCAGGCTAACGTTCTACAACGGAAACGTCAAGTCCTTTCCGGACACACCTATCCGGAAGTCAAGACCAAAATGAGGCCGCAGTAAATTTTATACTTGACACAAATCGGTCTAGACCGTAAAGTATCGACATGAGCAAAGGGCAGGGGCCAGTCGCAGGAAACAAGTCGGAGACGGTCAGGGCGCTCCCAAGGGCGTGCGCGGACGAGACTGCCGCCGTGGAGTTCATCGAGGCCGAGCGTTGGCAGGGTGAACCGGCCTGCCCGCGCTGTGGCGACATGGACGTGTACCAGATGATCAGCCGCGAGACCAAGACACGTGGCCCCCGCTACCTGTGGCGCTGCCGTGGATGCGCCAGGCAGTTCACCGTCCGGATCGGGACCATCTTCGAGGATTCCCGCATCCCGATGCGGCACTGGTGCTATGCCTTCTGGGCCGCGTGCGCGTCCAAGAAGGGCGTCTCCGCCCTTCAGATCAAGCGCATGACCGGCCTCTCCTACAAGTCGGCTCTGTTCATGATGCACCGCATCAGATTCGCGATGGCCGAGGGCTCACCAGCGCCACTGACCGGCATCGTGGAAGCGGATGAGACATACGTGGGCGGCAAGCCGCGCAAGAAGGCCTTCCCGTGGAAACCGGCAAGAGCCTTAGACCCGGATTACCGCAGGCACACCACCAAGACCAACAAGGCAACCGTGGTGGCGGTTCTCCAGCGCGGCGGAAGCGTTCGGCCACGCCACGTCGAGCGGGCCAATGCCGAAACTCTGAGGGCGTTCATCTTCGCGAACGTGAGCCGCAGCTCGATTCTCATGACGGATGAATCCAACCTCTACACGGAGCCAGGGAAGGCGTTCAAGGATCACAAGGTCGTCAAGCATTCGACCCACGAGTACGTGAGAGGCAATGCTCACACCAACAGTATCGAGGGCTTCTTCAGCATCGTGAAGCGCTCCCTCTACGGCACGCACCATGCCGTCAGCAAGAAGCATCTTCATCGCTATTTGTCGGAGCGCGCCTTCGTATACAACGCCCGCCATGTGGACGACGGCGAGCGCACCGTGAGGGCGATCCGCAAAGCGGACGGGAAGCGGCTCACGTACAAGGCCTATCTGGGATAGGATCGATTGGTGCCGGGGAGGGGCCTCGAACCCCCAAGGCGGGATTACCGCCGTCCGGTCCCAGACCGGATGCGTTTGCCATGTTCCGCCACCCCGGCACGTAAGGACACCATGCCCAAGAAACCCCAGAAGCGCGGCCCCAAGGAAGATCGGCTTGTACTTCCCGGATCATGGAAGGAGGCCGTCAAGAAGGCGCTCCGGCGGGAGCGCCCCAAGGATGGATGGCCGGAGCCTGAGAAGGGCCGAAAGGCCAGAGTGGTAGGAAAACCGCGCCCCTAGAGCATTTCAGCAGGTAGCGCAGTTTACGCTTGTATCTGCCCCTGAAAAGTGACACACTTCCAGCGCTTAGATGTGCAAGCATCTAGGCCTCCAGCGCCCCTCAACGCGGATACCGACCAAGGCCCTGCGTTGCTGGGGCGTTGTTCTGTTTGGGCTACGACACTTTCTTCATGCTCTCCGGCCACTCCCTGATGGCGAATACGCCAGGGGCGGCTTTCTCGAAACGGCTGTCCGTTGCGACAGCAGCCCTGACGACTTCCCGCGCCCACTTCTGGCTGAGCTTCCATCCCCGGCGCTGCATCTCTTCCGCGATTGCTGTCACGGACATGGGCACCTTTCGATCCTGCAGCACGGAGTAGGCCCCGTCAGAAACCCGCGGCTGCCCTGTCCCGATAGGCAACGGGGGGGCTGCCTGCGGAGCGGGCGAAGGATGGGCAGGCCTCTGTTTCACCGTTGGTGCCGCAAGGGCCTCTCCCGCCGAGATGAAGGTTTGCAAGATGATCTTCCTCTGACGCAGATGCTCCACGGCTCTTAGCTTGGCCTCGATGTCCTGAAGCTCCTTCTTGGCAGCCTGAAGGCTTCGCTCGATTGCTGCCTCTGACTTTTTCATACGGCCCTCCCGGCCCCATGGGGACAACGGCAGCGAGACAGTACCACTGGCAGCGGCACATGGTCAAGCGCCAACTTTGCCAAGCCGGGCTGGCGCTTGCATGTGCCGCTGGATGTGTCGTAGACTCTGCCTGCCCTCGGGGGCCACTTCCCCGGTGAGCGCCTCGCTGGCGCGGTTCTGTTGGCCTTGCGGAACCGCCGCCGGAAGGAGGTGTTGCTCATGGCTGGCGTGAAGGAGGCCGCCCCGGCGGGTGATGCCGCCGAGTTCGTGTACTCGGCGTACATCACCCTGAAGTCCGGGAAACGTCTCTACGCTCGGCGCTACGGCCTGAAGGCATTCAGGTTCAAGGCGCGCCGACGTAAGGACCGGTAGGCCGTGCCAGGCCCCCGAGGGCACCCACCTTACCAGAAACTCGACCTCCGGAAAAGCCCCCGGCCCCCGCGCTCGCGGTCAGCCGCCCGATTTGCGGTAAGTACCTACTTGTCCTGAAATGTCCGAAAACTGGCCGGAATGGCCCTGTTTCTCCTCTTTGGATCCCGGTACAATCCCCGCATGTTTTCAAGGCCGGTTCCGTCCGATCGCAGGCTGATCGTGCTCGTGCTGCCGCACGTGCACCTGCTGGATCTGTCCGGCCCCGTGCAGGCCTTCCACGAGGCGGGAGGGCTGGGGGCGCCGTACCGGATCGTGCACTGCGGGGTCGAGGCTTCCGCGCGTTCGGCTCAGGGGCTGGTCCTCGGCTCGCTCGAGCGCCTGCCGACGGTGACGGCGCAGGATCTGGTGCTGGTCCCCGGCGTGGACTCCACCACGCTGGATCGTCTCGACCACGTGCCGTCGGAGTGGCTTCGGTCGGCTCACCGCGCGGGCGCGCGCGTGGCCTCCATCTGTAGCGGCGCGTTCATCCTGGCTCACGCGGGCCTCCTGGACGGGCGCGCCTGCACGACGCACTGGAAGGTGGCCTCCCGGCTTCAGGAGAAGCACCCATCGGCACGCGTGGCCCGCAACCGGCTCTTCGTGGTGGATGACCGCATCATCACCAGCGCCGGCGTGGCTTCGGGGATCGACATGGCCCTCGCCTTCCTGGAGAAGGAGCACGGGGCGCTGCTGGCCGCGCGGGTGGCGCGCGAGATGGTGGTGTACATCCGCCGCAACGGGGATCGCGATCAGACCAGCATCTACCTCGACTACCGCTCCCACCTGGACGAGGGGATCCACCGCGTGCAGGACTGGCTCGCGGCCCATCCCCAGACCGCGCCCACGCTCGAGACGCTCGCCGGGGTGGCAGCGATGAGCGCCCGCAACCTCACCCGAGGCTTCCGCCAGGCGACCGGCATCTCGATCAAGGGATTCACCACCCGCATGCGGCTGCAGATCGCCGGCGACCTGCTCCAGGATCCCGGCTACAGCGTCGAGCGGGTGGCGGCCAGCTGCGGCTTCAAGGACGCGCGCCAGCTGCGCAGGCTCTGGAAGAGTCAGTTCGGCACGTCGCCACGAGACTGGCGGCGGAATTCATCCGGCCGATCGGCATGTTCGTGATACGGGAGGGATGCACATGTGGAGAGAACTGGTCATTTCGTCAGTCGTGGGCATGGCGGCCTCCGGTGCGGGGATGATGGCCGCCGCCGAGAGCCAGCCCTCGGCCAGGCCCTACACCCGCAACGTCGCCATCGTCCTGTACGAAGGGGTCGAGCTCCTGGATTTCGCGGGCCCGGGAGAGGTCTTCCAGGCGGCCGCCTCGTTCTCCGAGCACGGCGACCAAGGCGGGTTCAAGGTGTACACGGTGGCCACGACCACGAAGCCGATCCTTAGCCAGCACTTCCTCCACGTCGTGCCCGATTTCTCCATCGACGACGCGCCGAAGCCCGACGTGCTGGTCATCCCAGGCGGCCAGAGCGGCGCGCTGCTGGGCGATCCGAAGTTCATGGCCTGGGCGGCGAAGGTGACGAAGGAGGCGGAGATCACCCTTACCGTCTGCACCGGGGCCTTCGTCCCGGGCAAGCTCGGCCTGCTGGACGGAAAGACGGCGACCACCTGGTACGGAGCCATCGAAAGGCTGCGTCGCGACGTGCCCAAGGCCACCGTGCAGGAGGGGAGGCGCTTCGTGGACAACGGCTCGATCATCACCACTGCCGGCGTTTCGGCGGGGATCGACGGCGCCTTGCACGCGGTCGCGCGCCTGACCGGCCGCGCGGTGGCCGACCAGACGGCGCGATACATGGAGTATCACTGGACTCCGGAGCCCTATCTCGCCACGACATATACATACCTCAACCCCAGCCTGGACGAGGCGGGCCGCACGGCGCAGCGGGCCGAGCTGCTGGCCGAGGAGAAGAAGTGATCTTGAGTCGGGCGGGGAGTTGTGGCAGACTCCCCGCCTGCCTATGACTGTCTAGACGCGTCCTCCTCGAACCGCACGTCTGACGCCCCGCGGCGTCCACCCTCGCGGTTCGCCTCCTTCAACACACTCATCGCATTCCAAGGAGCCGACGTGTCTCTGCATCACCATGGCTGGAACGAGTTCTTCGCACATCAATGGGAAGCGTTCGAAAAGGAAGGCCTGCGCCCTGCCCGGGTCATCTCATCGTCCTCGGGCATGGTGCGGCTGCTCACCGATCAGGGAGAGCATCTGGGCACGCTGGCCGGCAGGCTGCGCCTGGAGGCCGGCGGCAGCGGCGTGCCGGTGGCGGGCGACTGGGTGGCCGTGCGGATGGCCGCGGGCGCCACGCCCCGCGTCGAGGCCCTGCTCGATCGCAGGACGAAGCTGTCGCGCAAAGCCGCGGGACGGCGCACGGACGAGCAGGTGGTGGCCGCCAACATCGACCTCGTCCTGGTGGTGATGGGGCTGGATGGGGACTTCAGCCTGCGCCGTCTGGAGCGGCTGGTGGCGCTCATCGAGGAGAGCGGCGCGGCGGGAGCGGTCTTCCTGAACAAGCGCGATCTCTGCGCCGAGGCCTCGGCCCGCCTGGAGTCCGTCCGAGAGACGGCCCGCGGAGCGGAGGTCCTCATGGGGAGCTGCCTGCTGGAAGACGGCCTCGAGGCCGTGCGTGCGCTCCTTCCCGTGGGAAGTACGGCCGCGCTGGTGGGGTCGTCGGGAGCCGGAAAGTCGACCCTCATCAACCGGCTCCTGGGAAAGAGCGTGCAGGTCACGGCGGCCGTGCGGCGGGGAGATGACCGGGGCCGCCACACCACCACGCGCCGCGAGCTGTTCCTCCTTCCGGGAGGAGGGATGCTCATCGACAATCCTGGCATCCGCGAGGTGCAGCTGTGGGGGGACGAGCGGGGGCTCGAGCGCGCCTTCGACGACGTGGCCGGCCTGGCCGGGTCGTGCCGCTACCGCGACTGCGCGCACGACACGGAGCCCGGGTGCGCCGTGAACGAGGCGGTGGCGTCGGGGCGCCTGGCCCCCGAGCGCCTGCGCAGCTACCGGGCGCTGGCGGGCGAGCTGCGGTACCTGGAGCTGCGGCAGGACGGCGCGGCGCAGCGCGAGCAGAGGCGCCAGTGGCGGGCCGTGCACCGCGCCATCAAGCGATCGCGCCGCAACCGCTGATGGCGCATCTATACTGGCCGCCGAGCCGTGACGATGCCCTCCAAGGAGACGAGACTCGCCGCCGCGCTGGTGCTGGCCACGGTGGTGGCCTACCTGCCTGCGCTGGGGGGCGGGTACGTGTGGGATGACGACGTCCACGTCACTCACAACGACGCGCTGCGCTCGATGGAAGGGCTCCGGGCGATCTGGTTCCAGCCGGGCGCCACGCCGCAGTACTACCCGCTCACCTTCACCAGCTTCTGGCTGGAGCAGCGGATCTGGGGGCTCCATCCGGCAGGCTCTCACCTGGTGAACGTGTTACTGCACGCCGTCACGGCGCTGCTGGTGGGCCTGACGCTTCGGCGCCTTCGCGTGCCGGGCGCCTGGCTGGCCGCCGCCGTCTTCGCGCTCCACCCGGTGCACGCAGAGTCGGTGGCATGGATCACCGAGCGCAAGAACGTGCTGTCGGGCCTCTTTTACCTGGGCTCTCTGCTCGCCTTCCTGCGATTCGTTCCGCTCGAGCCGGAGCAGGACTCCCGGCGGCGCCGGTGGCTGTGGTACGCGGTCTCGCTCGTCCTGTTCGTGGCGGCGCTGACGGCGAAGACGGTCACGTGCTCGCTTCCCGCCGTTCTGGTTCTGCTGGTCTGGTGGAAGCGTCCCGGCCTCGTGGGTCGGTCCCTTCCGGCGCTGGTCCCGTTCGCGGCCGCGGGGATCCTGCTGGGACTGCACACCGTCTGGGTGGAGAGGCACCACATCGGAGCTGCGGGCCAGGAGTGGTCCCTGTCGTGGATGGAGCGTTGCCTGGTGGCCGGGCGGGCCCTCTGGTTCTACGCGGGAAAGCTGCTGGTCCCCATGGAGCTCACCTTCATCTATCCGCGATGGGACGTTCAGGCCGGTTCGCTCCTCCAGATCCTCTTCCCGCTGGCGGCCCTCGGGGCCCTGGCGTTGATCTGCTCGGCGCGCTCGCGCCTGGGCAGAGGCCCGGTGGTGGCTTCGCTCTTCTTCGCCGGCACGCTGGTCCCCGCCCTGGGGTTCTTCGACACCTATCCGATGCGCTTCTCATTCGTGGCGGACCACTTTCAGTACCTGGCCAGCATGGGCCCGATCGCGCTCGTCTCGGCCGGGGCCGCCGTCGCGGCTTCGCGGCTTCGCATGCGGCCTGCCGCGGGCGCCGCTCTCGCGCTGGCCCTTCTCGTGACCCTTGGATCGCTCACCTGGCGGCAGGCCGGGATCTACCGGAACGCCGAGACCCTCTGGACCGACACGATCCGGAAGAACCCCGGGGCCTGGATCGCGCGGAACAACCTGGGCCTGATCCTCTTCCAGCGCGACGATCTGACGGGGGCGCGCGCGCACTTCGCGCAGGCGCTCGAGCTGAATCCGCGCTATCCGGAGGCTCACTTCAACCTGGGGCTGATGCTGGCGCGGCAGAATGACCTGGCGTCCGCCCGGCAGCACTTCGAAGCGGCGTCCCGGCTTCGCCCGGATCATCTGGACACCCAGCTGCAGCTGGGAGTCGTCCTGGCGCGGCAGGGAGAGCTGGCGCAGGCGGAGGAGCGGCTGCTGCTCGCGTCGGCGCTTCGCCCCGACCAGCCCGACATCCAGCTGAACCTGGGAGTCATCTATGGCCGGCAGGGGCGGTTGAAAGATGCGGCGGACCACTTCACGCAGGCGCTGCGCCTCGACCCCTCGTCGAAGAGCGCCCATCACAATCTGGGGCTCGCTCTCATGCAGACGGGCGAGGTCGACGACGCCATCCTTCACTTCGCGGCCGCCGCCCGGCTCGATCCGGATCTGGCGGAGGCGCATGAAGAGCTGGCGTGGGCGACCGCGCTGAAGAGCGACTGGCGGGCGGCCGCGCGCAGCTTCGAAGAAGGGCTCCGGCTGCGCCCCGGCTCGGCCACGTCGCGCTTCGGCCTGGGGGCCGTGCTTGCGCTGGATGGGAGAGAGGGCGAGGGGGCCGTGCAGCTCCAGGAAGCGGCCCGCATCGATTCCGGCTGGCCGGTGGCCGCCGCCCGGGTCGCCTGGAAGCAAGCCACCAGCACCCGCGACGCGTTGCGCAACGGCGCGCTGGCGCTTCAGCTGGCGCGCGAGGCCAGCCGTGCCACCGGCGAGCGCGACCCACGGATCCTGGACACGCTCGCGGCCGCCCAGGCGGAAACCGGCCGCTACATCGAGGCGGCCGGCACGGCACGGCGTGCGCTGCGGCAGGCGGCCGGGCGGGCGGACTCCGCGGCCCTCACGGAAGGGATCGCCGGGCGGCTGGCTCTCTACGAGGCCGGCCGCCCGTACAGGGAAAACGGAATCAGGCCCGGGCCCTGATTCAGTCCTGCTTGTCGTCCTTCTCCTTCGTCTCTTCCTTGTTTTCTTCCTTGCTCTCCTGCTTGCCCGCGTCCTTGTTCTTCTTGCCCGCGGCCTTCCCCCTGGCCGGCCGCTCGGGGGCGGGCCGTGGCTTCTCGGCCTCGCGCTGCGACCTGGCACGCTCCGCCTGCTGCTCCTGATAGGCGTTCTCGGCCGCCGCGGCGTTCTCGTCGGCTTCAGCCCGAGGCCTGGCATGCTCCGGCTGATGTTGCTGCTGCTGCTTGTGGGTCTTCTCCGGCGCCGGGACGTTTTCCTCTGCCTCCCGCACGGGCGCGGGCGCCGGGTTGGCCGCCGTCTCGGGCTTGCGCGCATCTTTGCGCTGCATCTCCTGCAGGCGCCGCCAGTCGCGCTCCCAGCTCTTCTCGATGCGCTTCTCGACCGCGGGGGTCGCCTTGGGAAGGGGCGTCGGCTCCGGCGCGGGAGCCGCCTCGGCCCTGTTCTCCCTGGGAGGATCTCCCTGCGGCTTGCCGAATCCGCGAGGAGGTGCCGCCGTGCGACCCCTCGTCTCGCGCACCGAGGGACGCCACACGTGCATCTCGTTCCTGCGGATCTCGTCGGGCCCTTCCCTTCGAGAATCGGCGTCCACGACCCGGTACCGCGGCACGGGCCTGCGCACGGCACGCTCCACTCTGTCGTGCCCGAGCCCGTGGTTGCAGATCCGTCCGTTCACCTCTTCGATCCGGATGACATGCTTGGTGCGGCGGATCACCGTGACGTTGCGTCCGACCGGATAGGCGTGCCGGTGCACCCTCGGCTCGATGATGCGCCCCTCGTCCACGAAGCACCACCAGTCGGAGCGAATCACCACGTCGATGTTCACGTGCGCCACGTTGAGCCCGACGCCCGGGCGATAGTGGACTTGCGGCGGAAGCGGCGCCCATCCGATCACGCCCGGCCCGTCGCGCCACGCCACCCAGGCAGGCCCCCAGTCGGTTCCGGGGACCCAGATCCAGCCATGCCGCGGCACGCGCGCCCATCGGCCGTAGTGATAGGCGGCCCATCCCCAGGGCTCATCGGAAACCCACGTCCAGCCGTGGTCGCTCCATGCCCACTGGCCAACCGTATAGGGCCGCCAGAACGGATCGACCGCGGCCGGCGCCCAGACCCATCCGTGAGGGGCCACCCAGATCCAGTCACCGTAGGGATCCATCGCCTCGTAGAAGAACTGGACCTCGATGGAGGTCTGGTGGGCGGGCGGCTCCGGGGCCGGCGCACGCGCCGGCGCCGGCGCCGGAACGTAAACCGGCTCAGCCGATGGCGGGACCGCGATGATGCAGCCGGCGAGCGTCAGCACGCCGACGAGAAGCGCGAGAATACGGGCGAACCTTGCGGGCATGGTTTTCCTCCGGTCAATGGGACGAATTCCCAGCCGGAGGAATATGGTGCGCGCCCGAAGGGACGGGCAAGGAGCGCGAGAGGGCGCGGGCCACGCGCCCTCTCGGACTCAATACTCGACGTACGCCTCGTCGGGAAAGCAATAAAGCCAGCGCTCCCCCGGCTCGGCCGAGGCGATCACCGGATGGTGGACCGCGCGGGCGTGCTTGCTGGCGTGACGGTTGGGCGAGCTGTCGCAGCAACGGGTCCCGCCGCACTCCTGGCAGGTCCGCAGATGGACCCACGTGGCCCCGATCGGCACGCACTCCTCACACTCGCGGCGCTTCGCTTTCTTGATCGTCTCGATGGCGCCGAGATGATCACAGGTCTTCTCGGGGGGCACCGTCAGGACTTCCCGAGGAACGCCAGCAGCTCGCGGTTGACCTCGTCCGCGTGCGTCCAGTTCAGGCCGTGCGGGCCCCCCTTCACCACCGCGAGTCGGCTCCCCTTGACCATCTCGGATGTCCGCTTGCCCGAGACGGCGAGCGGAACGATCCGGTCGTCGTCTCCGTGCACGACCAGCGAAGGGATGTCGATCCGCGAGAGATCCTTGCGGAAGTCGGTGAGCCACGCCTGCACGCAGTCGAGCGTTGCCTTGGGGGAAGCCTGCGACGCGATGTTCCAGCTGAGCCGGACCAGGTCGTCGCTCACCCGCTTTCCGCGCAGGGTGTCGACGCTGTAGAAGTTGGCGAGGAACGACGACAGGAACGCGGGCCGATCGGCGACCAGGCCCTTCTTGATCCCTTCGAAGACGCCGCCGTCCACCCCCTCGGGGTTGTCGGAGGTCTTCAGCAGGAAAGGCGGGATGGCCGCCATGAAGACCGCCCTCCGGACGCGCTTCGTCCCCAGCGATCCGAGGTAGCGGGCCACCTCCCCGCCCCCCATCGAGAACCCCACCAGCGTCACGTCGCGCAGATCCAGCTTGGTGAGGAGCTTGTCCAGGTCACCCGCCAGCACGTCGTAATCGTAGCCCGTGGTCGGCTTGCTGGACTGGCCGAACCCCCGGCGGTCGTAGGTGATCACACGGTAACCCGCTTCCAGCAGCGGTGTGAGCTGTCTCTCCCAGGAAGCTCCGCTCAACGGCCAGCCATGAATCAGCACGACCGGCTTGCCCGTTCCGTGGTCCTCGTAGTACAGGTCGATCCCGCCTGTGTTCTCCTCGCCGACATGGACGAATGGCATGGGTGCCCTCCTCGCGGCAGTGCGCTCCGGCGCGTGATCCAGGGCAGGTGGAGGCTTCATGCATACCAGCCTTTGGCTCCTCCTGTCAAACGGCGGTCCCCGTCACCCCCAGCAACCTGCAGGCGTGCGCCTTGAAGATCAGCCTCACCTGCATCCCTTCGTGGAGTCCGAGCCTGGCGGCCGCGCGCGGCGTCACCAGCGTGGTCCATCGCAGGTCCGACTTCCCGAGGCGCGACGACACCACGATGGTCACCTGGTGCCCCGGCTCCACCACGTAGGGGCGCAGGCTTGCGATCTCCGCGGGGATGCTGTTCTGCGCCGACAATCCCGCTGGCGGGCCGGACGCGATGATCACGTCGTCCGCGCGCAGCGCGAAGAGCGCTTCGTTGCCCACGCGCAGGTCCCGGCAGGGGGCCGAGACCTCGAGGCCGGGGGCGAGGCTCAGATCGGCCACCGCGCCGTCGACCTTGACGACGCGCCCGCGCATCACGTTCTCGAACTCGCCCAGCCCCTCGGCCGGAAGGAGGGTGGCTGCGATCAGAAGATCGTGCGGGTCGCCTCGGCCCGTGAGGCGGCCTTCGCTCATGACGACCACCTCCCTGGTCAGCGCCAGGACCTCGGTCGTCTCGTGGGACACGTAGAGGGTGGGCAGGTCGAACTCTTCGCGCAGGCGCAGCAGGTACGGCAGGATCTTCCTGCGCAGGGGCCGATCCAGCGAGGCCAGCGGCTCGTCCAGCATGAGGAGCCGGGGTCCTGAGCAGACGGCGCGCGCCAGGGCCACGCGCTGCCGCTCACCGCCGGAGAGCGATCCCACCGGCCGGCCGCGCAGGGGCCACAGCTCCAGAACCTCCAGGACCCGCCGGGGATCGAATGCCGACTCGCCCTGGTCGCGTGCGCGGCGGGCTCCTGCCGTCACGTTTCCCATGACGTCGAGATGCGGGAAGAGAAGCACGTCCTGCGGGACGTACCCGACCCCCCGTCGCTCCGGAGGAAGGTTCACGCGGCGGTCGGTGTCGAGCCAGGTGGTCTCGCCGACGCGGATGACCCCGCGGACGTTGCGGCGCAGCCCCGCGATGGACTCCAGCACCGTCGTCTTGCCCGCGCCCGACGGGCCGAACAGGCCAAGCTCCTTCTCCCGGGTATCCCAGGTCAGCCGCAGCTCGAAGAGAGACAGCGGAACGGTGATGTCCAGGAACAGTCGCCAGCTCAAGGAGAGGCCGATCTCCCGCGACTGAGCATCTCGGCGGACCAGAGGGCGCCGAAGGCGAGCACCACCGTGATGCCGACGATGACCAGCGCCTCCCGGTCGCGGCCGGTCTGGATGTCGTTGAAGATGGCCAGCGCCAGCGTCTGTGTCCGGCCCGGGATGTTCCCCGCAACGATGACCGTGGCGCCGAACTCGCCCAGGGCGCGGCCGAAGCCCAGCACGGCGGCGGCAAGCAGGCCGCGGCGCGCCAGCGGCAAGGTGATTGCGAAGAAGACTCGCGCGGGGGTCATGCCGAGTGTTCGGCCGATCCCCTCCAGCCTCGGGTCCACTTCTTCGAAGGCCACCCGGGCGGTGCGGGCGACGAGCGGCAGGCTCATCAAGGCGGAGGCCAGCGCGGCGGCCTTCCACGTGAACAGGATGTCGAGATCGAACCCGAGGCGGGTGACCCCCAGCGGCCCGTTGCGGGCGAGGAGAGCCAGAAGCAGGTATCCCACCGCCGTGGGCGGCAGCACCAGGGGGAGGGCGCTGATGGTCTCCACGACGCTCTTTCCGGGAAAGCTCTTCCGGGCCAGCAGCAGCCCCACCGCGAAGCCGGGAGGCAGGATGACCGCTGTGGCGAACGCGGCCACCTTCAGGCTGATCCAGAGAGCCTCCAGCGCCTGCGGGCTCAAGGCTCTTCCAGCAAAACGAATCCGAAGCGCTCGAAGACCCTGGCGGCGTCGGGGCCCGCCATCCAGGCCACGACGGCCTGCGACGTCACGAGGTTCGGACGATCACGCAGCGCGGCGAGGGAATACCTGATGATCGGGCCCTCGCTCCCGGGAACGGTGTAGACGACGCGCACCTTCCTGGAGATGGCGGCATCGGTGGCGTAGACGATGCCGAGCTCGGCGCCGCCGCTCTCCACCGCGGCAAGGGCCGCGCGTACGTCCACACCCGGCAGCACGCGCGGTCGCACAGCCTCCCACTGCCCCTGCTTCACCAGCCACGCCTTGGCGTACTTGCCGGCTGGCACGGCCTCGGGATCGGCCATGGAGATGAATCGCACAGGCGCCCGTGCCAGATCGGCGGCTCCCCCGATGGTGTGCTGGACGTCGGGGGCCGCCACGATCACGAGGCGGTTGGAGAGCAGGGCCCGGCGTGACGCCGTGTCCACCAGCCCATCGGCGGCCACCTTGTCCATCCACGACTCGTCGGCCGAGAAGTAGACGTCCGCCTTGTTGCCCGCCTGGATCTGCCGGGCCAGGTCGTTGGAGGCGCCGAAATTGAACAGGAGCTTCGCCCCCACCGCCCGTTCGCATGCCGGGGCCGATTCCTGAAGCGCGTCACGCAGGCTGGCGGCGGCGTAGACGACCACGTCCGGCGCGGGGGAAGCGAAGGCCAGCACCAGCCCGATCAGGAGCGTGATCATCACCAGCCTCCTCGACCCTCCGTTGGACTGGACGGCCTGATCTGATGTACCGTTCGCAGGGCGGCATCGTATACGGCGGAATACAATATGGTCAAGAACCTCACCCCGGCGAAACAGCGAAAAGAATGGCAGACCCGTCCGCGCTGGCGGATCACGCGCGGGGGACGGATCGCCCTGGGGCCGGGGAAGGCCGACCTGCTCGAGGCCATCGACCGCACCCACGCCATCAGCCGTGCGGCAGCCGATCTGGGGATGTCCTACCGGCGCGCCTGGCTGCTCGTGGCGGAGATGAACGCCTGTTTCCGCGAGCCGCTGGTGTCCACGTCCAGGTGGCGCGGCGAGGGGGCCTCTCTGACCTCGGCGGGGCGGCGCGCTCTGATTCTGTATCGCCGGATCGAGATCGACAGCCTCACCGCGGCGAGAGCCCCGATTCGGCGGCTCCAGGCCTTGCTGACCTGACCCGGCCCGCTCAAGAGGCGTATCGCCGGTAGGCCCGCTCGAGCTTCTCGTCGTAACGATTGTCCCGATAGGCCGGCCCGTTGTACCGGCGGGCAAAGCCCGCCCACTGGAGATTCTTGAGAAACGTCACCAGGCCGTTGGACAGCACGTACCTCGTGAAGGCCCTGAGCTGCTCCCCCTCGTTCTCGCCCATCAGGCGCACGTACCCCTGCACATCGGGGTAGCCCAGCGGCCGCCAGTGATATCCCATGATCTGAAAGAGTCCCCAGGATGCCGACTCCCATGCGGCCTCTTCATGGATCAGGCGTGCCTTGTCCAGTCGATCGTGCTCCCGTAGGCCTCCCAGATAGTGCTCGCGGGTCCAACGGCGGTAGAGGACGTCCTCGTTGCGCTCCCGGCAGGCGGAGGGATCGAGCCCGTGAGCGATCAGCTGCTTCCAGAAGACATGCCCCTCGAAGAGGATCTTCGGCTTGCCACCGACGAACCCGTGGCCTGCAGCCTCCACTTCGGTCACCGCCTTGATCGCCGCCAGCTCGACACCGAGCTCGCTCGCCGCACGGACCAGATCGGCTTCCGAGAGAAACCGGTCGGCGCGCCCGGATGCGTAGTGCGGGACGTCCGCAAGGAGCTTGAGCCACGTCTGCTGTCCGACGATGCCGTCCACCACCAGGCCGCGGGCTTTCTGATAGTCCCGGACGGCCCTGTCCGTGGCGGGCCCGAATTTCCCGTCCACACGGATGCGATGCTGCGTCAGGTTGAGGAGCTCCTGCAGCATCACCACGGCTTCGGTGTCTTTGCTGTCCTTGCGAAGTGTCTTCATGCCCCTCCGATGGCGACTCCGGGCGGGGGGTTCCTCTTTATCACGACTCCGCGCACGCGCGCAAGAGTCCGTCCCGAGCGCGTCGCGCATGTAACGACCGCACAAACACTCGTGTCATGTGCCGGGTTGCACTTGAAAGCCTCGCGCCGACCTGCTCAGATGCCGCATGCTTCGACACGGATACGCACGGCTCATCCTCGTCCTCGCAACGCTCGTCTCGACACTTGTCCCGGCGCGAGCGGCGACGCTGCCCGAGCTGCCTCGCGTCTTTCTCGACACCACGTACGCCCCGCCCATCGGTGGAATGACGATCTTCGTGGGCACCGGGGGCGACCTCCAGGCGGCGCTCAACGCCGCCCAGCCGGGAGACATCGTCGAGATGCAGGCCGGTGCGGTCTTCACCGGCAACTTCACCCTGCCCAGCAAGGTCGGGACCGCCTGGATCCACATCCGATCGTCGGCCCATGCGAACCTGCCGGCGCCCGGCATGCGTGTGTTCCCCGCGCACGCTCAGCTGATGCCCAGGGTCATCTCGCCCAACGGGGCGCCGGCCGTCCGGACCGCGACGGCCGCGCACAACTACCGCTTCGTGGGGGTCGAGATCACGGCGTCGGGGGCCGACCCCAGCTCGCCCGACTTCTCGAACAACAACGTCATCTATCTGGAGGCGCCCGGGGGGCAGACCTCGCTGAGCCAGGTGCCCGGCGACATCGTCTTCGATCGGTGCTACATCCACGGCAACCCGGGCGGCAACGTGCGGCGCGGTATCGCCATGAACAGCGCGCGGACGGCCGTCGTGGACTCCTACCTTTCCGACTTCCATGAAGTGGGCGTGGACTCCCAGGCCATCGCCGGCTGGAACGGGCCGGGCCCCTTCAAGATCGTCAACAGCTACCTCGAGGGGGCCGGAGAGAACGTCATGTTCGGCGGGGCCGATCCCACCATCGCCAACCTGGTCCCCTCGGACATCGAGATAAGCGGCAACCACGTCTCCAAGCCTCTGTCCTGGAGGATCGGCCACCCGACCTACGCCGGCAGGCCGTGGTCCATCAAGAACCTCCTCGAATTGAAGAACGCCCGGCGGGTGCTCATCGAAGGCAACGTGCTGGAGCACAGCTGGGAGCACGCCCAGAACGGATTCGCCGTCCTCTTCACCGTGCGGAATCAGGACGGCGGAGCCTCGTGGTCCGCGGTCCAGGACGTGACCTTCAGGAGGAACATCCTCCGTCACGCCGCGGGAGGCATCAACATCCACGGCACCGACAACGGCGCTCCCAGCCAGCAGACCCGCCGCATCCTCATTCAGGACAACCTGCTGGTGGACATCAGCGCCGCGAACTGGGGAGGCCCGGGGAGGCTGTTCCAGTTCCTGACCTACCCGGGGATCCAGACCGGGATCATGGACCTCACCATCGAGCACGTGACGGGGTTTCCCGACGTGGCGACGGCGGTCACCGGGTACAACCTGAGTCAGCTGAACACGGCGTTCGTGTTCCGCAACAACATCACGCCGAAGCGCACGTACGGATTCGCCGGCGCCACGACCCTGACCTCCATGCTGGGCACACCGAACATGAGTGAAGGGAACGTGCCGCTCGACACCTTCTACGTCGCGCCCGTCTTCGCGGGGAACGTCCTGACCGGCAGCGCCTCGTCCGCATGGTCGGCGTATCCGGGCAACTTCTTTCCGTCCAGCGACGGCGCGGTGGGGTTCGAGAACCTGGCCGCGGGCAACTACCGGCTCGCCGACTCCAGCCCCTACCGCAACGCGGGCACGGATGGGCGTGACCCCGGGGCCGACATCGACGCCGTCGAGGCGGCCACCGCCGGGGCCGTTCCGGGAACCGGAGACCTCGACGCCGACGGCGTGCCCAATGCCATGGACTGCGCTCCTCTGGATCCCACCGCGGCCGCCATCCCCGGCCAGGCGGACCTGACGTTCACCGGCGCCGCCGCACTCGGCTGGACCGGCCTGAGCGAGGCGGGAAGCGGCACTACATATGATGTGGTGCGTGGGGCGCTGGACCAGCTCCCCGCCGGAAGCGGGCCCTCGGAGACCTGTCTCGCCAACAATCTGCCCGGGACCTCCCTGTCCGACGCCGCCCTTCCGGTGCCGGGAAAGGGCTTCTTCTACCTGGTGCGCGGCTCCAACGCCTGCGGCCCGGGAACCTACGGGACGCAGAGCTCGGGAGCACAGCGGCTCAGCCCGACCTGTCCGTAGCACCGCCCCCTTCACTTCCCCGTACGCCGAAGGGGATGCTTGGTCGTATATTGCCCGTGTGCTTGCTGCGGGGGCCAAGCGAATGACGGTGAAGTCATGGACGGCCGTGCCCTGCCTGGTTGCCGTCTGTCTGCTCGCGCTCTTCTCCTCTTCCAACGTCCGGCCGTCTGGCGGGCCCGGGACCCTCGAGGCCATCCGCGGCCTGCTGGCGTCTTCCGACCTGGCGGGCGCCGAGGCCGGCGCGCGCGACGAGCTGGCCAGGCTCGACAAAGCGGGACAGGCCGAGAGCCTCGAGTCGGCCGATGCCGCCGATCTCCTCGTCGAGGTCCTGACCGCCGCCGGAAAGAGCCGGTCTCCGGAGGTGGCGGAGCTCGCCGAGCGCGCGCTTGGCATCAGGGAGGCCGCGCTGGGGCCCGACGACCTTCGTGTGGCCAGGAGCCAGACCGCTCTCGCCAGGATCCTCAGCCAGCGCCGCGTCACACCCGCCGCGATCGCGCTCTACGAGAAGTCTCTGGCCACTCACGAGAAGGTCCTCGGGCCCGACGATCCCGAAGTGGGTAAGCTCGTGCTGGACCTTGGGATAGCCCTCAAGAACAAGGGCGACAGGCTGGAGTCGAAACCATATATGGCGCGGGCGGTCGCCATCTTCGAGAAGGCCTATGGCCCTGAGCACCCTCTGGTCGCCAAGGCACACAACGGCCTCGCCAACGCGCTCAAGCACACAGGGGAATATGACAAGGCGATCGCCAGCGCCCTGCGCGCCGTTCAGATCATGGAGAAGATCGCCGGCCCCGACAGCAAGGATGTGGGCATCTACGCGGTCAACCTGGCCACGCTGTACCGCCTCGTGGGCCAGTACTCGAAGGCAAGGCCGATCTACGACCGGGCGGTGCGCATCGTGGAGAAGCAGGAAGGCGCCGACAGCCCGGGTTACGCCAATACGATCAACAGCCTGGCCAACCTCTACTTTGAGATGGGTGATCTCACCGCGGCCAGGCCCCTCTACGAGAAGGCGCTCGGGATCTGGGAGAAGGCGAACGGTCCGGACGATGCGGAATCAGCCATGGCCATCCGGAATCTCGGCGGCTTGTTCCTGCGCATGGGAGATCTGGAACGAGCCCGCGCCTACAACGAGCGGGCCCTGTCGATCTGGGAAAAAACCCAGGGACCGGATCATCCGGCCGTTGCGAACGCCCTGATGGGGCTCTCCGCAGTGTGGCGCGCGATGGGTGAGCCATCCAGGACGATTCCTCTGCTTCAACGAGCTCAGAGAATCCAGGAGGTCAGTCGCGGCCCGACGCATCCGAGCGTCGCCACGGCTATGGCGGCCCTCGGCTCTGCGCAGGTCGAGATGGGCCTCGCCGCCGAGGCGCTGCCCACTCTGGAGAAGGCCCTGGCCAGCCTCGAGGCCAGCGTGGGCCCGGATCACTATTGGACCGCCCCGGCCTCCTACGACCTGGGGCGGGCTCTCTACCGTCTCGGGAATTACCCCGCCGCGAAGCGGCACCTCGAGCGGGCCCTTTCGGTCGCCGAGAAGACGTATGGCCCCCGACACTTCGAGCTTGCCTCCACCCTTCTGGAGCTTGGGCGACTGCATTGGAAGACGGGCTTCGATCAGGACGCATGGGCCGCCTCCATACGGGCCGAATCGATCGCCCGCCGGCACTTCCGGCTGGCCGAGGCCGGACTGTCCGAGCGCGAGGCGCTGCAGTTCGAGTCGGCGCGTGGGCGAGGCCTCGACTTGGCCGTCAGCATCCTGGTCTCCGGTAAGGGAGGCGACCGGAGCGCGGGTGCGGCTTCGTCGCGAAGCGGCCAGGCATTCGATGCCGTGATCCGGGGCCGTTCCATGGTCCTCGACGCGCTTGCCCGCCGGCACAGGGCGAACATTTATGCATCCAGCCCCGAAACAGCCGCCCTGCTGGAAGCGCTCAAGGACAACAAGCAAAGGCTGGCGAGGCTCGCGATGCAGGGCCCTGACGATGCGAGCCCGGAGACCTACCTCGCCTCCTTCGAGGAGGCGCAGGAGGCGAAAGAACGTTCGGAACGTGAGCTTGCGCTCAAGACCGCTTCCCTTCCCGGCCGTCCGGACGATCAGGATCTGGGGCTGTCGGATGTCCTGGGTCTGGTCCCCCGCAACGCCGCGGTCGTGTCCTACATCCGGTACCATCAGATCGACCCGGCATCGAGCTCGGACGGTACCCCGGCGTATGTCGCCTTCCTGCTGAAGCCCGGCTCAGCCGAGCCCCTGGTCATCCCCTTGGGGCGCGCCGCCGACGTGGAGGGTTCAGTCGAACGATGGAGGGCCGCGGCCGAGATCCGTCCGAAGCTCTCGGGGGACGAGGTCGAAACGTATCGACTCGCGGGCGAGGAGCTTCGAGGCAGGATCTGGGATCCTGTGGCGTCGAGGATGGGAGCCGCGGATCTGGTGCTGATCGTCCCTGATGGAGCGCTGAATCTGGTCAGCTTCGAAACGCTGCCCCTTTCAGGGGGAAGCTACCTGATGGAATCGATGGCCTTGCTGCATTACCTCTCCGCGGAGCGCGATCTGAAGAGGACGGCCTCCGCTCCGACCCCGGTCAACAGCCTCCTCGCGATGGGCGGACCCGATTTTGCCTCGAAGACCGCGAAGCCGGCCGCAAGCCCGGAGCCCGGTCCCGTAGCGTGGCGAAGTGTCCTGCCATCATGCGGGCGCGTGAGCGATATCCGTTTCGATCCGCTGCCGGCATCCAAGGTGGAGGCGAAGGAGGTGGCCGCGCTCTGGTCGAATCGCTCCGGTAACACCTCGCGGGAGCCTCACGTGCTGACCCTCACGGGCGCCGCCGCCACCGAGTCCGCCTTCAAGAGCGCCGCCTCCAGGTATCGCGTCCTGCACGTGGCGACGCATGGCTTCTCGATGCAGGAGCAATGCACATCCATGCGGGCCCTCGCCGACAATCCGCTCCTGCTCACGGGGCTCGTCTTCGCGGGGGCCGGCGCATCCATGGACCTCCCGCCGGAGCAGGAGGATGGCTTTCTCACAGCCGAAGAGGTCAGCTCGCTCGACCTTTCCCGCGTCGAGTGGGCGGTTCTTTCCGCCTGCCAGACAGGGCTCGGGAAGGTGATTTCGGGAGAGGGAGTTCTCGGCCTGCGCCGTGCGTTCGAAGTTGCCGGGGCGCACACGCTCATCATGAGCCTCTGGAAGGTGGAGGACGAAGTCACGCTCAGATGGATGCGCTCCCTGTACCAAGCCCGGCTCGAGGGGCTGTCCACCGCAGCGGCCGGTCGCAAAGCCAGCCTCGCGCTCCTCGACGCGCAGCGCCGCAAGGGGCGCAGCACCCATCCCTTCTACTGGGGAGGGTTCGTGGCCGCGGGCGACTGGAGATAGTCGGTCCAGGCGCAAGGAAATGCCGGCTCCCGACGTATACTCGACCTCTCAATCGGAGGGAGCCATGCATAAATCCAGGGTGATCCTCGTCTCCGCCATCATCGTTTCCTTTCTGTCATCGGGCCCGGCCCGTGCCTGGTCGCTGTTCGACGAGGTCGTGGTGGTCGACCCCGGGCTGACGGCCAACCTGGTCTGGGAGCTGATCAACAGCAAGACCTACTGCCAGTCCATGCCCGCGAATCTGGACCGGCTTTCGTGCGCCATCCAGCCCGACCCGGCCGAGTTCTGGTTCGGCCTGGATGCGGCCGGCAACAGCTACGGCACGATCAACGGCGCCGATGCCGCCGGCGAATATTTCGACGTCTACCGCCGGCCGGCCGGCACCAAGCTGAGCCAGCACATCGCGCGCATCACCCGGAGGAAGGAGCCCGTCTTCGGCCAGGTCACGAAGCTCCAGCTCACCGGCGGCTTCGCCATCGACCAGACCAGCGGGGTACTGCTCATCGGCATCACGGGATCCTGCCTGAGCGCCGCGTGCGTGGCTCAGGCGGACACCACCGACCATCTCGGGGTCATCCGCATCACCGGGCTTCCGACCATGTTCGACCTCGCGCTGACCTATCAGTCGCCGGGCGAGCTGGCCCTCAGGATGCCGGTCAGGCCCGAGGGGCTTCCGTCCGCCGACAGCATCGATGTCTATTATGGTCCAGTCACATTGTCAGCCGATTTATCGTCAGCACTGCCTCTCGCCTGTCACGTGGCCGGGTCGGCCGGGCCGGGGGACACCGTGACGGTCGCCGATCCGCTCCCCGCTCCACCCGTCGGCCAGCCGCGGTACTACGTTGCGGCGGTCACGCATGGAAGCGACCGCCGCGCGGGCCGGCAGAACATCGACGGCGTGGTGCAAGGGCGCGAGACCTCAGGCCTGCCGGCCTGTCCGTGAGATCGATCATCAATTTTGATTGACACGGGCCAGCCCACTTTGATAAGCAGGCAGTAGTTCTTCACTCTCGAAGTCTTCCAGCTCAATTGCGACCCGGGGGTCGCGTCCGGCGTCGATGCCCGAGAAAGGGGGGAGGGCGCCGCGAGAAGTGTGGTCGTGTCTCCCGTTCAGGCTGTCCGCAATGATCCATCAGCAGGCTTTATCACCCAGGAGGAGTGAATGAGGAAACTCGCAAAGGCGCTTGCCGTGAGCGTCGCCGCGGGGATGCTGGCCGCAAGCCCGCTCTTCGCGACCATCCTGAAGCAGATGAACCTCGACGAACTCGGCGTGAATGCCAACGCCATCTTCACCGGTACGGTCATCGCCGTGGACAAGGGGAGCATGAACCTCGGCGGAGGCACCATACCCACCGTGTCCTACCGCGTTGTGGTCGACACGTCCTTCCGCGGCACCTTCATGCAGAAGGATGGACAGGAGATCGCCGACATCCGCATGGTCTACGGGCCGGGCCCGACCCAGGTGGGCGATGCCGTCCGGTTCTCGATCCTCCCCAAGATGCCCGATATCCAGCTCGGCCAGAGGTATCTGTTCTTCCAGACCAGACCCAGCACCGCCGGTCTCTCGACCACGGTCGGGCTGGGCCAGGGCCTCTTCCGGGTCACCGGCGATCCGGGTGAGGAGCTGGCCGTGAACGAGTACGACAACCTGGGCCTGTATCGCGGCATGAACCTCACCGACTCGTCGAAGACGGGCCCTATCGATTATTCCAGTCTCGTTGAGCGGATCCAGGCCCTGCCGATCCGGCAGATCAGGAGGTAGGGGGGAGCCATGACGATCATCCGGATGAGAACGTTCGCTTCCCTTGCCATTCTGACGACGGCGGTGTTCCTGGCCGCCACGGTGCCCGTGCACGCCAATGGTCCTCTCGCCAACTGCCAGAGCGGCCAGCCATTCCTGTGGCCTGGAGGCGGGGCCAACATCCCGTTCAATCCTGACCAGGGTTCCCTCGGCCCTCTCACCAACGCCGGGGCGGTGGCGGCCGTCCAGTCGGCGTTCGACGTGTGGGGCGCCGTGCCATCCTCAACCGTCAGCTACACGAATGCCGGCCCGCTGCCGATCGACGTCGACCACACCAACTTCGGACCCTATCTGAATGCCCCGGCTCCCGACGGCCTGAGCGCGATCGTGTTCGACCATACGGGCCAGATCTTCAACCTGCTGTTCGGCCCCGGTTCGGGAGTCCTGGGTTTTGCCGGCCCGGAGTGGGGATTGAACGCAACCTGTGAGATCCTTGAAGGCCGCGCCTTCCTCAACGGCCCGGCCTTCACCAATGCCACCGCGGCGCTGGACGTGATGGTCCACGAGTTCGGTCACTACACGAACCTGGCCCATACCGCGGTCAACGGTCAGATCTTCCTGGCCGGGGACGCGAGTGGTCCATCTCCCAACAACACCTTCGGCCCCCCGGCCTCGATCACCCAGATCGAGACGTTGTACCCGTTCTACTTCGGGCCCGGGTCGGGGACGGCGTCTCTGGCAGCAGACGACATCGCGGGCGTTTCGACACTCTATCCCGACGCCGGCTTCGCGTCCGGCACGGGATCGATCCGCGGCACCATCTTCGCCTCGAACGGCACGACCAGGCTGAACGGGGTCAACGTCATTGCCCGCAACGTCGCCAACCCGTTCAATGACGCGGTCTCGGCGCTCTCGGGCGATTTCACGGACAGCTCCTCTCAGCTCGATCCGATCGTGGGCACCTTCCGGCTCAACAACCTGACGCCCGGTGCCCAGTACGCCGTCTACGTCGACCAGATCCTGGCCGGCGGATTCAGCACGCCGCCCATCCTCCTGCCGGCGGCGGAGGAGTTCCACAGCGGTGCCGCCGAATCGAACAACATCACGACGCCCGATCCTGCGGCCACCTTCAGCGCCGTGACGGTGGCGGCGGGTGTGCCCAACACGGGAATCGACGTCATCTTCAACGCCATCGCTCCCGGAGACCCGATCCCGCTGGGAGACGACGACTTCGAGGAGGTCAGCCTGCCGTTCACCTTCTCGTACTGTGGCATCGACTACACCTCCATCTTCATCAACTCCAACGGAAGCCTGACCTTCGAATCGGGTGACACCGACTTCACCGAGTCGGTGGCCGAGCACCTGAATGACCAGCCACGCATCGCGGCCCTCTGGGACGACCTTGCCCCCAACGCCGGCGGCACGGTCGTGTACAACCAGACTGCCAGCGAGTTCGTGGTCAGCTTCACCAACGTGCCCGTGTTCCCCAATGTCGGCGCCAACAGCTTCGACATCACGCTGCAACGTTCCTCCAACCACATCGACATCGCCTACGGAAGCCTGACGGCAGCCGGCGGCCTGGCCGGTCTGAGCTGCGGAGGCCGCGTGACGACGCGCTTCGAGACGGAGGTCGATCTGACCGCTCTGCTCGCGTTGGAGGGGGCCATCAACCCGAGATCGGCCACCGCGGTGTTCGAGATCTTCACGGCCTCGGACAACGACCTGGACGGCCTCCTGCTGCCGTACAGTGCTCCGAACGCGTTCAAGGACACGGGCGAGTCGAACGACACCTTCGGGAAAGCGACGCGCGTGAATCTGCCGTACAGCAGCATCAACCGCTTCACCGCGATCGAGCCGGCCGGCGGAGACGTCGACTTCTTCCGCATCCGGCTCGAGGCGGGCAATACGTTCCTGGCGGAGACCATCGCCGGCAGGAGCGACACCCTCATCGGTCTGTTCAACGCGGCCGGGACCCTGGTGGCGGCCGACGACGACAACGGCGCCGGACTGCTCTCGAAGCTCTCCTACCCGGTGACGGCGGGTGGGGACTACTTCCTTGCCGTGACCACCTTCCCCGATCTCGACTTCACGGGTGATGGTGGCGCTCCCGGCGGGCGGTACGTCCTGACCATGTCGAGCTTCGTCGGATTCCTGGTGACCCTCGGCGACGACGACTTCGAGCAGGTGACCCTGCCGTTCTCCTTCCCCTTCCAGGGGACGTCGTACACGAGTGTCTTCGTCAACTCCAACGGGAACCTGACGTTCGGGTCCGGCGACACGGACTTAAGCGAGTCGGTCGCCGAGTTCCTGAACGATCAACCTCGGATCGCGGCGCTCTGGGATGACCTGAACCCCGGCGCGGCCGGCACGGTCATCGCGAGCCAGACGGCGGGCACGTGGACGGTCGAGTTCCAGGGCGTTCCGGAGTTCCTGTCGACCGTCGGCAACACGTTCTCCGTCACCCTGACCTCCACGGGCGGCATCGAGCTGACCTACGGGGACACGGCGAACAACGACGGCCTGGTGGGAATCACACCGGGCGGCGGCGCCGCGAACCCGGGCCAGACCGATCTGTCGGCCGCGGGGACTCTCCCGGCGACCGGAACGACGTATCAACTGTTCGGGAACGCCCAGTTCGATCTGGACTTCCTGACGCTGATGTTCCTGCCCTAGCAGTACCCTGAAAGCGGGGCGGCGGGCCTTCGGGCTCGCCGCCCCGCCACTCACTCATGTTCCTTCAGCCCGGATCGCCGTATATTCAGAAACACGAAGTGAACCCCGGCACGAAGCCCCGCCGGCCGGGCCACTGACCGATGAACGGCATCCAGGTGGGGTGACCTCCGATGAAGCGAACGCTCGTCCTGATCCTGTCCACGTCGTCGCTGGTGTCCGTGACCGCGGCGGCGGAGCCCGTCCCCGATTCGATCTCCAGGGCGAAGGCACCCATCAGCAAGGGGCAGATCGACGGCCTCGCCATGCTGCGTCACTGGAACCACATCGCCGTGGACGCGAGCGGTCTGGATCACACGCCCCTGTCGGCCGGCGAGGATCGGACGTTCGGCGAGCAGATAGGGCCGGGCGAGCCGGGCGATGGCCATCGTCCACATCGCCATCTTCGATGCCGTGAACGCCATCGAGGGCAGGTATCACGGATACACGGGACTGGATCGCGCCGATCGCGTCGCGAGCGTGCAGGCGGCGATCGCCACGGCGGCGCACGACACTCTCAATGCGCTCTTCCCGTCCCAGTCGGCCGCGTGTGACGCGCAGCTGGCCGAGGACCTCGCCCGGCTGCCTCAAGGACGCGCTCAGCGCAACGGCATCGACCTGGGACGCCGGGCGGCGGCGCGAATCCTCGAGATGCGCTCCGACGACGGCTCGTTCCATCCCGAGCCGCTCCTCGGCGTCGGGTGGTTTCCGGGGGACCTGCCGGGAGACTGGCGCCAGGACCCGATCAGCCTGAACCCGTTCGCCATGGGAGCGCACTGGGGCGAGGTTCGGCCTTTCGTCCTGACGTCGAGCGATCAGTTCCGGGTGCCACCTCCCCCGCCGCTCGACAGCGACGAGTACGCCGCCGCCTTCAGCGAGGTCAAGGAGCTGGGCGGTGACGGCGTCACCACGCCCACGACGCGCACGGCGGATCAGACGGTGGCCGGGATCTACTGGGCCTACGACGGGACGCCGAGCCTCTGCGCGCCGCCCCGGCTCTACAACCAGATCGCGTTGCAGATCGCCGAGCAGAGGAAGACCCGGCTGGTGCCGACGGCGCGGCTGCTGGCGCTGATCAACGTGGCCATGGCCGACGCGGGGATCGCCATCTGGGAATCCAAGTACCACCACAACTTCTGGCGCCCGGTGACCGGCGTACGGGAGGCCGGCACCGACGGCAACCCCGACACCATCGGGGATCCCGGCTTCTCGCCCCTCGGCGCCCCCGCCAGCAACAACCCTGCCGCGGTGAACTTCACGCCTCCATTCCCGGGCCTATCCTTCGGGACATGCCGGTTTCGGCGGCGCCCTGTTTCAGGTGCTGCGCCGCTTCTACGGGACGGACAACATCGCCTTCACCTTCGTGTCCGACGAGTACAACGGCGCGACGCGCGGGCGTGACGGGACCGTCCGGCCCCTCATCCCCCGCAGCTTCACGTCGCTGTCGCAGGCCGAGGAAGAGAACGGCCAGAGCCGCATCTATCTCGGTATCCACTGGGCCTTCGACAAAACGGAAGGGATCGCCCAGGGGAGGCAGGTGGCGGACCACGTGTTCGACAACGCGTTCAGGCCGGTTCGGTAGGAAGACCCATCACCCGGGCCAGGGCCTCCGAGGCCGCCTGCCAGCTGAAGGGCCGCATCGCCGCCTTCAGGGCGCCGCGGTCGGGATGAGCGTAAGTGGCGGGGTCCTGCAGGGCGCTGCTCCAGGCCGCGCTGTCGTACGGAGCGAAGCGCATGTGCGGCAGATCGAGGCGGATCAGCTCGCGCAGCGGGGTGGCCAGCATCGGCTTGCCCGCGGCCGCGAACTCCAGCACCTTGAGCGGCAGGCAGTCGTGCGTCCCCGGCTCCAGGATGAAGGGGAGCAGCCCGAGGTCCGCTGCGTGGAAGTAGTCCCAGACCTCGGTCGTTGGAACGGGACCGACCACGTGGACGCCTTCGGCGAGCCCCAGCCCGCGTGCCCGCGGCACACGCTCCGAGCCCGGGCCGACCAAGAGCAGCTCGAGATCCGGACGGTGGCGGCGGGCCGCCTGAAACGCCTCGACCAGCATCTCGGTGCCGTCGAACTCGTCCACGTGATTGCCGATGTACGCAAGCGCGGTCTTCCCTTCGAGCCTGTGGCGAGCCCGCGCCTCCTGCACGCGGGCCACCGGCCACCGCTCGATCTCGTCGACGGCCGCACCGTTGGGGACGTACGCCGGGCGGCGGCCCGCGAACTCCTCCATCCGGTCGCACAGCGAATGGCTGATGGCGGACAACGAATCAGCTCGCAGCACGGCGTCCTTCAGGAACCGCTTCCTGGATCGGCCGACCAAGGAGTCCTTCCATCCGTCGAAGAAGTTGTCGACCAGGTCGAAATGGACCCGGTACCTGCGACCGGCGGCCGGTGGCGGGAGGAACAGGAAGGGGTTCGAGTGGAAGACCATCGTGCATTGGAAGCGGTCGAGCGCCATGCCGATGCGCCGCTCGTTGATCCAGGCCGCCGCGCGGTTGGTCACGGGCCCGGTCCCCACGACGACCGGCATGCGGAAGTGGCGTATCGAGTTCTCGGTCCACGACGCCCATCCGCCCCGGGCCATCTGCCATCTGAGCCTCAGCTTGGAGAGCGTGCTGGACTCCCCCCATCCCGCGGTCTCCGATCGGTCCAGGGCGACGATGTCGGCGCGGGACGCGAGCCCGCGGGCCAGCTCCACCTCGCGGATTCGCAGATCCTTGAGGAAGCGCATCCGGGCAACCCACAGGATGGAGACGGGCTTCCCCTTCACGCCGGAGGTTCCCGCAGGATCGTCACGACGTCGTCCGCGATGCGCTCGGATGCCCTGCCGTCCCCGAAGGGGTTGGGACGCCCCTTCAGAGACCGCCTGAGGTCCGCGTCGTCGAGAACGCTCTGGAGATGGTGGATCACCGAGTCGGGGCGGGTCCCCACCAGGCGCAGGAAACCCGCCTCGATCCCCTCCGGTCTCTCCGTGACTTCCCTCGTCACGAGCACGGGCACTCCGAAGCTTGGGGCTTCCTCCTGGATGCCGCCGCTGTCCGAGACGATGGCGTCCGCGCGCTGCATCAGCCAGATGGAGCATTCGTAGGAAACCGGCTCGATGATGTTCAGACGCTCGTGACGGCTGGCCAGATCCCGCAGCTGACGCTGAACCGCGGGGTTCGGGTGCGCCGGCAGGATCACCCGTACGTCCCGTCTCTCCTGAACCACGGCGTGCAGCGCCGTCACCACGTCGCGGATCGCTCCGCCAAGGCTCTCGCGGCGGTGTCCTGTGCAGTAGATGACCCGTGCTCCATCGTCGGGGAGAACATCCCGTAGCTCCGCGGGCGTCTCCCGCGGCAGCCGCGCCGCCACGAGGAGCGCCGCGTCGACACCGGTCTGACCCGTCACCACCATTCCCGACGGGTCCAGCCCTTCACGGATCAGGTTCTGACGCGCCCATTCCGTGGGAGGGTAGTGGCGCGTGCAAAGGCGATCGGTGAGGCACCGGTTCATCTCCTCGGGCCAGGGGGCATTCCGGTTGCCGGTGCGGAGCCCCGCCTCCACGTGAGCGCAGGGAAGGCGCAGGTCGTGGCAGACCAGAGCCCCGGCGAGCGTGGTTGCAGCGTCTCCCTGCACCACGGCCAGGCGGGGTCGCCTCGACTCCAGCTCGCGGCTCAGCGACACGATCAGCCGGGCCGTCAGGTCCGAAAGGCTCTGGTCCGTGCGCATGACACGGAGGTCGGCGTCCGGCTGGAGGCCGAACGAGGCCAGCGCCCCGCCCACCAGGTCCTCATGCTGGCCGCTCGAGATGACGCGCACGGAGAGACCCCGCGCTCTCAGAGCATGCACGACGGGCGACAGCTTGATCGCCTCGGGGCGTGTCCCCAGGATGACGGCAACGTCGAAGGACATCAGCCTCCGGTGAACCCGGTGAACGCGGCGGAGTTTAAAAGTATACGCAAGATCGGCACTTTCAGCAGCTTACTTGACACAGCGCCAGGCGATGTCGGGCCGGAGGGCCGGCACGAGCCGGTACAGCGGCGCCAGGATCCGCCGCCTCGTCCCCCGGACGCGCCCATCCAGGTATCGGACCTGTATCGTCGAGAAGAGTCCCTCGAGGCGGCCGGCCAGGGCCGGCGCGGAATGCCACTGCTCCGTGAACGGAAAGTGCCGGGGATAGAACCAATGTCCTCTTTTCTCCTGCATCCACTTGTAGAGCCAGTTGGGAGTGAACCCATGATAGCCAATCCCGGTTGGGTTCTTGTCGATGAGGATGGCCCGCCCCCCCGGTTTGAGCACGCGGGCGATCTCGTCGAGCGCCCGATCCACATCAGGGATGTGCTCGATGACCTCCACGCAGATCACGCCGTCGAACGAACCCTCTCCGAAGGGGAGCCGGGTGGCAGTCGATTGCACGTATGACCCTCCAGCGCGGCGGGCGGGCCGGAGCATCGCCAAGGCGGGATCGGTCCCCACGACGTCCGCCCCCATGGCGGTGAGCGCGCGGACGAACCTTCCTTTCGCGCACCCGAGATCCAGGATCCGCCTGCTTCGCACGTCTCCCATCCAGTCCACGACCGCCTCCAGCTCAAAGGCGTCCACGGGGATCTCTTCGGGGAAATCCCTGGCCTTCGTCTCGAAGTGTCCGCGGATGAGCGGCTCGAGCTCGTCTTTAGAAGAGGTCATCCACGTCTCCCTGCTCCCGGTCCCAGGTGAGAGCCTGGATCGCGAACTGTGCTGACCAGGTGTTCTCGAAGCCGCTGTAGCCACGGCGGGTCGCCTGATAGGCGAACCCGCCGTCCTGCCGCTGGCAGGACGTCAGGAAATCGAGCGCGGCCCCCGCCGTCCTCGCGCGGCCGGACAACATCATGAGCCGCGCGGCCTGCGCCGCCGCGTCGGACGGACGCGGGCGCAGGAGCCGGTCCAGCACCCAGCGGCGCGGATGGCGGGAGCCATCGAGCTTGTAGCGTGAATGCCAGCTGCCGTCCGCGCTTTGAGCCGTCTCGAGCCACTCGACCCCGCGGCGTGCCCCGGCGACGAACCGCTCAACGGAAAGTCGCTTGCCCGCGAACAGGAGACCCTCGCAAGCATAGCAGTGGGCATGAGTGAACACTTCCGGATCTCCCGGGACGGCCTGGAATGCGCCGTCCTGGGTCTGCAACGTCATCGTGTAGTCGCAGGCCCGGATGGCCGCGTCGCGCCACGGCTCGCCGCCGGTCGACGCGTGAAGCTCGAGCAGGGCCATGGCGCACTTGGAATGGATGCAGCTTCCGTCACCGAAGAAGCCGCCCGGGGCGGATCCGCCCGCACCCGGGGTCATGGCGGTGAAAGAGCCGTCCGGGCGCTGGCAGGCCTGCAGCCACTGCCCCGCGGCCACCGCGCTCTCGAGGAAGCGCGCCTCACCGGTGACGGCGGCCAGGCGCACCATCCCCACGATGCACATCGCCGTGTCGAAGGTGAAGGGAGCGTAGTCCCCCCCCGCCGCCTGGATCCTCATCAGGTAGTCGGCGGCCTCGCGGGCCGCCTCGAGCTGGCCTGGGGTCCCGTGCCGCCAATGAAGGAACACGAAACAGCTGACGGCGTACCCGGTGATCTCGACGTAGACATCCATGGGACGGCCGGACTGGAGGCCATGGAGCATCGCCCCGTGCGCCGCCGTCCCCGGCTGACGGACCCGGACGGGACCGGCCCCATGCCACGCGATCGCCCTGTCCAGTGCTTCCTCTCGACGCCGTGATCCCTGCAAGGACTCCCCGTCACCTCAGCTCGATGGTGCCGTCACGGATGAGACGCGTCGAAGGACTCAGGACATGCGAATGTGTCGGCCGCTGTTGCCGGACCGGTCCCTGGCAGGGGTTGTGATTCTAACGCGGATTCAGGCTCGACATCTAGAACCCGCAGGTCGCAGCCCGGGTCGATCCGACGCGGATCGTCAGACGTCCGGCCGGCCAGTCCGTGGGTATGCGTCCACACACGGCGCCCAGATGTGTCCAGGAAACAGGACGTCGTCAGGGCTCCGCCTCGCCGAGAAGGAGGACTCGCGCCGAACGGATGGCTTCGCTCGTCCCGATGAGGGCGACGACGTCTCCCTCGCGGAGTCGCTCGCCGGCCGAGGGCGCCGCCACCGCCTCGCTTCCACGCGAGATCGCCAGGATGGTGGCTCCCGTCCGTCCCCGGAGGTTCAGCTCGCGAAGCGTCCTGCCTGCCCCCGGGCTCGTCCTGTCGAGCTGCACGGCGACCGGCTCGCCCAGGCCTGCGACCAGCTTCCCGATCTCGAGAACCGGCCCGTCACCCTCGCTCGCGCTGCCGGCCCGCGCGTACCTGGTCAGCGACTCCAGCATGGCCTCCGCGCCCGCGCGGACGTGACTCTCCAGGTTCGCCGCGCTGCGCCAGATGGCCACGCCGAATCCGAGCACGAGAACGGGAAGCAGGATCACCCCGACGTAGCCGGGAAGGAACGGCTGCGTCACCGCAAGGACGAGGACCCCCACCACGAGCGCCACGCCGAGCTGCAGCGTCACGACGAGCGCCTGCCGTGGCGGCGCGTCGAGGTCCAGCGTGCCGGATCGACGGGGCAGGGCGCCCGCGGCGATCGTGTTCACCAGACGGTTCGAAAGGCGTCCGATCCCCAGGATCAGCGGTATCGAGAGCGCGAACGCGCTCCCGATGACGAGGGTCCGGCTCGCCGCCGGCCCCGTGCCGGCCGCGCCTCCGATGCCGGCCGCCATCCTGTCCAGCCCGACTCCCGTGCCGATGATGAGCGCGATGAGGAGCAGCGTGTCCAGGCACAGCAGCATGATGATCCTCGACAGGCCGGCGGGAGCCTCCTTGTCCGGTCTGGCTCTCAGCCGCTCCAGCCAGGCGCCGTACAGCGTCACGAACGTCTGCAGCGGCCGCGGCATCTTGCGGTCCACCAGAGTCGCCACCGGCTCCGACGCCCGGATCAGCCACGGCGTGGTGAGCGTCGTGACCGCGGAGACGGCCACGGCGACCGGATAGAGAAAGTCGCGCGTCGCGCCCAGGGACAGACCGAGCGCGGTGATGATGAACGAGAACTCGCCGATCTGCGCCAGGCTCATTCCCGACTGGATGGCCGTGCGCAGGCCGGCCCCCGAGAGAAACGCGCCCAGCGTCACGCTCACCACCTTGCCGACGATGACCAGGATCACGAACACCGCGACCGCTCCCCCGTTGCGCGCGACGAGCGCCGGGTCGATCAGCATCCCCACGGAAACGAAGAACACCGCCGCGAAGACGTCGCGCACCGGCCGCACGAGATCCTCGACCTTCTCCGCAAGCCCCGACTCCGCCACCAGCGACCCGGCCAGAAAGGCGCCGAGCGCCACCGAGTAGCCGAACTCGCCGGCCACGTAGGCCATGGCGAAGCAGACACCGATGCTGGCGATCAGCATGGTCTCCGACCGCCCCACCCGATCGACGTATCTGATGAAGCGGGGGATGACCAGGATCCCGATCACGAGCAGCACGGCCAGGAATGCCGCCAGCCGCCCCAGCGTCCCGGTCAGCGCGCCCGCGGAGAGCCCGGCTCCCGTGGCCACGGCCGTCAGCGCGGCCATGAAGACGATGGCGATGAGGTCCTCGATCAGGAGGATCCCCACCACGAGCTCACGCAGGCGGCCGGTGATCCCGCGCTCTTCGAACACCTTGGCGATGATGGTCGTGCTGGAGATGGCCATCGCGGCGCCCGCGAACACGCTCTCGAGCGGCGTCCAGCCGAACAACCGCCCCACCAGGAATCCAAGCCAGGCCATGACACCGCACTGGAACACCGCCGTGAAGCCGGCCACCGGGCCCACGCGCACGAGCTTGCCGAGACTGAACTCCAGCCCGAGCGAGAACATCAGGAGGATCACGCCCAGCTCGGAAAGCGTCTGGACGGTCGCCTTGTCGGCCACCACGGGGATCGGAACGTGGGGACCCACGATCAGCCCGGCCATGATGTAGCCGAGCACCACCGGCTGGCGCAGCCGCTGGAAGACGACCGTGGTGATGGCGGCGACGCCCAGGACGACCGTCAGCGATCGGAGGAACTCGTGCGCGTCGAACATGGCGCGATTCTACATGCAGGAGCGCGAGCTCCGTTCGGCTTGGCTCATGGAGTGCGAGCCTTCACCAGCCTCACATCGGAGAACCAGGCCTCCGTCCCGTCGCCGATCCAGAAGGCGATGCGTCCGGCGCTCTTTCCCAGCTTGAGGTCGTTGACGACCAGCGTCGGCTGCTCCGCGCCGTTGACGAACAGCAGCGCCCGGGCCCCCTCCACGACGATCCGCACCCTCGTCCACTCCGCCGGCACGAGGTCCACGTACGACTCGTAGACGCCCGGATTCTCCTTGCGAAGCCGTTCCCATGGGTACTCGGGGTGGGAGATGTACTGCGTGGCGTGGTTGCGGCGGAGCTGATCGTCGGCGCGGCCATTGGTGGGCCTCAGGTAGAAGCACTCGAAGCGCTCACCGTCCCCCTGGACATGGAAGGCGATGCCGACGAATCCGCGCGCACCTTCGGGGGCCCCCTGCCGAGGGGCGCCCGCCAGCTCCGTCAGGATTTCACCGTCGCCGAAGTCCGAGCCGGCAAGCACGGCCATCGTCTCGCCGCCGGGCGGCTCCACCTGGATGAGCCGCAGCGCGGGACGCCCCTGGTGGGTCACGAGCTCGGACTGCACATGATGCAGCTCGAGCCCGGCGAGTGACCGGGCCGGGAGGATGCGTTCCACCTGAGATGGGGAGCTCCCGGCGGACAGGGAACAGGCGAAAAGCAGCGTGGCCGATATCGGTCGCATCCGGACCTCCTGGAAGGGATGCACACGGCGGCCGGATGCCTGTGTCTACGAGCCCGGCGAGGCGCGGGTTTCGCGTTCTATCTCAGGCAATCCACTGGCGGCGTCTCAGCAGCCCCAGCAGGCACACGAACAACGCGGCCCCCAGAATCGACCACGCGATCGGGAAGGGCCTCCGGCCGACATTCACGCTCAGGATGTCGGGGAGACCGAGCAACCCTGCCAGCCAGACGCCGATCAGTGCGCCGATGAACCCCAGCGCGATCGAGACGAGGACGCCACCTCTGACCGAGCCGGCCAGCGAGCGCCCGAGCGCGCCGCATACGCCGGCGACCAGCACCAGAAGGAAGAGCTCGACGATGGACATGAGTCACCTCGCCGGAAGAACACGGGGCACCCCTCCGGTCGGCCGCCGTTCATCAGACCGGATAGGTGCCCCCATTGTTTTCGCTTCAGGATGAGCGCCGTGTCATGCAACATAATCGCAAGCCACGTGCCATCAGGAAGGGCTGCGAAAACAGGTGATTCCTTGATGGCACTCGGTGATGTGTCCACCCAGGACAGGCAGGCGCGTCCATAAAACGCAGACGGCTTGTCGCCGCGGCGCGACGGCCGCGCGACCGCTCCCCAGACGATTTGCCCTTGCGCGGCGACAGGCTGTCGGCGAATAACGGCCATATTCGCCGCTCGTCTGCGGAGAATGGCATGCACACTGCGGCGATTAGGTCCTATAATCTACGCAAATGGTGCGTCGAATATACATCCACGAACTGCCTGACTGGCCGAGGCTTCACTGGAATCGTGACCGGCTCGCTGAAGTGCTGGGAGACGTCCGGCACCGCCAAGGCCGGCTCACCGGCCGCATGGAGGCGCTCGGATTCAGCCTTCGGCAGGAGGCTGTCTTGCGCACTCTGACCGCCGATGTGCTCAAGAGCAGTGAACTCGAAGGGGAGAATCTGGACGCCGAACAGGTCAGATCCTCCATCGCGCGTCGCCTGGGGATGGACATCGGCGCGTTGAAGCGCGCTGACCGCCACGTGGAGGGCGTCGTTGAAATGATGCTCGATGCCACGCGGAACTACGACCAGGCGCTCTCGGACGAGAGATTGTTCGGCTGGCACGCCGCTCTGTTTCCAACAGGACGGAGCGGCATGAGCAGAATCAGGGTCGGCGCCTGGCGTGACGGCACAGGACCGATGCAGGTTGCTTCAGGTCCGGTCGGCAGAGAGCAGGTCCACTTCGAAGCCGTTCCGGCCAGCCGCGTCGGCACCGAGATGACAGACTTCCTGAATTGGTTCAACGGCCCGCCTGAAATGGATCAGGTCCTCAAGGCGGCGCTCGCTCACTTGTGGTTCGTCACAATCCACCCGTTCGATGACGGAAATGGCCGCATGGCGCGTGCGATAGCCGACATGGCACTCGCACGCTCCGACAACAGCTCACAACGCTTCTACAGCATGTCGGCGCAGATTCGCCAGGAGCGAGGCGCCTACTACGACATTCTCGAGCAGACGCAGAAAGGCACCCTGGATATCACGGACTGGATGCAGTGGTTTCTCGGCTGCCTGGGTCGCTCCATCGACGGCGCCCAGGCAATCCTGGCTGCTGTTCTGGCAAAGGCACGGTTCTGGGAGAGCCTTCAAGGCGTGCAGCTCAACGCGCGCCAGACCCTCGTTCTCAATCGCCTGCTGGACGGATTCGAGGGCAAACTGACGACATCGAAATACGCCAGACTCGCGAAATGCTCGCAGGACACCGCCCTTCGGGACATCCTGCCGCTGGTCGAACGAGGGATTCTCGTTCGCGGCCCGGAAGGCGGCCGCAGCACGAGCTATGTCCTGGCGATGTCAGGGGCACGTTGAGCTCGAGCGTTCCTGCCCCGTGCTCGCCGCGCCATAGCCGCCAACCCCGCACGAGTTGACCGCCCGAACGATGTACCACACCCCCTCGCCCGCGGGAGGCACCTCGGGATCCGCCAGAGATACGGCCGTCGTTCCGGTGCTCAGGCACGCCTCGCCCGCGCCGCCGCTCACGGGCAGGCCATCGAGCCGGCCGCGCAGAACCTGGTGGACCGTGGCCGGCCCCGCGGCGGGGCCCGCGGAGGTCCAGGTCACGGTGACCCGGTCCGCCTCGACATCCAGCCCGCCCACCTCGCCCGGTGGGGCGAAGGCCCCGGAATCTGCCGGGGCGCAGTCGTTCACGTTGTCCGCACCGTCGCCATCGGCGTCCGCAGGGCCGAGCTGATCCAGATCGTAGCGGTACATCGATCGGGCATGGGTGCCGGCGAACAGCTCGCGCGACGAGTCCACCAGATCGAGATCGTGCACCACCACGCGTGGGAGACCGGAGCCCAGCTCCGACCAGCTTCCTCCGTAGTCGTCGCTCACGTAGACGCCGATGTCGGTGCAGACGAACAGCCGCCCGCGGCTCTGGGCCGCGGAGTCGGCGGTCACGCAGCTCAACGGGACATCGGGCAGCCCGGCGCCGATGTCGATCCACGTCGCCCCCTGATCGATCGTCCGATGGAGCCTCGGCATGGGCGAGCCGTCGCGGTAGCCCGAGAAGGTCACGAAGGCGCCCGCCGCCGAGAACGGATCGGCCTCGATGCGCGTCACCCACTCGGTGCGTCCGGGGACATCGACCCGTGTCCAGACTCCGCCTGAGTCGGTGCTGACCCATACATTGCCGTCATCCGTCCCGGCCCACACGACACTGGTGTCCAGCCGGGAGACCGCGATGGCGCTGATCGTCCCCTCGACGGTGCTGGCCAGATGGGAGGCGCGATCGCTCCCGCCGCCCGGCTGGAGATGGGGCGGGGGCCCATCGGTCAGATCGCCGCTTACGGGGGACCAGGTCTGAGCACCATCTATCGAGCGGTAGACGCGGAAGGTCCCCGTGTAGAGGCGGCGGGCCGTCAGAGGATCGTGGGTGATCGGGGCGCTCCAGTTGCGGCGATCCGAAGCCGCGATCCCGCTGACCGCGGCCGAGAAGGTGTTCCCTCCATTGGTCGATCGCTTGATCGCCCCGAACGCTTCTTCGCAGTAGATGCGCCGGCCGTCGGTCGGGTCCACCTCGCAGTGCATCCCGTCGCCGCCGTGGACGGAGGTCCAGTCCGACAGCCCGCCCGTCTTCGTGCGGACCGAGCCATTGTCCTGAAGTCCGCCGAACCGAATGTCCGGGTCCGCGGGATCGATGCCCAGATCGTAGAACTGCGACACGGGCAGAGAGGTGGAGTGGGCCCACGTGCTCCCACCGTCGGTGCTGGTGTAGAAGCCGCCGTCGTTGGCCATGTAGAGCCGGCCTGGAAGGATGGCCAGATCGTGGTGGTCCACGTGGATGCCGTTGATGACGTTGGTCCAGGTGGCACCGCCGTCCGTGGAACGCGAGTGATACACATCCAGCAGATAGACCTTCAGGGGATCCAAGGGGTCGACGCGGATCTGACCGAAGTAATAGCCGAAGCCGCCGAAGATGATGCGGTGGCTCCCTGCCGGCGGGTCAGCGCGGAACCAGCTGACCCCGGCGTTGGTGGTCTTGTAGACGCCGATCAGGCTCCCCGGATCGTCGAGGATCAGCGCATACACCGTCTGGGGGCTGGAGGCCGCGATGGCGAGGCCGATCCGGCCGATGCTGGGCGCCGGCTCCGGCAGGCCGCCGGCCAGTCGGCTCCACGTCTCGCCGCCGTCCAGGGATTGCCAGATCCCGCTGTGAGTGCCGCCGGCGACCCACTGGAACGGGGTGCTGTAGTGCTCCCATATCGCCGCATAGACGCGGTCCGGATTGGCGGGATCGATGGCCAGGTCGATGGCGCCGGCGGTCGGCGCGACGAACAGGACCTTCGCCCAGGTCGCCCCTCCGTCGAGGGAACGATAGACCCCGCGATGGCTGTCGGGAACGTAGACGCCCCCTGCCGCGGCCACGAAGATCCTCTGCGGATTCAGAGGATCGATGGCGATGCGGCCGATGCGCCGGGTCTGATCCAGCCCCATCGGCTGCCAGCTCGCGCCCCCGTCCGTGGTCCGGTAGACCCCGTCGCCGTCGTAGGAGTATCCGCCGCCGTTGGCCTCTCCGGTCCCCACGTAGACGATGCTGGAGTCGGCAGGGTGAGCGGCGATGGCGCCGACAGGAAGCAGCGGCTGGTCGTCGAACACCGCGCTCCACGAGACCCCGCCGTCGGTGGATTCGAGGACCCCGCCCGCCGCCGCGCCGGCCCACACGTGGCCTGCGTCGTGAGGGTCGACCGCCACGGCGGTGAGGCGCCCGCCGATGTTGGAAGGTCCGGCGAAGACCCACGTGCCGGCAGCCCTCCCCTCCGTGAGGCTTAGACCATGGCGCCGCTTCCACCGGTCGAGCGCCTTCTGGCGAGCTCGCACGGGGATCGGCTGGCCCGAGGACATCCGCTGCTGCGCGAACCAGGCGTGATCGGGTCTCTGCGGGCCCTCGTCCCCATGGGGCGCGTGCGGCTGCTTCTGTGCGCACGACGACCCCAGCATCGCGACAACCATGAGGCTCCGGATTGCCCTGCGGGCCGTCATGGTCCCGATCATACGCCCACAAATCACTTCTTGACGAACGCGCCAGGCATAGGTAGGCTATGCCTATGTCACCTGATCCTATGTCCCGGACGCTCGTTCCCGGAACACTGACTCTCCTCCTGCTGCGCGTCCTGGACTCCGGCCCGCTCCACGGCTATGCGATCGCGCAGCGGATCAGCCTGGTCTCCGGCGAGGTGCTGCGGGTGGAGGAAGGATCGCTCTACCCCGCGCTGCAGAAGATGCTCAGGAAGGGCTGGGTGCGGGCCGAATGGGGGCTGTCCGACACCGGGCGCCGCGTTCGCTCCTACCATCTCACTCCCGCCGGCCGCGCGCAACTGGAGTCCGAACGGGCCGGCTACGACCATGTGAACCGTGCCATCCAGGCCGTCTTGAAGCGCGCCTGAAGGGTCCACCGATGAGGGAGCTGTTGCGCCGTCTTTCGTACCTGTGGAACCGAAGCCGTCTGGAGCGGGAGATGGCGGAGGAGATGGCCTACCATCGCGAGCTTATGTCCCCGGACCGCCGGACGGATTTCGGCGACGAGCTGCGCCTGCGCGAAGACGCGCGCGAGGCCTGGGGCTGGACCTGGCTCGATCGTCTGCATCAGGATCTGACCTACGGCGCCCGCGTGCTCCGCAATGCCCCGGGCTTCACCCTCACGGCGATGCTGGTCCTGGTTCTGGGCATCGGTGTCCCGTTGAGCGCCTTTCGTGTCGTGCTGGCCGACCTTCGAGGAGGTTCGGTGCCGGACCCCGATACGCTGGTGCGCCTGACCCGGCGCGCCCCTGGCGCGCACGTGACCAGTCTGACCTATCCGGAGCTGACCTTCTATGCCGCCAACGCCAGGTCGTTCCGAAACGTCATCGGCGTATCGGCGCGCAATGAGGCAGTCTTCGGCGAGGCGGCAGCCGGCAGCACGCCCGAGTCCATCCACGTGGCGTTCGTCACCTCCAACTACTTTCCCGAATTCGGAATTACTCCCGCGGCCGGGCGCGTCCTGACGCCCGACGATGAGCGCCCGGATGCCGAGCCGGCCGCGGTCATCGGCGAGTTGTTCTGGCGGCGGCTCGGAGGGGATCCCGCCCTCATCGGTCGAAGCATCCGGGTGAACGGCAAGCCGTTGACGGTGGTCGGCGTGATGCCGCGCTCGGCCGAGATCCGCGACGACGTCTGGATGCCGCTGGTCCGGCAGCCGTATGTGGTCGAAGGCAGCACGCTGCTCACCGACTGGAGCTCGGCCCTCGACCTGTATGGCCGTCTTCGGCCCGGGGTGTCTCCGCAGGCGTCGCAGCAGGAGAGCCTCGCCCTCGCCTCCAGCCTGCGTGAGCGTTGGCCCGACCACGTCTGGAAGGGTGAGTATCTCGAGGCGCGGCCGATTCAGGCGTTCGACATCAACAGCGAGGAGTTCAAGATCGTGCTGACCGCCGCGGCCTTGGTGCTGCTGCTGCTCGTCGCGGCCTGCGCCAATCTCGGGACCCTCGTTCTGGCCCGCGGCGCGACGCGCGAGCGCGAGATTCGCGTCCGCATGGCGCTGGGCGCCGGCCGCCTGCGTGTCGTGCGCCAGCTGTTCACGGAATCGCTCCTGCTGGCGGCGCTCAGCGGCCTGGGCGCGCTGCTCCTCAGCACCGTCGTCCTGAAGGTGATTCAGCTGCAGCGTCAGTCCACCGCGAGCGCCTTCCCGGACTGGCGCGCCGTGGCCGTCACGTTCGGCGCCGCGATGCTTGCGGCGCTGGTCTTCGGGCTGCCGCCGGCGTTCCGGCTGGCCAGCCTGGTGCCGCGGGTGGGGCGCACCAGGACGATCTTCCTGGGCACGCAGGTGGCCGTGAGCTGCCTGCTGCTGGTCGTGTCCAGCTTCATGGTCAGCAGTCGGCAGCGGCTCGGCGTCTCCGACCCCGGCTTCGACCACCGCCATCTCGTCTACGTTTCGCCGGGCCTGAAAGCCCATGGCTATGGCGAAGCGGCCGCGCAGGCCTATCTCGATCAGCTGCGCGAGCGGACGGCCGCATGGACGGACGTGAAGGCGACATCCCACGTCTGGCTCGGGCCGTGGGGCGTCTTCCACATGAGCGCGGGCTGGATGGGGCGCCCGTACGCGGGCAATCGCGTGGACACGCACTTCCTGGACACGATGGGGATGCGCCTCGTGCGGGGACGCAACTTCCTGCCGGGCGAAGAGGGCGTGGCGCTGATCAGCGAGGCGACGGCGCGCGCCCTGTGGCCGGACAAGGATGCGCTCGGCCAATCGCTCCCGTGGGGCACCTACGGCGGGACGGTGATTGGCATCGTGCGCAACGCCTCCACTGCCTACGTGGGCTTTGTCGAGCCACTGGAATTCTACCTGCCGCCCTCGCCAAGTGAGGCTCCGGAGTCCGGTCTGCTGGTCCGTGTCTCGGCCTCGCCGCACGATCTGGTCCGGCGTCTCCAGGAAACGGCCCGCGGTCTCGACGAGCGGCTGCAGCCGGCGGTGCAGGTGGTCACGGATTCGTACGACCGGGAAGTGGAGAAGGTCACCACCGCGCTCGCCGTGATCGGGATCCTGGGCACCGTGGCCATCCTGCTCTCGGTCATCGGGCTGGCCGGCCTCGCCGGCTACACCGTGGCGCAGCGCACTCGCGAGATCGGACTGCGCATCGCGCTCGGAGCCCGCCCGAGCCACGTCGTCCGCGCCATTCTGGCCCCGATGACCCGTCCCATCGTCATGGGTTTCGTCTGTGGCGCTCTTGGCGGCGCGGCTGTGGCCAAAATCTTACAAGGCGGAATCCCTACGATGTCCAGGATCAACGTGTTCGATCCGCTCCCCTACGTGATGGCGATGGCATTGTTCGCGGCCGTGGTCGCACTCTCCATCCTGTCACCCGCGCGGCGCGGCACCCGCATCGAACCCATCCAGGCGCTGAAGCACGAGTAGTCGTTCGATTGCGCGTGGACATCCGTCCGGACAGTTCCCGGACATCCGACACGGGTGGCCCTCCGATCGGCCCCATGAGCGCGGATTCGTCTCGCCGGATCGTCGGCATGCGGCTTGCTGAGTATCGGGTTCGATGCGACATGCCATCCCGCTCCTGATCCAGCTGATCCTGTCGACCGCCGCTCCTCCATCGATCGCGATCCGGAACGTGACCGTGTTGCCCATGGATGGCGAGCATGTCCTCGCCGGGCACACCGTGGTCGTGAAGGACGGGACCGTGACTCGGATGGGGCCCACCTCCGAAGTGCCCATTCCATCTGACGCCGTCACGATCGATGGCACGGGCAGGTTCCTCATGCCGGGCCTGGTCGACGCCCATGTGCACCTGGCCAGCAACACCGAGGAGCAGCAGCGCGCTCTGCTGACGATGTTCGTCGTCAACGGCGTCACGACGGTGGTCAACCTCCGCGGTACACCACAGATCCTCGCGCTCCGAGCGGCCGTTGCCGGCGGGACCGTGTTCGGCCCGACCCTTTACACGGCGGGTCCGTACGTGAACGAGCCATTCGTCACGACCCCCGACGAGGTGGAGCGCGCGGTCGTGGAGCAGCGCCGTGACGGGTACGACTTCGTCAAGCTGCACGGCGACCTCTCTCGCGACGCCTACGCGCGGCTGAACGCGGTCGCCCGGCGAGAGGGCCTACGCGTCATCGGACACGCGCCACGCAACCTGGGACTGGACGTCATGTTCGAGGAGCGCCAGTACGCGCTTGCGCACGCGGAAGAGTTTCTCTACGACCAGGAAAACACCTCGAAGAACTTCCATCTGATCGAGCCCAGGATCCCCGAGCTCACGCGCTCCATGGTCGCGGGGGGAATCTGGCTCATGCCCAACCTCACGGCATTCAAGACCATCGGCGCGATGGTGCGTGACCTGAACGGCATCCTCGCGCGCCAGGAGATGCGGTACCTGCCGGCCGCTGTCCAGGACGGATGGGGGCCGGCCACGAACCCCTACACCAATCGCCTGGGCCCCGAGCAGGTTCAGAAGATCCAGGTGCGCTACCAGCTGCTCGAGAAGCTCGTCCGCGCATTCCAGGCGGGGGGTGTGCGTCTGCTCATTGGCACCGATGCGATGAATACGGGAGTGGTCCCTGGCTTCTCGGTGCACGACGAGCTGGCCGACCTCGTGGCCGCGGGATTGACGCCGTTCGAGGCGTTGCGGGCCGCGACCGCCAATGGGGCGGAGTTCCTCGGCGTCGGCCGGAAGCAGGGGCTGGTTGCGGCGGGTCAGGCCGCCGACCTCGTCCTGCTTGACGCGGACCCCCTTATGGATGTCGCCCACAGCCGGCGCATCGCGGGCGTCATGCTGCGCGGCCGGTGGATTCCCCGAAGCGAGATCGACAGCACGCTCGAGAGGTTGGCTCAGGAGGCTGCCGCCGCCCCTCGCCTCCCCTGATCGCCGCCCCCAGGCCTCCACTCACCGTTTGCTCACCATCATCTCATCCCGCGTTCAGGCCCGTACGACCCCGGAAGCGTACCTTGCCCTCGTATGGCTTCTGGCACAGATTCACTCCAACGTCATCGCCTGGCAGTTCGCGCGCGCCTTGTCCGATCGGACCACGTGCGTCCCGGGCCCGACAGCATCACCTGGAAGGTCAACCGCGAGGTGATCGTGGTCGCCGGCTGGGGCCGTGCCATCCTGCTCCAGCTGGCGCATCCCGCAATTGCCGCCAGCCTGCACGACCACAGCTCCTTCCGCGGCAGCCTTCGCTCCGGCTTCCGGCGGCTGCGCTCGACCGTTGGCGCCATGCAGTCGCTGACGTTCGGCGACACCGAGCAGATGATCACCGCCGCTGCCGGCATCAACATGATTCACGACCGGGTGCGCGGCCGCGTCCATGAGGGGTCGGGTGCGGCGTACTCCGCTCACGATCCCGACCTGCAGCGGTGGGTGCACGTCACGCTGCTCGAGTCGATTCTGCTCACCTACGAGCTGCTCGTAGGACCGCTGACCCTTCGTGAGCGGGATCGGTACTGCTCGGAGGCGGCCATCATGGAGCCGCTGCTGGGGATGCCTGCCGGATGGCTTCCGCGGGACTCGGTGCAGCTCGACACCTGCATGCGCGAGATGCTGGCGGGCGGGAGCATCATCGTGACCGACACCGGCCGGTCGCTCGCACGAGCGGTTCTGTACCCGCCGCTGTGGTACGTAGGCTGGCCGGCGTTTCGGGCGATGCAGCTGCTGACGATCGGCTCGCTACCGCCCTCGATCCGCCGGGCCTACGGGTACGAGTGGCGCGCGCGGCACGAGCGGGTGTTCGCGCGCTGGACTTCGCTGATCCGAGCGTCGCTGCGACTGCTTCCTCCGCTGGCACGCGAGTGGCCCATGGCGAGGCGGAGCGACCGCTCCCCTTCGGTCCCCGCTCCGTCCCCACCTCACCGGCATCTCAAGAAACCCTCACCTGCGCGTGACGGCCCCGACGGGCTGCCCGGGCCATCTTTCCGCACGCCGCCAGCCACGATCGGCCGGTGAGCGAAAGGAGGACGATCCATGCAGACACTCGTGCCCGCGGCAGCCTGTCGACACAGCCGGATCAGGGTCGCGACCCGGCGCGCGATGGAGTTCATCGACCTGACGGACCAGATCGAGGCGCTGGCGGCGGAAGCAGGCATCCAGGCGGGCCTCGTCAACATCCAGAGCCTGCACACCACGACGTCGATTGTCGTCAACGAGCACGAGCCCCTGCTGCTTGCGGACTTCGCCACGCTGCTCGCGGAAGCCGCGCCCCAGCACGCGCCCTACCGCCACGACGACATGAGCGTCCGGACCGTGAACCTGGCGCCGGACGAGCGCTCCAACGGCCACGCGCACTGCAGGGCCCTGCTGCTCCCCTCGTCGGCTTTGCTGAACGTCGCCGGGGGGCGGCTGCAGCTCGGGCGCTGGCAGCGCGTCTTCCTGGTGGAGCTCGACGGCCCGCGCGCCCGCGAGGTGTCGGTCCTGGTCTTCGGCGACGGCGTGCGATGAAGGGACCGCTGGAAATCGGGCTGGATCGACCCCTGCACGTCCGCGAAGAGCGACTGTCGACGCGGCACGACGCATGCCGGTTGGTGTACGTCAGCGACATTCACCTCAGGAAGGGTCGCTCCGACACGCTGTGCCGGCAGGTTCTGGATGCCGTGACTCGCTGCAATCCGGATGTGGTGCTGCTGGGGGGCGACCTCCTGGACGGTCCCTCCCAGTTGAGCAGGCTGAGTGACCTGGTTGGCGGACTCCGCGAACTCGCGCCGGTTCTTGCCATTTGTGGCAATCATGACCGTCAGGTCGGCATCGACCGCGTCCGGGAGGCCGTGGTGCACGGCGGGGGGCAATGGATCCACGATGGCATCGCGCGCGTGACGCATGGGCGGCGCGTGATCGCGGTCTCCGGCCCTCACGCCACGCCCCACGTCGACGGGCATGTCCGCGTCCTGTGCGCTCATGACCCTCGAATCTGGAAGACATCCCGCGATGCCGGCTATGACCTCGTCCTGGCCGGGCACCTTCATGGTTGCCAGCTGGTCGCCTGGGAGTATCGAGACCGCCTGTTTCCGGGGGCGATCTTCTACCCGTATTGCTTCCTGAGCCATCACCGTGGCTCGACAAGGCTGGTGGTCAGCCGCGGGGTCAGCGATCTCGTGCCGATTCGCTGGAGGTGTCCTCGAGAAGTCGTGCTGTGCCATGTCTGACCGAGTCGGGCGACTCCGGGCCAGCCTCGTGTCGCTCGCATGCCTCCTGCGCGGTCTGCCGCTCTTCTTCCGCGCATCACCCAGGACTCCGTTACGAGTCCTGTGCATCGTCGCGCTCGACACGCTGCATGTGCTTCGCCATTCGCGGCCGTTGCCACGCAAGAGAATCGGCGAGCTGGCCATGCTCCTGGATTTCGAGGCGTGCGCAAATGCGGCCTGGGATCACAAGAATCTGTGCGCGGCGGAATACCTGGCGCTCCGGCAGCGGTTGGAGAAGACCGGCCTGGGGTCGTACATCGAGGCATATCTCAGCCGGCTTCGAGACCTTGAAAGCCGGCGCCCGTCCATCGGTGGAGACCACCGGCGCTTCGACGAAGTTCGTTCGTACCGCGAGGCGGTCGTGCGGCTGTGCTTTGCGACGGCGACCGCGGTCGCGCGGAACTCCGAGTGTCTCGACGAGGAGATCCGGGCGACTCGCCACGACAACGATGTGGATACGCTCTGCCGGATCGTGATGCAGTGCCAGATCATCGACGACGTGGTGGACTACCCACAGGATCTGTCCGCGGGCTTGCCAAGTTTTCTGACAGCATCTGCGTCGCTGCCGCAGGCCATGCAATTGACCGCCAAGGCGGCACGGTCCTATGCGGCTGCGAGCCCCGACTGTTCATCAGGCAACGGCGTGTTCCCCTTGCGCATGGCGCTGTGTGTCGTCACGGCGGTGACGAGACTCGTCATTCGTGCTCAGGCCTGGGCCGGCTCTATTGGGGCGGTCACCAGAACGTGGTCGCGCGGCTGAAGCACGAGCAAGGAAACGTGCTGGATTGTGCTGTTTGAGCAGGCGTAGACTCGTGCAATCGGCGCGTCTCTCTCAGTGTCCCACGAGGCGCTCCCATTGCACGGCGAGGAGGCTCTCATGACCTGGACGAAGGCACGGAAGCAAGTCGCAATCCTCTTGTCCGCGGTGCTCGTCGCGGCCATCACGGCCACGATGGGTCTGGAGGAGACGCCCACGAATCTGGAGTCGGCCGAGTCACTGTTGCGGATTCCAGCTGGCTTCGTCTACGCCCTCGAGCGTGATGGCGTCGTAACCGGGTACTTCACCGCGTGTGAAGGGCTCAGCTCCGAAACCGAGGTGATCGAATTCCGCGAGGGTGGGGAGACAGGCATCGTCCGGAAACTCCCTGGACGAGTCAAGTACGGTGACATCACCTTGAAGCGAGGCATCTCTTCCGATTTGATGCTCTGGAACTGGCGCGAGGATGTCATCTCCGGTGAGGGGGGATTCCGATCCCAGGCGACGATCCGGATGCTGAATCGTGCGGGCGTCGAGGTCGCCGCATGGAACCTGACCGGGGCCTGGCCGAGCAAGGTGTCGGGCCCGGAGCTGAATGCGGACGGCAACGACGTCGGAATCGAGTCGATCGTCCTCGTCCACGAAGGGCTGCACCGCCCGCGGTAGATCCTGTCTTCGTCGTCTCTACCTCGTCACCGTGGCCCAGAAGGGCAGGAACTTCTTCGCCTCCTTGACCCCTTGCTCGGTGACAGGGGTCCCCGTCAGGTTGAGCTTGGTCAGTTTCGAGAGCTGCTTCAGGTGGACGAGGCCGGCATCGGTGACCTTCGTCCCCGTGAGATTGATGCCGGCGAGACCGGGCAGGCGGGCCAGGTGCTCGAGGCCGACGTCGGTCACGTGGTCGTTCGAGAGGTTGATCGACTCGAGCCGCCTCAAGCCGGCGAGGTGCACCAGGCCGGCGTCGGTCACTCTGGTGTCGGCGAGGTTGAGCTGGTTGAGGCCGCCCAGGTCCTTCAGGTGGGCGAGGCCCGCGTCGGTCACGGCGGTCTCCTTGAGCCCGAGGTACTCGAGCTTGGCAAGGCCCTTCAAGTGCGCGAGGCCGGCGTCGGTCACCTTCGTCCCTGAGATGTTCAGGACGCTCAATGCCGTCAGACTCCCCAGGACCTCGAGCGCTTCGTCGCCGATGGGCGCTCCCATGAGCCCGAGGCTCCGGAGCTTGGGCAATCCCCGGAGCGCGCGAACGTGGGCCACGGTCGCGGCCGGGTTTCCTAGACCCACCTCCTCGAGGTCGGGCAGCCGGGTGAGGAGCGGAAGGACGGTCTCGAGGTCGCTCACCTTGCCGAGGCCCACGCTGACGACGCGCTTCCCTTCGCGCTTGACCGTGCCCCCCGCCGTCTCGATCGCCGCCTGGGCGTCCGTGGATGCGGAGCGGTCCGGCGGGGGCGGAGCGGCAGGCGTTGCGGACCGAGCTTGTGCTCCGGGCTGGGCGCCTTCCGTCGGCTCCAGCCGGAACTCCAGGTAGTCGGTCCGGACCGGGCGCACGAAGCGGTCATCTCCGGGGTATGGCTCGTCCCTGAGGTAGTAGCTCAGGCGCACCCGGCGGTCCTCCGGGTAGTAGAAGGCGTGCCAGAAGGTGCGCTCCGGCGGGCCGGTCGGGTCGGCGGCCTGCGACATCTGCGCATCCACGCTCTGGTGGAAGCCTCGGATGACCTTGTCGTCGAGATTCCCCGTCGCGAGCTTCTCGCTCAGGTATGCGTACCGTTTGCAGCTCCCCCTCGCCTTCTCCGCCGATGGCGGCTTCCCCTCCTCCAGGTGCTTGTGGAGGGTGAAGTTCGTCATGACCAGCGGCTGACCCGGGCTCTCGATGATGTACTCCTTGTTGTGCGACTCGGAGTACTCCCAGACGAATGCCTTGCCGGTGCGGTCGGCGATCAGGTAATGGATGGGGACGTACTGGTAGTACTGCTTGGTCGCGCGCAGCGTCTCCTTCGCCTCCTCGACGGTGGCGCATGTGTCGAGGAGCAGGCGCAGGGTCTGCAGCTCGCTCAGGCCCACGGCCGGGCCCCGCGTCGGCTCGTTCGGCAGCCCGCTGAAGATTTCGTCGTCCAAGGCCAAGGTCACGGTGAGACCTTCGGAATTGATGCCGTCGAGCACTCCGCTCAGCAGGTCGTACGCCACCATCGCGATCGAGGCGTGTCCTTGATCGGGGTACATCTCGACCAGGTACGGGCGCGAGGTCGGGTGCAGCATCCCGGGCGGCAGGAATTTGTAGCCGAGGGTGCCGGTCGTGAAGTCGTAGTCACGGCTCACGACGCTCTTGCCGTTCGCGGTGGAGGACGGCGGCAGGTGCGCGATGGAGCAGCCGGCCCGCAGGTCGGTGAACATGAGCGTCGTGAAGTCCCAGCCATCATCCTCGATCGATTTGCCGAACGCCGCCGCCACCCCGCCCATGCGGTCGAGGAGGATCGGGTAGTTGCGCTCCAGGAACCTGCGCTGCGCGCGTGTCTCCAGGGGGTCGCGGGGATCGAGACGGGTGTCGTAGCGCTCCTTCGCGATCTCCGCCAGCGCGCGGCCGATCTGCTCGTTCGTCCCGCGCAGGACCAGGTGGCGGACCTCCAGAGAGGCATCGGGCCCGCCGGCGATGACGCGGTCACTCTGGATGACGTTGTCCGAGGCCGCGGCGAAAAGGCAGCCGGCGGGAGAGAGACAGCCGGCGACTGAAAGAATGAGGACGAGGCAGAGAGGTGGGATCGAATGCGCGAGGCGATGCGGCATGGAAAGGGACCTCCATCTGACCTTGCTCTTGTGACCGATGGTCAGTATCACAACCGACGGTCATGAACCGACATCGAGCAGAACGTGCGAGCCCCCGCGAGCGTTACAGGGATCTGCTCCGGCGCGAAATCCTGGATGCCGCCCGCGAGGCCTTCGTCCTGGACGGCTACGAGGGGGTCTCCATGCGCAAGCTCGCCGAGAAGGTCGGCTGCTCGCAAGGCCAAGGAAGCGCTCTTCGACTGCCTGGTGGAGGAGAGCTTCGAGCAGCTCGCCCGGGCCCTGCGGAAGCAGGTGGAAGCGGCCAAGAGCGACGCTCCCGTCGAGCTGGTGCGCAAGGCGGGGCGCGCCTACGTGCAGTTCGGCGTCTCCAACCCGAGGGCTTACGAGTTCGCCTTCCTCCTGCGCCGCCCGGGGCAGGAGCGCCCGCTCAAGCCCCACTTCACCTACGAGCGCCTACGGTCGCTCGTGCAGCGGTGCATGGACGAGAAGCGGTTCCGCCGCATGGACGTCGACGCCGCCAGCCAGGCTCTCTGGGCGGCGGCCACGGGATCACGTCGCTCCTGGTGATGCGTCCGGGGTTCGCCTGGGCCGACTGCGACATGCTGATCGGCCAGGTCATCGACGCGGCCGTGGACGGCCTGCTGGCCTGAGCCCGGCCGCCCTGCGAGCTCCCGGCAAATCGGTCAGGTGAGAGGAAAACTCGCCCTATCATTGCCGGCCAGGGAGACTCGGCGTACATAAGGGGCAGGATCAATCCGCAAAGGAGGCCCTGCCATGCGCAATTCTGCCATCGTCCTCGCCTCGGTTCTCTTCGTCTCGAGCGCGCCTTCACTGGCGCAGACGACCCTGCCCCCCGACAGCGCCGACTGGATCGTCCTGGGAGAGCAGCCCACGGGGACCTTCGGGCAGTTCTCTCCGGCCGGAGATGTCGACGGAGACGGGTACGACGATGTCGCCATTGGTGACGCCGACTATGACGGGGCTTTCATCAATTCAGGGCGGGTCACATTCCATCGCGGATCCCCCACAGGGCTGTCGGCGGCCCCCGACTGGATACTGGAGGGGAACGCTGCCCAGGCACGGCTTTCCCTGGCCTCCCCGGCCGCCGACGTCAATGGCGACGGATTCGATGACGTTATCGTGGGCGGGAGGCTCCACCTCGGCACGCCCGCCGGCCCTGTCCCCACATCCTGGACGCTGACGGGCGGCTCTCCAAAGGCCGGGGACGTCAACGCGGACGGGTTCGCCGACCTGGCTGTCTTTGCGACAGTGACCGACGTTCATGTCTTCCACGGATCGCCGGCCGGACTCCCTGCCACGCCTTCGGCAGTGCTGACGGTGGCAGTGGGGGCCGATGGTGGTCTTGTCCAGGCTGCCTTCGAGGATGTCAACGGAGATGGCTACGACGACTACGTGTTGAGCTGGCTCACCGAGCTGGATGGCTCGCAGTTCTTCCAGGACTATGACGTGACCCTGTTCTTCGGTTCCGCGGGCGGGCTGGGGAAGCGCAAGAGCCTCTTCAAAGGATCGGAAACGCTGGTTTACGCCGTCTCTGCCGGCGACGTGGACGACGACGGGCTCGGTGACCTGGTGCTGTCGTTGAGCGGCGATGTGCTGGAGAACCTTTACTGGCGCGCGCGCGGGCGTACTTCAGGCGTGAGCCCGCAATCAGCCCAGCTCGCGTTGGCCCATACAACTCCCCACGCGCTGGGTGACTTCAACGGTGACGGGTTCGACGACGTCGTCGTTCCTTTCATTACCGGGGGATGGGCACTGAGCGTCCATCCCGGAGGCCCGGCCGGGCTTTCGACGACGGCGGTCTTCAGGGTGGAGCCGGTCAACATCGCGTTCGTTTCACTTGCCGCGGCCGGAGACGTGAACGGAGACGGCCTGGGCGACCTCATCGCCCGCGACTCTGTCAACACCGGTGGCGGGAACGCGCCCCGCGTCTTCGTCTTCCACGGCCGCCCGACCCCTTGAGCGGCCCCGGCTTCGATTGACATCTTCGCTGACATCCGGCCGGACCGGCGCCCGCACTCGCTCCTTGACTGTCCGTCCGTGGGACGACCGTTCCCAGGATCGGACAACGAGCACGCCCACCGCGGCCATGACCCTCGTGCCACCGATGGCATGCGTCTTGATTGTCATTGGCGTCAGGCTCACCGGTCGCATCCGGTGATACGGGGAGGTGGAGATGTCCTTGATCGTTCGTGATCTCCAGCACACGCTCCGCTCGCTGCATGCGGCTCCAGGCTATGCGGCCATGGCCATCCTCACGCTGGCGCTGGGAATTGGCGCCAACACGCTGATTTGGAGCATCGTGGACGGCGTCGTGCTCCGGCCGCTCCCCTATGAGGATTCGGGACGGCTCGTCCGTGTCTTCGAGACGGCTCCCGGGTCGGGTGAGCTTCGAAGCATCGCGCACCCGACCCTCGATATGTGGACGGACCTTGATTCGTTCGAGAACATCGCGCTCTACGGCCCCTGGTCGCTTGATCTGAGCGGCGACGGCCGCCCGGAGCGACTCGAGGGGGCCGCTGTATCGGGAGGATTCTTCCAGACGTTGCGCGTCCAGCCCGTCCTGGGCCGGGCCTTTACCCCCGATGAGCATCGGCCCGGGGGGCCGAAGACGATCGTCCTTGGCGATGCCCTCTGGCGTCGCCGGTTCGCCGCCGAACAGGGCACCCTCGGGCGCGAGCTCGCACTCGACGGAAGTCGGTTCGAGGTCATCGGCATCATGCCGCGGGGGTTCGCCTACCCGGCCGGTGCCGACTACTGGGTCACGACGGCCCTGGATCACGAACACGGTGCACGCCGTGCTCGCCACCTATCGGCCATCGGCCGCCTCCGGCCTGGAGTCCACATCAGCGCGGCGAGGGCGGAGCTCCTGACGGTCGAGTCCTCACTCTCCGAAGCCTACCCCGAGGCCTACGACGGATTTGGTATCCAGCTCATCCCGCTCCACGAGCGCATCGTTGGTCCCGTGCGATCCTCGTTGCTCCTGATGATGGCGGCGGCCGGAGCGGTGCTCCTGATCGCCTGCACCAACGTCGCAAACCTGACGCTGGGCCGGGCATCCGGCAGGCGGCGCGAGTTCGCGGTGCGGACGGCCCTCGGCGCAAGCATCGGCCGCATTGCGCGGCTCGTGGTGATCGAGAGCCTCGTGCTCGCCGCCATCGGGGGCACGGTGGGAGTCCTCGCCTCCTCCCTGGCCCTCGATGCCTTGCGGGACTCCCTCGGCGAGCGACTGCCGCGCATGGTGGAGGTGACGCTTGACCTGCGCGTGCTCGGTTTCGCGGTGATGGTCACTCTCTTCACGGGTATCCTTGTCGGATTGGCTCCGCTGCTTCACGTTCTTCAGCCAGATCTCTACAACCAGCTCAGGCAGGGCGGTGGGGGCCGGACGGCCACACAATCTCATGACCGCCTCCGTGGAGGCCTGGTTGTCGCGCAGACAGCCATGGCGATCGTGCTGCTCAGCGCGGCCGGGCTCCTGGCCAGAAGCTTCACCAAGCTTGCCGCGGTGGAATCGGGCGTGCGCCTCGAAGGCGTCCTGAGCTTCCACATCGGCCTGCCACCAGCCCGCGAGGCGGATACGGCCTACGTCGTGGACTTCTACCGGCGGCTGCGCGAGCGCCTCGAGGCGATTCCCGGAGTCGAGGTTGCCGGGCTGGCATCCCGCCTTCCCCTGAGCGGAGACGATCACAGCAACAGCTTCCGCCTGGGAAACGAGGCGCCCATCCCTGGTCAGGAGCGGTCGGCTCAGGACAGGGCCGTGAGCCCCGGATACTTCCGTGCTCTGGGCATTCCCGTGCGAGGGCGCGACTTCTCTGACCAGGACACCCCGACCAGCCCGGCGGTGGCGATCGTCAACGAGAGCTTCGCCCAGCGCTATTTCCCCGGCCAGGAGGCCCTCGGGGAATGGTTCGTTCCGAGCCGCGCGGGCGGCGTGCCCCGGCAGATCGTCGGCGTCGCCGGTGACGCGAGGCAGTTCGGCCTCGATAGCCCGGCCGAGCCGGAATTCTATCTCCCGCACGCTCAGGACCCATGGCCCTGGCTGAGCGTGGTCGTGAAATCGTCGAGTGAGCCCCTGTCCCTGGTCCGGCCGGCGGAGCATGCCGTCTGGTCCCTCGACCCGAGCCTGCCGCTCACCGAGGTGAGAACGATGGAAGGCATCCAGGCGGAGACGCTGGGGCCCCGCCGTCTGGGCGTGACCCTGATCGCGGTCTTCGCGGGACTCGCGCTGATCCTGGCGACGATCGGCACATACGGAGTGATGTCCTACGGCGTCACCCAGAGACTTCCGGAAGTGGCGGTCCGGATGGCGCTCGGAGCCGGCCCGGCGGATGTGCTTCGGCTCGTGGTCGGGCGCGGCCTCCGGCTCGCCGCGATCGGCCTTTCGCTCGGCCTCGCAGGGGCGCTGGCGGCTGGTCGGCTGCTGCAGGGGATGCTCTTCGGAGTCGGCACATGGGACGTCGGAACGCTCGTCGTGGCGGCCGGCATCCTGGGCGGCGCCGTGCTGCTCGCGAGCTACTTGCCGGCCAGACACGCGTCGCGGCTCGAACCGTTGTCCATCCTCAAGACCGAATAGACAGGAAAGGACCCACCGAGTCTCCACACCTCCCCGGATACCTCGCCGTCAGCGTCACGCATCTACCGAGCGAGCACTGAGCGGGGAAAGACGACATAATGGCCGCGGTCTTGAGGCGGAGGGAGGAGATGGACTTCACGGGGCGGGTGGCCCTCGTCACGGGGGCCTGGCGCGGTCTGGGCCGCGACGCCGCGGCGCGCCTCCACGAGCGCGGGGCGTCGGTCGCCGTCCACGTGCGCGACCAGGCCCGCGCGGACGAGGTCGCAGGCGCCCTCGGCGCCCCGGCGCTGGCCGTGTCCGGCGACCTCGCAGCCCCTCGCGCCGCCGCGGAGATCGTGAGCCAGGCGCTCGATCGGTTCGGCCGCCTGGACATCCTGGTGAACAACGCCGCGCTGGCGCGATCGACGCGGTTCGACCAGCTCGAGGCCGAGGAGTGGCGCCTGGCGCTCGAGACCAACATGACGGCGCCGTTCCTCCTGATGAAGGCGGCGCTCCCCGCGATGAAGACCGAGCAGTACGGACGCATCATCAACATCTCGTCTTCCGCGGGACGAACCGTGAGCACTCTGGGGGGCGCCCACTACACCGCGTCCAAGGCGGGGCTGCTCGGCCTCACGCGGGCCGCCGCGAAAGAGCTGGGCCGGTTCGGCATCACCGTGAACGCCATCTGCCCCGGCATGATCGACACGGAGCTCACGCGCGAGAACGCCTCTCCCGGGCTGCTGCAGCGCCTCTCCGCGTCGTACCCCGTGCCCCGCCTCGGGACACCGCTCGAAGTCTCGGACCTCATCTGCTTCGTCGCCTCCGAGGCCGCCGGATACATCACCGGCGCGTCGTTCGACATCAACGGCGGCGACCTGATGATGTAGGCCGCGGCGGGATGAAGGAGAGTACGCGGGTCCTCGTCGCCCTCGGCGCGGCTCTGGCCATCGGCATCGCCCTGGCCGGCGGCGGCAACCTCGCTCTCCTGGGCCTCGTCGACGCCATCGCGCCGCTGGGCACCCTCTGGGTGAACGGGATCCGGATGACGGTGATCCCCCTGATCGTGTCGCTCCTGATCGTGGGCGTGGCGTCGGCCACCGACGTGAAGGCGGTGGGCCGGCTCGGCGCCAGGACGCTTCTGGTCTTCGTGGCCATGCTGGCGGCACTGGCGGTCGTGATGATCCCGCTGACGCTGGCGGTCTTCGGGCTTCTGGGCGCGCGGGGCGCGGACGCCCCACCGCTGCCGGCGGGCTCCGCCGAAGCGGCTCAGCTCCTGGCTTCGGATCCGAAGCAGTCGATCGCCGGATGGCTCGTCTCGCTCGTGCCGTCGAATCCCATCGCGGCCGCGGCCGGCGGCTCCTTGCTGCCGGTCATCGTGTTCACGCTCCTGTTCGGGCTGGCCGTCGCAAGAGCCGCCCCCGCGGCGCGCGAGACCCTTGTCCGCTTCTTCCAGGCCGTGAGCGAGGCGATGCTCATCCTGGTGCGCTGGGTCATCCTGGCGGCGCCGGTGGGGGTGTTCGCCCTCGTGCTGCCGCTCGCCGCCCGCGCGGGAGGAGCCATCGCGGGGGCGATCGGGTTCTACATCGTGGCCTATTCGCTTCTCAGCGTGGCGGGGATCCTGTTCGCCTATCCGATGGTGGCCGTCTTCGGCGGGATTTCCATGAAGAGGTTCGCGCTGGCCGCGCTCCCGGCGCAGCTGATCGCCTTCACCTCGAGCTCGTCGGTCGCATCGCTCCCCGCTCTGGTGGAGAGCGCCCGGCGTGGGCTCGGCCTGCCGCAGCGGGTCTCGGGCTTCGTGCTGCCCCTGGCCGTCTCCACCTTTCACTTCGCGGGCCCGGTGACGTGGACCGTGGGCGCGGTGTTCGTGGGCTGGTTCTACGGACGGCCGCTGGGCCCGCGCGAGCTGACCATCGTCGCCTTCGCGTCCGTCTTTCTGACGTCGGCCGCTCCGGGAGTTCCCCGCGGAGGCTTCATCATGCTGGCGCCGCTTTTCTCGGAGATCGGACTTCCCGTGGAAGGGATCGGGATCCTGATCGCGCTCGACGTCATCCCCGACACGTTCGCCACCGCGCTCAACGTGACCGGCGATCTCGCCGCGGCCGCCCTGGTGGCGAAGCACGAGCCGGCCGGAGGAGGTCCCGAAGAGCCGGCTGACACGACCCTCACTGTCGAAGGGCACTTGTCCACGCAGGCGCGGCAATAAGATCGGGGACGGTTTCGGCTGGTGGGCCCACCTGGGATCGAACCAGGGACCGACGGATTATGAGGGCAAACCTAAAGGGGCGTCGTTACAGGACTTCCTGGAACGACGCCCCTTTTTTCTGTCCATGGCTTCCACGGGGGTCCACAGCTTCCATGGGCTTGCGTAGAGTCAGCCGAAATCTGTCCGACGATGGAGAATTGACCGTTCGTAGCGACCCGCGTATGATGGACTGCACTTTCTTAGACCTGCTGCAAGAGCTTGAGGTGAGACAGGTGCCCCTGCGGCGCCGCCTAATGAAGCGCTTTGCGCTCATGACGGGGTTGCTATTCCTTGGCGCCTTCGTATGCCCCTTGCAGGCTTCCAATCGCGTGTCTCTCAGCCCGCCCGCCACACGTGCTGCGAACTCTCCGATCCTCACTCTTTCTCATCCTGACACTGTCAGCAGTAACCCAACGCTTGTCGGAAACGCTGCGGCGGGATTCATTGCATTCTGGGTTGCGGGCCACGGCTCCTCTAGTGAGGCCACGCGGATCTGGCACGCACGCATCAGCCTCGATGGCCAAATCTTCAGCGAGCCCGAGATGCTCATCCATGAGCCGTTGACCCCGCCCGCGCCGTCACCCATCATCACGTCAGCAGATCACTTGCGCGCCTGCTCTGATGGGAATGGGAATATCTACGCTGTCTGGGCACAGGTCTGGCTTTATCCTGGGGAGAATCCGTTCTTTCCAATTGAGGTGCCCGAGATCTACCTCGCGGCTTCCCACGATGGAGGCCAGAGCTACTCCGCCGCAGTCAACATCTCGCAGGAGGAGAATGGACTGGTTCCGGCCGTCGCTTGCCATGCTGGCGGTCAGGTGATCATCGGGTTCTACGATCCAAGCGACACTGATCGCGGCTTCTGGTACCGAGTGTCGACGGATTACGGCCTCTCGTTCGGACCGCGGGCGCGCATTCCAAGATCCCCCGAGATGGCGACTGAGGCTTCCTGGACTGACCTCACGTTTCTCGAGGATGGATCGCTTGCCGCGGCATGGGAGGCGGCGCGAACAGGGGACTTCAACTCCGAGGTTTTCGCCGCTCATTCTGGCGATCATGGCTCGACGTGGACTGAGCCAGTGAACATCTCGTTGGATCCCGCTCATTCGCAGCATCCGTCCATCGCGGCCAACTCCGATGGGAGGATACTCGTCGCGTGGGAGGATTCGAGAGAGGCGTATTTTCATGTCTATGGACGCGTCTTCGACCCACGCGAGCAGGAGTGGTCCATGGAAATCCGACGCCTTAGTTGGGAGGACTCATCCGACCAGACATTCACAGAGTCTGCTTTGAGCCCGGCCCTGGCTGCAGGTCCACATGATGAGTTCTGGATCACGTGGGTGGACGGCTTCCACCGTTTCGAACCGAGTTACCGGGTGGGCTTTGTAACGAGAGACGCACAGCTCGTTCAGGGGAAGGTGCGTCACGTCGTGGGCGGCCGTGTCCTGGACGGTTACACTGGTACTTTTCAGTCCAGCGTGGCCAGCGCCGCCGGCAGAGCTATCGGAATTGCCTGGGACGCCTGCCCGCAACTGTACTGCGTCTCGGATTCCACCCGCGTCTACTTCAGGCTGCTCCAGAAGCCAGCTCGAAGCCGGTAGTTCGGTCCTCTGGCACCGAAGCGGGTCATCGCGCGATCCGACCTTCGATAACCCTCTCGACGCAGCATGGTTCCACTGGTGGGCCCACCTGGGATCGAACCAGGGACCGACGGATTATGAGACCGTTTCGGGACGGTAGAGGTGATCTGTGCTGATCGGAAGTGATCGCTCGGACAAGAACTTTCGGCCCGTTTGATCACGCTTTCGCACTTCGAATCGCCACGACTCGGACAGAACCCGGACATCCTTGCGACCTTGGCTCGCCATTCTCATCATGGAGCCTCTTCGTAGGTCGTGGCAGCCGGCATCCTGGAAGGCGCGGTGCTGCTCGCGAGCTACTTGCCGGCCAGACACGGCTCGAACTGCTGTTTCCTCCCACGGCTCCCGCTCGAATCCGCCCCGCCTGGTGTCCGCCACTACGCCGACGATCGTCTGCCATGCGGCGCCACTCTGGGAAGGGTCATCGAAGGTCACGCGCCGGCCGAGCGGTTCTTCGCCGGGAAGTACGGGACGGGCTGGCGCCGCCCGTCATCAGGTGGCACCATGAAGGGACCATGAACGCCATCAGTCCGGACTACTTCATCCACGTTGCGAACGTGCTTCTCCTCGTTGCCTACAGCGTGCGCGACATCCTGTGGCTGCGTCTGTTCGCCGTGGGAGCGTCGCTGATCTCGATCCCCTATTTCCTGCTGCAACCCACGACGCTGCGGGCGCCGCTTGCCTGGTCCGTGGTTTTTGCAAGTCTCAACCTGTTCCAGTCGTGTCGCCTCATCATGGAGCGACGTCCGGTGCAACTCTCGCCGGAGGAGGAAGAAGTCCGTCGCCTCGTCTTCGGCGACCTGCCCCACCGAAAGGTCCTGCATGTTCTGAACATCGGGTCCTGGACCACCATCGGGGCAGGTGAGAGGCTGATCGTCCGCGGGAGCCTCCCCGATGCGATCCTGCTCATCGTCCGCGGGACCGTGCAGGTGGCGAGGAACGGACAGGTCCTCGGGGATTTGCATTCCGGGGAGTTCGTCGGCTCAGGCCTCATTCTCAGCGGCGTCGCGCCGGACGTGGATGCCGTGGCGACCGAACCGGGCCGGGCCGTGCGCTGGGAGGTGGCCACGCTGGAGAAGTACCTGGCCGCCAACCCCGAAACCCGCAGCGTGATGCAGCGGCACCTCGCCCGCGATCTGGCGGGAAAGCTGGAGCGCCTCAGCAGAACCGGCGCGATCGCACAGTGAGGTCGCTGGGTCGGAAGGTCTGGTGGGCCCACCTGGGATCGAACCAGGGACCGACGGATTATGAGTCCGCTGCTCTGCCACTGAGCTATGGGCCCGCCAGGGAAGAGCGTACCCGGGGCGGGCCGGCCTGACAAGGAGGCGGGAGGCCCGCCGAGGCGGGAGGCCCGCCGAAGCGGGCCTCCCTGATACCCCCTACCGGCAATCCAGATACTGGCCGGATGGACAGGTTTGCGGGCAGATGCACGGGAACGGCTGCTGGAAGCAGCAGGCCCCCTTGTTGCAGTTCGTGCTGACGACGTGGACCGTCTCACCGGTGCACGTCAGCAGCGTGCCGGCGTCGGTCACGCACTGGCCAAGTCCCGTGTTGGACGAGCCGGTCTCGGCCCCCTGCACGCACGAGGTCCCGTTGCAAGGATTGACCGACGGACAGGCAGGGGGTGCGGCCTGCTGGCAGCCGACCGACACCCAGATGTGGGCATATTGTGTCGTGTGGCTCACCATGGTGATGCAGACGGTGTTGTTGGGGGCCGCGAAGGTGTGACCATCCACCCACGCGGTCAGGTTGTTGCCGTCCCCCAGGAAGTGGGTGCCGCCGAAGCCGCCGGCCCAGCTGTTGACGTGCATCCTCGGCTTGTAGGAGCTCTCGAGGTTCTCGCCGAACGCGCCGAAGCCCGTCCGGTACGAAATCCAGAGCTTGCTGTTGCCCGACAGGAAGCCGTTGAGCTGCAGCACCTGGTTCGCGCCGGGGATGTCGTACTCGAAGAGCGAGATGGTGTACAGGCCCGACTGCGTCACCTGCAGGAGTCTGTCGGCCGCCGGAGCGGGCCCGTCGGGGATCCACTCCATCTGGACCTTGTGGGGGGCATTGAAGTGCCAGTGCACCAGGCCGAGGCCGGTCATGTCGCCCATGGTGTCCGACCTGTCGCAGTAGGCGCCAACCCCGGGGGCGGGGCATCCGGGCACGTCGGCGAAGGCATGCTGCAGCCCCAGGTTGTGCCCCATCTCGTGAGCGAAGCCGTGGTCGACGCACCCTCCGAACATCACCGCTTCGTCCCCGCCGATCCCCCCGAACGCTCCTCTACAGTCGGGGTCTGAGGTTTCAGGAAAGACGTAGTACTTCGTATCGAACGAGTTGAGTCCTCCCGCGGCATCGACGACCGGGTCCTCTTCCGCGAAGTCCTCTGCTTTGCGGACCCACCTGTTCGGGTTGCAGGTGCTGGTCGACTCGGTGATCGGGTAGGGGCCCACGACCAGTCCCTGGAGGTCGAACTGGTGGTAGGACTGCTCCCAGTAATACCTCTGGACCGACTCGTCCTGATCGCCGAAGACCACGAACTCGGTTTCCTCCACCGTGCATGGAAAGTCGAGGTCGGTCAGGTCGGAGATGATGACGATCATCCGATGGACGCGCACGTCCTCGGCGTGCGACCCGGCTACGTCGCCGGGCTTCTTCGGCTTGTCGACGACCCCCCAGGGACCCTGCACCTTCAACGTGTCGCCGACAAGGATGCCGGTCACCCGGATGTCCATGCCGAACGGTGCTCCTTCGATGATTCCCGGGAATTCCAGAGTCAGAACACGCGGGCTTTCTTCTCCCTTGGCGCGCTCTTTCAGGCGATATGTGACCTTCGAGGTCCCGGATTCGAAGTCTTCCTGCACCCAGCCTTCGAGAGTCCCCGTGAGCGTGACCAGACCACCGCGTCCCGTGGGCGCTCCTCCCCTCGCCGCCCATGCCGCCACGCCGCCCAGCATCACCAGCAGAGCGACTCCCCCAACGACCACACCGGTTCGTTTCATGTGTCTCCTCCATCAAGAGAAACAAATGCCGACGTGGAGACCGTCGTTGGAACGGTTCGGATGGTTCCGGGAATGCCGGCTTTTTTTGAAACAGTGAGAGGAGGCCCCCACGGCGGCAGGCCCCCTCTCGATCAGGATGGAACTACTTCGATACCGTCACCTTAATGGTGATCACGTCACCCGGCTGCGGATTGACGAGCAGGGGCTCCACCCGCAGCACGTTGCCGGCGACCTCGAGGCGGCCCGCCTCGAAGGGCCGCACGGCGCTCGAAGACTTCAGATACTCCTTCCTCCCATGAGACCGGGGCGTCGGGTCGTTCCCGAATCGCACGCGCGCTCCCAGAAGGTCCGATGGCTCCGAATTGATGCCCACCCTCACGGTGACGTGTGCGTACCCGGCGGGAATCGGGAAGTCGGTCCCCCCGACCTCCTGGTAGCTCCGGAAGCTCAAGTGGAATTCCGTGGTGAGCGAGCCCGGCCGGCCGGCGGCCGAGGGTGCCTTCACGGCCACATCCCGCTGGCTGCTCAGCGTGTTGCTGCCCTTCTTGCCGAAGTGGATGGGAACGGGCGAAGGATCGAGCGGATCGCCGGGAATCGGGTCGGGCGGATCGACGTTGCAGTGAACGCGCGGGACACACTGATTGTTTTCGCAGTCGATCTCTTCCTGTTCGCACTGCTCCGTCTTCTCATCGTAAGCCTGGTTGCATTCCTCCCAGCCTTCGGGTGGGGTGGTCTGGATGCAGATCTCGTAGGCTATGTCCCTGGTTGCCAGACAGGCGTAATACTCGTCCATGCAGTTGTGGCTACACTCCGCACAGGTGATCGCCGCCGGACCATCCCAGGCGGCGACGAGCAGGAACAGGGCCATCAACGGCAGGCGGATCTTGCACAGCAGGGTCTTCATCACGGCCTCCTCGAGAGTTGTTCGAAGACTGACGGAGAGACTGTCGGGGGGACGGCCGCGGCGGTTCCCGGACCTTCTCAGCGGTCCGTGAAAATGCTGAACGGATAGGCGATGGGGGGCCGGCCGGCGCGCGCGGGGGTGAGGCGAGCGACGTAGTCGCCGTCGGGGCAATCGGCGCGGGGGCACGTGAAGCCGAGGATCCCACGGAACAGGTCGTCCTCCTTCAGCCCGGCCGCGGCGAAGACGGCCCGGCCGGAGGCGTCGGACACCTCGAACCGCACGGGGAAGTCATCGGGGGCCAGATCCGCCTGGAGCAGCACCTGCACGGAGCCCGCGCCTCGAGGAACCTGGACGACCGTGGCCCCCGCCGCGCGCTCGATGGCGGGGACCATCACGGGGCGGAAGACGCCGGCGGGTGTCGCCGGGCCGCGCCACGGCATCAGAAGCCCCGCCGTCACCACCACCAGCAGGCCGGCGGCGATCGCTGCGGCCGGGACGATCCACGCGCCTGTCCGTCTTCGTGCGGCGCTCCCCCCGGCGACCGCCTCGCCCGTCAGCCACCGGGCCTCCTCCGCACAGGTCAGGCAGAGGGCCAGGTGGCGGCGGACCGCGGCGTCCTCCTCCCCATCCGCGACGACGCGGGAGAGGGTCTCCGGATCAGGGTGCTCGGCGTGAGCGGCCCAGCCCGGCGCGCGGACCTGCCGGCTCACGTCCTGCAGGACCGGCAGCTCCTGGCGGCAGCTCAGGCACGTCTGCAGATGGCGCTCGAATTCCTCCCGCTCGCGGGCCTCGAGCGTGCCGTTGACGTACCAGGGGAGCAGCTCGTGCGGGTCGGTCATCGGGTCGGGGCTCCGACCAGCACGAAGGGGGCCCACCGGTAGGGCTCGCGGCGCGCAGGGCGTTCGGATCGGATGAACTCCAGCTTGGCCTGCCGCAGCGCGGCGCCCGGGGTGGCTCCCGAGCGCAGGCCGCGGTAGAACGTCTGCATGAGATCGACGGTGGATTGGTCGCTCACGTTCCATACCGACATCACGACCGCCCGCGCCCCCGCCTGGAGGAAGGCTCGCGTGAGGCCGATCATCCCTTCGCCGCCCAGGAGCTCTCCTTCGCCGGATCGGCAAGACGACAGCACCACCAGGTCGGCGTCCAGGGGCAGCGTGACGATCTCGGGAAGCGTCAGGATGGTGTCCGGCCCCTGGGCGGCCCCCTTCCCCAGCCAGAGCCCGGTCCGCCGGTCGCCGGGCGAGCCGTGTCCGAGCAGACCGTGGGTCGCGAAGTGGACGTACCGGAAGTCCTTAACGCTTGGATCTGTCAGCGAGGCCCGTGACACCTTGTCTCCCAGGAGCACCGAGCGCTGCGGCTCCTCGAACAGGCCGGCGATCCCTTCCACCTCCAGCCGGGAATAGGGCAACGAGAGCGAAACGTCGGCTCCCGGCGTGGCGTCCGCAACCCCCAGGAAGCCGCGCGCGGCGCGCGAAGCTGCTTCCGATCGCATCCACAGCATCGTGGTGGCCGAAGGGACCGTGGCGATCTCGTGCTCCTCGAGCAGGTAGTGTCCCTTGTGGACCAGCGCCTCGAAGGGAACGTGGTGCAGGGGGCCGTCGGGCGCGATCAGGAGGCGCCGGGCGGTCCACGATCCTCCGGCCGGCAGGATCGCCTCGGACAGAGCATGGGAGGCCGGATCGGGTCCCTCGCCCGCCAGCGAAGCCCCCGGCGCACCGGCCCCTTTCAGGAACTTCTCCACCGCCTGTCGGATGACCTGGGGAGACGCAAGGCGGTACACCGCCACCTTCTTTCGCTCGACCACCCAGACCCAGGCTTCGTTCCTGCCGATGAAGTACTCGAGCAGCGCCTCGTCGCTTCCCAGGGCTGCCTGAACGTCCTTGGTCGAGGCGGGTCGCGGATAGACGACGTTCGCGTAGGCGGGGGCCGCCGAACGCATGTCCAGCTCGAGCCTCTGCAGCGCTTCCTCGGCCCGGCGCAGCAACTCCCTGGCCTTGGCGGCGGCCTCCTCGCCGTTGGCCGACACGAGCTGCTGGGTCGCGGCGCTGACGTCATCGAGGGCGCGCCGCTCACGCTCCCTCAGGTCGGAGGAGAGCTTTTTTCTCATCCCGTGACGCGACTCCATGAGCAGATCGAGCAGCCCTCTGGCCCGCGCGCGTTCCGACACCTCCAGCCCCTGGCGGGCCGCCGCCTCATCGATGCGCCGACCCTCCGGCAGGAGGAGGGTGAGCGTGCGCTTGTACAGATCCACGCGGCCGGCGAAGAAGCGGACCTTCAGATCGTCGGCCAGCATCTGGGCCCGCACGCTCTCCACTTTGTCGAGCGCCCTCAACGCTTGAGCGACGGCCTCCTGGTGCCGGCCGAGCTTTTCCATCGACTCGGCCATGCCGATGCGGGCGCGCCACTCTTCCTCGGCCAGGCCCATCGCTTCGGCGAGCGCCAGCGCCCCGCCATGCCGCTTCAGGGCCTGTTCATGGCGGCTCCTCTTCGCCTCGAGAGCTCCCATCAGATTCAGGGTGAACAACTCCCCTTTACGATCCATCAGGCTACGGGATGTATCGAGTGAGCCCTCCAGGAGACCTCCAGCCTCCTCGAGGCTGCCCCGCTCCATCAGCAGCTCTGCTCGGTTGCGCACGAAAGCCATTCGCAAGGGTTCATTCCCCTGCAAAGCTTCTCGGTTCTCCTGCCAGATCGTCTCGGCCTTGTTGAACTGCTCCAGCGCAGCATCCAGCCTCCCCTGCAGGACGAGATTCGCCCCCAGATTGTTGTGCCCTTTGGCGCTCTGGAGCGGATCACCGAGGCGGGCGGCCACTTCCGGCCGTGACTCCAGGAGACGGCGCGCGCTTTCGAGGTCTCCCACGGCATGGTGGATGGCGACCATGGTATCGAGCGCGTGCAGTTCGCCGCGCGCATCCTTGAGCTGGCGATGAATGTCGAGCGCCTGCTGCAAGGCCGAGAGCGCGATAGGGATTTCCCAGAGCGCGGCATGCACAACGCCCAGGTTCGTCAGTATGCGTGCCGGAAGCTTCCTGTCCTTGAGTCCCGAAGCCATCTCGCGTGCCGATTCGAGGGTCTCCCTGGCGCGCTCGTACTCGCCCATCCGTCGCAGCGTCTCACCGATCGCGGTGGTGGCATCCGCCTGCCATTGTCTCTCCTGGACGCCGGCGGCGGCGAATGCCTCGGCCGCCCTGGTCAGGTCGTCGAGGGCTTCACGATCCACGCCCAGGCTTTCCGAGATCCACGCCAGGATCCTGAGCGTATGTCCCTCGAGCGCCTTGTTCCCCGATGCCCGATGCATCGCCAGGGCGCGCTGCAGCGCCTCACGGGCCCCCGCGGTATCCTTCGTCTCGAACAGGCACGTTCCTATCTCCTGCCAGCTACGGGCCTGACCTTCCATGTCCCCGAGCTCCTCGCGGATCGCGAGGACCTGCCGTTGTCGTTCGAGGGCGGCCTCAGGCCTTCCAAGCCGCCGCTCCATCTGTGCCTGGTTGGCTCTCACGTCTGCCATGCCGATCCGGTCGCCGAGCTGTTCCAGCCACGGAACCGCGGCATCGTCGTGAGCAAGGGCCTCGGTCCATTTGCCGGCCTGACGATCGAGGTTCCCCAGCGCCGTGTGAGAGGCCGCCTGCCCCGCCGCATGGCCTCGTGCCGCGTACATCGCCAGCGCGCGCTCGAAGGCCTGACGCGCCTCTGCCCGCTTCCCTGGGACGAAGAACAGGGCGACGCCCTCTCCGTACACCCGGCCCGGCCTACCATCGGGATCGAGCGAGCCGAGCAGCTCAGCAGTCTTGTCGACCTGATCGCGCCGGCGCAGCATCAGGACGGCCTGCCGGTATGGAACCGGGTGGTCGCCGTCAAGAGCGAGCGCCTCGCGAATCGCATCGAGGGCTCCGTCCCAGTCCTGGGCCTTGATGCGATCGTCATGCTTCAGCTGAAGCCGTCCTATCTGCTGCTCGATCGCCGCAGGATCGAGGCCGGAGGTCCGGCTCGCCTCCTGGGCCGGCCCCATCAGCAGGCCCAGCAAGGGAACCGCGAGGGCTCTTCCTGCAACTATCCACATATGGTTGTTGCTCCTTGACCTTCATGAAGGTAGCGTTTGGCATTTCCGGAAGGAGGCGAACATGAAACGTGGGCTGATCGGCCCGGCTCTGCTCGCACTGCTGTTCGCACTGATCACTCCCCTGTACGCCATAGAGACCATCCCGGGGGGCCCTGGCGGACCCGAGGATCCCCCAGACCCCAATTCGGGTGGGCAATCGGGACAGAACTGGAACCCCGTCGTCACCTGTAGCGTGGTGCCCGGCCAGGGGATCCTGGCCATGCTCACCTGCCTGCAGGTCAAGATCGAGAATCCCCCGCCGCAGTGTCCTCAAACACCTCCGGAAGGCAGTGGCGGCGGTGGGCCCATCGTGTTCGATGACGACCCTCCCCCATGCTACGTGTACCCCTTCGGTATCGACGATTTCAATGTCAATATCCTCCAGCCGCCGTACCACCCCTACTACGGGATACGGATCCTCAAGGACACCGGCGCCGAGCTCGACCGTTACTCCTTCTGGGAGGACGACACCGGAATCGCGACCGTCTTGGTGACGATCAGCCGGACCGACATGGCCGCCTTTGTCGGCCTGGTGACGCAGGAGCCCGCGATGGATGGGATCGTCGAGCTGAAGATCAACTCCCATACCATCGTCGTGCAGACCAGCCAGTTCCCGACATCGGTGCAGATCAACAGCAAGCTGATTAACTCCCTGACGCTCTACGGCTACCAGGTGGATGTGGTCAAGGGCACGTTGCGCATCAGAGGCGTTGGGGGCATCCATAGCGTCCAGTTCCGTGCAACGGACACGGCCATCACCCGCAGCTCCATCAAGTACGAGATCGACACCTGGAGCACTCCCCCGATACTGGAATGAGGGAAACGCGGGGAGCCGGTGGCGCTCAGTCATCGGCCCTCCTCAGCAGCAGCATCACCCGCTGCCGGCAGCGCGACATGCGCGACTTGATGGTGCCGGGGGCGAGGTTCAGCCGCCGCGCGATGTCGTCGTAGGAAAGCTCCTCGACGAAGGCCAGGTGCCAGAGCTGCCGGCACTCGCCCGAGGCGTGCACCAGGATCTGGCCCAGCAAGGCCCCCTTCTCCAGGGACATCAGGCTGCGGTAGGGGTTCCCCTGGCGGGCCGCGGCGGGCCCCTCACCCTGCGTGCTCCAGAGAGGGTCGCGGTAGCGGCGGCGGATATGATCCAGGGCGCTGAATCGCGTCACCCGGGAAACGAACGTCCTCAGGGATGACTCGTACCTGAAGGCGCCGTCCCGCAGGATGCCGAAAAGCTTCCCGTGCACCACCTGGCAAACGTCGTCCGCTTCGGTCTTCAGCACCGGGAAGTGCGCCCGCAGCTCGTCGCGAATCCACCGGTCGACCTGCGCGACGGCGATCGGCTTGCCGGAGAGGTACTCCTGGACAGTCTGCCTCGACGCGTGCTGCGACAACTCCTCCGGCGTGGCTCTCATCGTTGCCGAAGGCTATACCGGCAGGCTTCCATGCTGTCAAGCCATCACGGGCCCTAGAAGCTGAAGGTCGATCCGATCTCGAACCTGCGGCCGAGGTCCCGGAAAGTGGTGACGTACCCGCCCTGCGTGTAGCTGGTCACGACGAGCCAGTCGTCGTCCAGCAGGTTCTGCGCGCTGAAGAAGCCCGATGCCCGCGCCTTGCCGATCTGGAAGCCCTTCTCCAAGCGGGCGTCCAGGCGCCAGCGTCCCTCGTTGCGCTGATCGAAGGCTTCTCCGGTGGGCAGGACCTGCCGCACCGAGCTGTTGCCGCTGCTGTCGAGATCCGCCTCCGGCGCCTCGTACACCGTGTAGGGGAGTCCCGAGTCCCACCGCAGCATCCCGCCCAGCATCACCTCGGCGGGCAGGCGCCACACCGCCTGTGCCTCCAGGCTGTGCCGTTCGTCGTGCTCGAGCCAATCACGCTGGTCGGCGGTCACCGACACGTCGTCACGGGCGGCCGCGAAGGTGCCGGAGGCCTCTCCCCGGGCGCGGGACAGCGTGTACCCGGCGCGCATCTGCCAGTTGTGGTTCATCGATCGGACCGCGCTGACCTCCCAGCTGGTGACATCGATGCCGTCGGCGTTCTCCACCACCAGCACGCTGCCGTACATCGGACTGGCGGTGTAGAGATCGACCAGCCCGTTGGGCCCCCCTGATGGCTGCGGGCCAAATGTCGGATTGCCGAACCGGTCGAGCCTGAGCACCCCGTTGGGGTCACCGCACAGCGCGGCCGGATCGATCCCCACGATGCCGGCCTGCCCGCACGTGTAGTGGTTCTGATCCACGTCCTGCAGCAAGTCCTCGGCGCGGCGGCTCACGAACGTCAGGCCGGCTCGCCACGCCGATCCCAGCGACACTTCACCTCCCAGGCTCAGCTCGTCCATCCAGGGCGCCTGCAGGTCATGGTCCACCCGGCGCATCGACGCCATGCTTCCGGCCTGGGAGGGCGCGCCGGGCAGGATCTGCCCCGACGCACCGGCCGTGAAGAGGAACGTGAAGGTGTCGGGTGAAGACTCGGACAGGACCGCTTCGGGATCGAGCCGATCGTGATAGCGGCCCCAGTGGGCGAAGAACTTCGTCCTTCCGGCTCCCCAGGGATCCCACGACACTCCCACCCGCGGCGACACGCTCCCGTCGTCGATCGTGAAGCCGCCCGGCTCGCGATCTTCGTAACGGGTGAAATGCTTGTAGAGGCTCTCCCCTTCCTGGGGGCCGAAGAAGGTGCCGTCGCCATCCAGGTCCAGCGCCACGAGCTCGGGGTCCACGTCATTGGACCCATCGCCATCCGCGTCGAAGAAGGTATCGAACCTTGCGTCAAACGGCGGCGCGCCGTTGTAGGGGACCAGGGGATTGCAGACGGAAAAGTTGAACACCGTCCCCTGGCGTACGGCTTCGGCGCACACCGCTTCCCACAGATCCACGGACCGCCGGCGCTCACGCACAACGTCGAACGGCTGGTACCCGGGAAAATCGATCTCCTCGGCGTCCAGGCGGACGCCCACCGTGATGGAGAGGTTGCTTCGCGGCTTGAACGAATCGGAAACATAGAAGGAGCTGCTCCAGGTGGTGGCGTCGGGAGCCGTCCTTGCGGGACTGGAGACCTGGAGCAGCTGGTATCCCTGGAGTCGTGTTTGCCCGCTCGGGAAGATCAGCAAGGATGAGTAGTCGTACAGAATCGGATTGATCAGGACGTCCTGCTCGACCTTCTCCTGGCCTATCTCGAACCCGGCCGACAGGCTGTGGGTTCCATGGCGCGGAGAGAGGACGCCCGACACGTCGGCTCGCAAGGCATCCCGGCTGCGACCGTCGCTCGCCCGGAGATAGAAGGGCCCGGAGATCCGGCCTGTCGTGGCGGTGTAGCGCGACAGCGGATCGTCACCCAGCGTCTGACTGCAGTTCGCCACCTCGCAGGGATAGAAGGCCACCTGCCCTCCTCCCGGCCCGATGCCCAAGCCGACATTCAAGGCGGCGAAGTCGGCGGAGTCCGGATCGATCTCGATGGACTGATCGTACCGGCTGAGCGTGACCTCCAGGAGCGCCCTGTCGGAGAGCATCGAGGTCCAGCCCAGCTTCACGTTCAGGGCCTGCCGATCATGCGTGTAGCCGGAGTCCGGATCGGACGAGATCCCCAGACCGAGCCCCTCGATGATCGTGGGGTCCGCCGCGGCCTGCAGCACCAGCTTGTTGGCGGCATCGGCCTGCCACGACAGCTTGCCGAACGCGTAGAGCGCGCGCGAGTCGATCATCGGGTACGTTGGCCCCGGGCCCGCGGGAGTCTCCGCATCGATGGCCTCCAGAGAGGTGAACCACCAGAGGCGATCGTCGACGAAGGCCCCTCCCAGCCTGCCGGCCGCCCGGAAGTCATGGAAGGGCTGGTGATCCACGTGGGCGTCGACGATGTCTTCGTAGTCGGCGCCCCGCCCGTCGAGGAAAGTGTCCTGCCAGAAGAGTCCCAGCTTGCCGGCCAGATCGTTGCCGCCGCTGCGGGTGGTGATGTCCACGAAGCCGCCCAGCGCCCTTCCCATGCTCGCGGGGGCCCCGGCGGTGGTCACCTCGAGGCTCTCGATCATGTAGGGATTGAGGTTCATTCCGAACGACCCTTCCAGCGGATCGGTGAACTCGGCGCCGTCCAGCCGGAAGGCCGTTTCGCTTTCCCGCGCTCCGTGAATCGTCGCGCGCCCGTCCGCGTCGGGGTCGGAGACCCCCGGGGCGAGGCTCAGAGCGTCCTGGTATGCATGGCCGTGAATCGGAAGGGCATCGAGGAATTCACTTTCGTAGGAGTGTGAGGTCGTCGTGGGCGGTCGGCGGGCCGTGACGATCTCCGCCTCGGCCGCCGGCTGCAGGGCCTGGAAGGCATTCCAGAAGATCACGAACAGCATGACGCCATGAGCCGCCAGGACGCACCCTCCCGCGAGTCGCCCGGCGGTAGACCCAAGGCTCCGCCTGGCCATCATCGATCTGGACACGCAATCATACGACCAGAACACCGGAGCGACCGTGAAAAATCGCGCCTGGCGGACTCAGTCGCCTCTGGCCGTCAGTGATCGACTCGGTTACAAGTCATGAGGCAGGTCGTTGCGGATGGCGGGTGAACCGTAGGCTCAGCGCTCCTGAATCCCCAGCGAGGAGCCCGTCGTGGGGGTGAGCTGGAGATCGGGGCGGGCGGCCGAGACGATGCGCCCGTGCAGAGCCTGCAGGTCGGCGTCGCCGGGCCATTCGCTGAGCGCCTCTTCGGCGGCCTGCCCGGCGTCGCGCCAGCGGCGCAGCGTGAGCAGGGTGGTGATCTGGCGGCGGGCCACCGCCTTGAGCAGCACGTCCATCGCTTCGCGCGCGGGCTCGTCGCGCAGACCGTCGCGCTGCATGCGCCCGACGGCGAGGGCCTCTTCGAAGCGGCCCTGCGTGGCGAGGGCGCCCACCGCCTCGACCACCGATTCGAGCTGCTGGGTCGTGCACACGGCGGGGAGCGCCATCACCGCCCCGCGCATCTCGTTGAAGAACTCTGGGCTTCCGGAGCCTTCGGGGCCGCTCCCTTCCGCCGCGCGCGCCTCGACCCAGCCGGCGAACCGCTCGGCCTCCAGCGGATCCGGATAGGCGGTTCGGAAGCGCGCCGCGTGGCGCCTCGCCGACTCCCAGTCGCGCGACAGCAGGGCCGAGCGCGCGATGACGGGGGCGGTCAGGGCTTCCAGCTTGAGTTTGTCTTCCTCTTCGGGGAGCTGGCCCAGGGCCCTGGCCTCGTATTCTTCCGCCTGCGCGAGCCGGCCGGCGCCCGCGGTCTCCTCCACGAGCCGCCCCGTCACCGCGATGAACCTGTCGGTCACCGTGGTTCGGCCGGGAAAGAGGCGCATCGCCACTTCGCCGAGACGGAACGATCCGAGGTAGTCGCCGCCGTCGTACTGCTCGCGCACGGCCCACGCCAGGGTCGTGCGCAGGTTTTCCGACCGGTAGGCCAGGTTCGGATAGATGCGGGCGGCGTTGACCAGCAGGCCCGCGGCGTTGATGGCCTCCCGACGCTGCAGCGCGCGGATTCCGGCGTTGTGATACAGCAGGGCCACGACGCGCTCGGCCGGGATGGGCTGGGTCATCCGGTGAAAGTCGTTGAACACGTTCTCGATGCCGCGCTCGGCCAGCTCCTCGGCCGTCGCGTACTTGTTGGCCAGCACGAACGAGCGGAAGCGCACCAGGTCATGGCGCGCGTCGTACCCCGCGGGAGAGGTCGTCTCGATCGACACCCGGCGCGTGGGGGTCTTCAGCACCACGAACACGTGCAGCGGGGTCTCCGCCCCGGAGACGTCCAGGCCCAGCTCCCTGGCGGCCAGGATGTAGAGCAGGGTGGACGAGACGCAGTTGTAGACCCCCTGGTCCAGCAGGGCGGCGAATCGATCGGTGGCCGGCTCGTACCGCTTGAAGACGTCGCGATGCAGCTCGGCCAGCAGCCGGCGGGCGCGGCGCTCCGGCCCGCCCCCGTGGGGGACCCGCTTCGTCACGGTGCGGATCGTCATTTCGAGCCGCGTCCGGTAGAGAGCCAGCGCCTCCTCGCTGTTCACGCCCGACGCGATGAGCACCGCGTCGGCGAGCGAGTGTGAATCGAGCCGGCCGTCCGCCAGATCGTCCACGACGGACTGCTCGAGCGCGGCGATTGCGCCGCTCGCGGGGTTGGGCGTGTTCGCCTCTTGGGCGAACGCAGCGACACACGAGACGACCAGACAGAACATGGCTGTCGCGATGATGTTTCCAGTCTTGCTCACGACAGGGACTCCGAGAGGAAACGCGGGTCAACGGAAAGGGTACGACGGCCCGAATTTAACTCCGGGATCGGTGAAGTCAAATCGGAACCGCGGGGAATCGATAGAAGGGATTATAGAGGGTCGGAAAGCTGGTGCGAGTCGTGATAAGTGAGCTCGCCCATCGATGAGCTGACGTCGAGCTCCAGACGGTGCGCACCTTCGGCGCGGTTGGGATTTCCTTCGGTTTCTCCCAGGAACATGCTGCTGCTGGCCTGAACGCGCGCGTCGGTGGGAATCCCGATGCTCATCTCTCCCATGCGCATCCGTGCGTACATCTTCGTATCACGCAGGAGAGATTCCCCCAGGTCCAGGCACAGCTCTCCCATCTGCCCCCAGATGGTGATGTCGCCGGCCCGCAGGTTGGCCAGGCCGTGAAGCTCCATCTCTCCCATCGACTGATTGACCTTCAGCGCACTCATCTCCAGAGGATTGGGCTCGTTCACCACCATGTTGTGCTCTCCCATTCCCAGATCCAGATCCATCTTGGCAAGGGAAAGCCCGGTGAGGTCGAGGTTGGTCTCTCCTTTGTACGACTTGAGGTTCAGCTCCATGGGAAGTCCGCGAGGGACGTACACCGTGATCTTGTTGGTCTCGTCGTCCATATGGAGGAACCCCGCGCTCAGGATGCGTCTGAGCATCGAGTACCTGGGCCGGAAGGAGAGGCTGAACGACGCCGTCCCCGATCGGTCACGGGTGATCTCGTGCTTCAGGTCGTACATCGACTTGTCGTACTGCCCTTCCACGCGGAACCCTTCCCCTTCGGGGGCCGGCTTGACGTGGAAGGTTCCCTCCTCCAGCCAGATGGTGACGGAAACGGCCTTTCCGGGCGGGGCCTCTGGGGCGCCCACCGCGAGCCCTTCGGCCTCGAGCTGCTGCAGGGTCACCGATCCGGATGGCTCCTGCGCGGCCTGAGTGGGAGCGCTCTCGGGCAGAGGCATGGCGCGGAACACGAGGAAGAGCAGGGCGAAGAGCAGCAGGAGCACGAAGGGGGTCGCCACGCACCCCAGGAGGATCTTGCCACCGGTTCTCATTGAACCATTCTAACGATCCGTGAGGGCAGCGAGTTCCTGTCTTCCTCCTTCGCAGGGCCGGCTTCTGACGAAGCCGGCCCCACGTCCCCCCCGCTTACTGGATCTGCCGGGGACCCCGGGGCGTCAAGGCCGGCGGCAGGACCGGCCAGTCGCTCCCTCCGCAAGGAACTGTCGCCCCGGGGAAACACAATGACCTCCTTCTAGATACGGCGAACCTGAAAAATGTCAATAAAGCATATTCAGCGTGTGGCAAGGAGTTCCAGCCGGTTGGCCGATCAGTCCCGCCGGGCGCCCGCTATCGGCACGTCCACGGGGGAGGAAGGAAGCCCCTTCATGTGTATGAAGGAGTCCAGGAGGGGGGCGGCACGGCCGGCGTCGGGCGCCACCAGCACGAACACCGTGCCGCCGGCCGTCCTGCGGCCGGTCAGGATGGTTCCGTCTCCGCGCGCCGCGTGGTCGCGCGCGGCGCGCAGGCTGCGCCCGGAAAGCGAGAGCCCGCCGTCCAGGCCGGCCAGGCGAGGCAGCTCGTCGGCCGTCACGATCGCCACCCCGCCCAGGCAGGCGTAGCGCTGCATCAGGTCCGCCAGGCGCGGATCCTCCAGTGAGAACCGTTCGGCGGGAGGCGAGCCCGAGCCCATGCGCGACTGCAGAACCTCCGCGGCCGCGCCCAGGTCCTTCCCGGCGGCGAAGAAGGAGGACATGAGGAACTCGGCCGGCGTGGCCTCCGTGAACAGCGACGAGCCCTCCACTACGCGGGCCAGACGCCGCATGAGGGGCCCGTCCAGCGTGCCTCCGTCCAGGACCGCGCGCGAGACGCTCGGGTAGATCAGCTTGGCGAACCGATCCACCGTGCCGATGTGGTACCACTTCAGCGAGGTCGAGAAGGTGGCGGGAGTCAGCTTCGCCTCGGCCAGCCCCTGGCCCAGGGTGGTCGGGATCCCCTCCCACATGTAGCGCCAGATGAGCGCGCCGGCCGCGCCCTGCCCGTGCGCCTCAGCCGCCAGCGCATCCACGCGCTGGGCGGAAAGGCGCCGCATCAGGAAGTGGGACGCCTCGTGGGCGACCACCTGGATCTGGTGCTCGGGCCGATCGTTCGGCCTGATCTCCACCAGCAGATGGTCGCCGTCAGCCTCCGCGTGCGTGGGCCCGTCGGCCGGCAGCCCGATGAAGGAGACCTTCATGGGCGGGGTGTCGGCCGGGTTCACGCCGAAGAACCCGGCCAGCGTGTCGAGGTAGGCCGGCAGACCCCCCTCGCGAAGAAACGATTCGAACCGGCCCTGAAAGCTCCGCACGTGTTCGAGGCCTTCCCAGATCTGCCGGAAGCGGGGCTCGAAGTGCCGCAGAACGGCGCCGAGCTTCTCCGCGTCCTGGGTGCTCAGGGGGGACGACAGCAGGGCGCTCAGCTCCTGCACGGAAGAGGCCTGCATCGCGGCCGCCAGGAACTTCTGGTGCCAGCTCAGGACGTCCGATTCGACCGGCAGGCACCCCGAGCGGTTCATGACCTCGGCCCCCGAAGGGATGGGGGCCATGCGCAGTCGGACGAATTCCTGCAAGGCCTGCCTGTCGCGCTGGTCGAGGGGGCCGAAGCGGGCGCTCCAGGCCGAGCGGTAGACCGGCAGCGTCTTGCCCACCGAGGTTCCGGCCAGGTTGTCCACCCAGTGGACCAGGTTGGCGGTGTAGGACACGTCGGTCTGCAGGCGCAGCGTCGCCGGTGCGGCGGAGGCGGACAGGGTCGCCGAGAGAAGCATGGCGCACGCGGTCACGGGCATGATCATGGAGGCCCGCATCGTAGCACGCGGGCCCGGGCAGCTCTTCAGAGGGAGCCGAGCAGCTCCTGCAGCGCCTCCATCACCAGCGGAGCCGTGGACGGCCCCACCGAGTTGCGCTCTCCGTACTGCGGCTCGTCGCGTCCGTAGGCATAGGGGGGTTCGCTGTCCCACTGGGCCCTGGGGATGATGTAGCCCAGCTCGTCGTTGGCCAGCCCGATCAGGAACAGCGGCCTGTCGGACAGGCCGCGAAGCGCGGCCTCGCGCGGCGCCCCGGGAAAGTCGGCCCCCGGGTCCTGGGGATCCTGAAACTTCCCCAGCGCCAGCTCGGGATACAGCTCACCGGGGATCAGCGCCAGGCGCGCCGGCCCCAGATCCACCACCGCGGCCTCGCTTCTCAGCGCGTACGTTCCGGGGCGCAGGCTCGACTTGTCGGGCAGCTCCGAAGGAAGCCATCCGTCCGCCCCGCCGCCCAGGGGATACAGCCGGCGCGGGCGGATGAGACCGATGGCGAGCCCCTCGGCAAAGCGGGCGTTGTCCATCGGTATCCACAGCGGGCGGCCGGCCGCCTTCAGGCGCGGTGCCGGCGCGGGGCTCTTCACGGCCTCGCGCAACGACTCGACCGCGATGACGCCGATGCGATCGCCCAGCAGCTCCGCACGCCGCATCCGGTCGTTCGGGGTGTCGCCCGTGGCCGGGTCGGGCACCTTCACGCGCCCCGATCCGATCTGCCCTCCGAGCGCGCCGCTCGCGTACAGAGACACGCCACCCCAGTCCTTTTCCATGCGCCGCACCACGGCCCACGGGAAGTCCGCCGACAGCCGGCTGTTCTCGCCACCCACCACGCTGGGGTGGCTGTTCCAGTTCACCAGCGACGCGATCCCCGGCCCGCCTCCGGGAGCGCGCAGCCCCAGGGCGAGCACGGCGTCATCGATCACCTCGGGGAGCCGCGTGTCCTTGGCCAGGCCCGGGGCCGACGAGACGCCCACGTACATCTCGGCCGGCGCGCGGCGGCGCCACGCCTCGGCCACCGCCTCCACCGCCTCGCGCCGCACCCGCGCGATGTAGGCCGCATCCACCGAGCCGCCGATGGGAGTCCACAGGCCGATGACGTCGGGCCCCGCGTGGGTGTGCGTGCTGGCCACGGCCAGGTGGGCGAGGAGGATGTCGGGGTAGCGCGTCTGCAGCTCCTCGCGCACCGCGACCACGTCGTCGTGAAAGAAGCCGATCAGGTCGAGCACCACCAGTCCCACCGAGGTTCCCTGCGCGTCGGTGAGGACCATCGCCCGGGCATACAGCTCGTCGGCCACTCCCGTGGCCTTCAGCCCTCGTTCCAGGCCCCCGACGTACACCGGCTGGGCCGGGCTCGCCAGGTCGGGGGTGATCAGCCGGGCCGCCGCTCCAGCCAGAAGCGCCGGGGCCGCTTCGGATCGGCTCGATCGTGAAGGGGAAGGACCCGATCCCCCTCCGCAGGCTGCCAGCGCGGCCAGGAGGACGAGACCGGGGATCGCCCGGGCGGGATGGTGTCTCATGAGGAGAGATCTTAGTGCCTGAAGCCCCGTGATTCCCCCCTTCCCTCCAGCCGAAGGACTGTGCTACATTGAGGCGTCCGGCGCGGGTCCCAGCCGGCGAGAACAATCGAGTTCCCAACCCGCGCACCCCACACAGGCCTGGAGGCCAGAAAGCAGTTGAGAGGGGTCCGGCCCACGCCCGAACGATAAGCGCGGCGCCCGCAAGCCTGCCGTCTTCCCCGGCGCAACGGTTCGGGCCGCATAGCACCGGCGCGGTGCAAGGCAAGAGTTTGGTGATGAGTCAGTGAAGAATCGCTCCCGGAGGCCCGCACGCCACCAGGGAGGACCTGCCAATCCGAACAGGAGGGGCGGTCCCGCGGCCCATTTCGACACCGGGCACCAGTCCGGCCATCCCCAGAGGCAGGGCGGCCCGCACTCCCATGGCGGAGGCAACCGCCAGCGTCCTCCTGCCGGGGGGCATGGAGGAGGCCAGGGTCATGGGGGTCCTCATGGCGGCCGCCGCCAGCACCAGGGGGGCGGCCAGCGCGACGGGCGCGGCCAGCGCGAATCCCAGGGCGTGCTGCGGCAAGGCGCGCCCGCACCCGGAGTGGGCGAAACCACCGAAGGGCTCCTCGAGATCTATCCCGCAGGCCACGGCTTCCTGAGACGCAAGGAAAACAACTACGTCGCCTGCGTGGGAGACGTGTACGTGCCTGCCCCCGTCGTGCGCACCGTGAACGTGAGAGAAGGGACATTGCTGCGCGGCGTGGTGGCTCCGGCGCGCGGCCCGCAAGGGCAGGTCACCGTGCAGGCGGTGGAAGTGGCCAACGGGCTGCCCGACGGGCGCGAGTTCATCCCGTTCGAGCGCCTCACCTCCATCGCCCCCAACCGGCGTATGCGGCTCGAGACCGTCTCGGACGAAATGTCGATGCGGGTGCTCGACCTGATCACGCCGATCGGGTTCGGCCAGCGCGGCCTGATCGTGGCCGCCCCCAAGACCGGCAAGACCACGCTGCTGCAGAAGCTGGCGGCCAGCATCTCCCACAACCATCCCCACGCCAAGCTGATCGTGCTGCTCATCGACGAGCGCCCCGAAGAGGTCACCGACTTCCGCCGCTCGGTGAAGGGAGAGGTCATCGCGTCGTCATCCGACGAGATGTCCCGCCAGCACGTCAACGTGGCGGAGATCGTGCTCGAGCACGCACGGCGCGAGGTGGAGCACGGGCGCGACATCGTGATCCTGCTCGACTCGCTCACCCGCCTGGCGCGCGCCTACAACCGCGAGCAACGCGGCTCGGGGAAGATCCTGACCGGCGGCATCGACTCGCGCACCATGGAGAAGCCGCGCTACTTCTTCGGCTCGGCCCGGCAGGCCGAGGAGGGAGGCAGCCTCACCATCATCGCCAGCGCCCTGGTCGACACCGGCAGCCGCATGGACGAGGTCATCTTCCAGGAGTTCAAAGGGACCGGCAACATGGAGCTGCTTCTCGACCGCGGGCTGTTCGAGCGCCGCGTCTTCCCCGCCGTGGACATCAGCATGTCGGGGACCCGTCGCGAAGAGCTGCTGTTCACCCCCGATGAGCTGGTGAAGGCCAACCTCCTGCGCCGGGTCCTCAGCTCGGTCAAGCCGGTGGAGGCCATGCAGCTCCTGCTGGACAAGATGGGCAAGCACCCCAGCAACGCCGCTTTCCTCAAGAGCCTCGTTCCCGTCTAAACGCAAGACGACTGCTCGCCCACAAGTCCATTGCTCCAGTCGCATTTCTTGCGTACGCTTCCGGCAACAAGAGGCGCGTATGGCTCCCTGGCCACAACGGATCGCCCGGTGGATGCTCTGCGGCGGGATCGCCCTGATCCCGGCCGTCTCGAGCGGCGAGCTGTACATCACCACCGTGGCGGGGGGCGGGTCGGATCGCGTTCCTGCCTCCCAGGCCAGCCTGGGGAACTGGACTCCCACCGTCACCCTCGACCGGCAGGGGAACATCTACGTTCCTGTGATGAGGTTGGGTGCTGTTGGGGCCTGTCCTGTCGGCACGGTGCTCGGTGGACTTCCCGGACAGTCGCTGACCCACATCGAAAGGGTCGACCCGGCTGGACGGCTCACCATCGTGGCGGGAAACGGCCGGGATGAGGACAAGGGGGACGGCGGCCCGGCGCTGGCGGCTTCGTTCTATTTCGCGCGCGGCCTGGCCGTGGACGCAGAGGGAAGCCTCTACACGGCCGGCTACAACCGGATCCGGCGCGTGGACGCTGCCACCGGCATCGTGAGTCCGTTCGCCGGGACAGGTGTGACCGGCTTCGGCGGCGACGGCGGGCCCGCGATTCTGGCCGGCTTCGAGTCGATCGGCGACCTCCACTTCAATCCCGCAGGCGACCTCTACGTGTCCGACGGATACAGGGTGCGTCGCATCGACGCCCAGACCGGAATCATCGAGACCGTGGCTGGCAACGGCCTGGAGGGATACAGTCCCGATGGCACACCGGCGACCGAGGCAAGCTTGAAGGGGCCCTACAGTTTCGCCGTGGATGGCGCGGGGAGCCTTTACATCGGTGAGGGCAGTTTCCTCGGCGACACCCGCGTCAGGTTTGTCTCCCCCACCGGAATCCTCTCCACCGTGGCCGGCAACGGAACCTACGGTTTCAGCGGTGATGGCGGCAAGGCCACGGAGGCGAGCCTGACCATTCCCTATGGACTCGCCGTCGACAGCCATGGGAATCTCTTCATCGCCGATCAATCCAACGCGCGCATCCGGCGTGTGGATGGCGGCACGGGAAACATCAGCAGTTTCGTGCTTCCATGCTCTCCCGAAGAGGTGGCGGTCGACGCTCAGGACAACCTCATCGTTGCCATGTGCAACCGGATCTACCAGGTCGATGTGTCCACCGGAGCGGTCACTCACCTGGCCGGCGTATCCGGCTCGGCCGGTGACGGTGGCCCCGCGATCGGCGCGGTCTTCAACGGGCCCAACGCCGTGGCGATGGATCCGGCCGGGAACCTGTTCGTTTCCGATGCCGCAGGCAACCGGATCCGGCGTGTGCTGGCCGCGACCGGGATCATTGAGGTGGTGGCGGGCGGCGGAACCGGCGGCGATGGATCCCCGGCCCTTTCCGCCCGAGTCAGGTTTGCCACCGCAGTCGCCGTGGACGCCACCGGCAACCTCTTCATCTCGGAGACAGGAGGGGATATCGGGTGCGGGGTGTCCCACCGTGTCCGCAGGGTGGACGCGACGACGGGGATCATCACCACGTACGCGGGAAACGGCGTCGGAGACTTCTCCGGAGACGGCGGCCCGGCCACGTCGGCGTCCCTTTATGGCCCCATGGGGATGGCCTTCGACTCGGCGGGAAACCTGTTCATCGCCGATTCGGCAAACGGGCGCGTCCGGCGCGTCGAGGCCGCCACGGGGATCATCACCACCGTCGCCGGCGGGGGCGCAGGCGGCGACGGGGCGCCCGCCACGGATGCGCACCTCAGTGCCCCCTTTGCGGTGGCTTTCGACCCCGCGGACAATCTGTTCATCGCGGAGCCCGGCGCCCATCGCGTGCGCCGGGTGGATGCCGCCACCGGGATCATCACCACGGTGGCGGGGAGCGGTGTGGCGGGGTACGGGGGCGATGGCGGTCCGGCCGTGATGGCCCGCCTGAATCTGCCGTTTTCCGTCGCCGTGGACGCATCGGGGCACCTGTTCATCGCCGATCGGAACAATGACCGTATCCGCCAGGTGGATCTGGCGACCGGCATCATCACCTCACTGGTGGGAGACGCGGGGCCCGGCTTCGGAGGAGACACGGGGCCCGCCTCCGCTGCCCAGATCGATGCTCCTCACGCCCTGGCTCTGGGTCCCGACGGCAGCCTTTACGTGGCGGACAATCAGAACAACCGGGTGCGGCGCCTCTCCACGCATCCGCCCGGCGCCGGCTCGGTCCCCTGCGAGGGCTGGACGCCCGAGAACCCGCTGACGGTCGAGATGCCGTCCGGTGTCCTGGACCTGTCATGGGGGCCGTCCTGCCTGCGCACCGATCAGGACTACACCGTGTACGAGGGGAGCCTCGGCATCTGGTCGAGCCACATGCCCGTGCAGTGCACGACGGGCGGCTCGCGCGCCATCAGTCTGACTCCCTCGTTCTCGGACGCCTACTACCTCGTCGTCCCCCGCAATCTCTCCCGAGAAGGATCGTACGGCCGTACCAGCGACGGTGTGGAGCGGCCTCCTTCCGCCTCTGCCTGCCTCCCTCAGGAACTCGCCGGCTCCCTGTAACCGATCATCGGGGCGGTTATCATGCAGGAGTTTCCCGGACGGGTGTCCGGGGAACGTGTGAGGCTGAGGCCACGCAGTCGGAGGATCAGATGGCAAGAGCACACAAAGGCCGGCACCACGGAGCGCGCGCCATGGGCCGGGGCCGCATCCAGGTGCGCCCCCTGCGCGGAGGCGAGATGGCCGCCGACCTGGTGGACCGCCACTTCAACGCCTACAACGCCGCCCGCGTGTGGGAGATCTGCCACCTCCTGCACAAGAAGATCCTGCGGCCCAACGTGACGGTGGGCCTGTCGCTGTCGGGCGCCATGATCCCGGCGGGGATGGCCTCGGCGCTCATCCCGCTCATCGAGAAGGGGTTCATCGACTACATCGTCAGCACCGGGGCGAACCTGTACCACGACACCCACTTCGGCCTGGGGTTCGACCTGTTTCGCAGCACGCCGTTCGCCGACGACGTGGAGCTGTTCAAGCGGCGCATCATCCGGATCTACGACATCACCTTCGATCTGGACGTGCTGCTGGAATCCGACCGCTTCGTCTACTCGGTCATCGACCGGCCCGAGTTCCAGAAGAAGATGGCCACCTCCGAGCTGCATCACCTGCTGGGCCGGTACGTGGACCGCGCCGAGAAGCAGTTCGGCCGCCGGGGCCAGACCCTGCTGGGTGCGTCCTACCGGTGCCAGGTCCCCATCTACACGTCGTCGCCGGGCGACAGCACCATCGGGATGAACGTGGCCGCCCGCCGACTGGTGGGAGGAGGCCTGGAGATCGACGTCTCGCGCGACGTGAACGAGACGGCGGCCATCGTCTACCGGGCCAAGAAGCGGGGGGCCAGCGCGGTGCTGATCCTGGGAGGGGGGAGCCCCAAGAACTTCATCCTCCAGACCGAGCCGCAGCTCCAGGAAGTGCTGGGGCTGGACGTGCGGGGGCACGACTTCTTCGTGCAGATCACCGACGCGCGCCCCGACACCGGGGGCCTGTCGGGCGCCACGCCGTCCGAGGCGGTCTCGTGGGGGAAGGTGGACCCCGACAAGCTGCCCGACAGCGTGGTGTGCTACGCGGACACGACGCTGGTCTTTCCCCTGGTCGCCTCGTACGTGCTGACGCGCTGCCGCCCGCGCCCGCTCAAGCGGCTCTACGGATCGATCGACCGCCTGATGGACGACATGACCGGCGTCTACATGAAGCAGGAGCGTGCCGGCAAGCGCAGCGAGCGCGGCACGTCAGGCCACAAGCGTCACTGACCGCCGCCGTCCGCCACCCGCCGAGCGATCTCGCGCGGGATCGCGTAGATGTTCAGAAGGCTCTCCGTGCTGAGCTCCGACGAGGCGCCGATGCGAGATCCGACGAGCGGGAACCCGGCCTTGGCGAGCATGCGGTTCGGCATCACGTTGTCGGCCTTCGGCTCGCAGATGATCTCGCGCAGCCGGAAGCGCTCGTAGAAAGCGAGCGCCGACAGCGCGAACAGGCGGCCGCCGTGCCCCTGCCCGCGGGCCGCGGCCTCCCACATGTGCAGGTGGATCTCGCCGCCGTGACCGTGCCGGATATTCTTGAGGCCCGAATACCCGATCGCGCGGCCGTCCACCAGCCAGATCATGTACGCGGTGCGGGCCTGGTCGTCGGGTATCGCGATGACCTGCTCGAGGGCGGCGGCCATCGCTTCGGCAGCCGGCACCCGCGCGGGGTCGACCCCCATGCGATCCAGGTCCGCCGGGCCCGCTTCCGTCCAGTAGCGGACGATCGCCGGAATGTCGCCCGCCTCGAGCGGGCGGATCTTCAGCTCGCTCAGGGGGCGACCGGTTTCTCCGCCGAAGGAGCGGACGCGGCGGCCGGCGGGGTCGTGATCCCCTCCACCGGGCCGACCGACGTGAAGACCGTATCGGGGAGCGTGTCGAAGACCTGCACGTTCTCCAGCTTGATCTCCACCTCGCCGCCATCCTGCGTGCGCCGCGTGGAGACCTTCAGCCCGCCCACCGTGGTCCAGTCCTCCCATTGCCATGCCGTGGGGGAGGCCGACTGGCCCTGTCCCTGCAGCACGTAGGACCAGCGCTCGATCAGGTGGGTCTGCTTGTTCACGTAGAGCCAGTAGCGATCCTTCGAGGTGAGGCCGATGCCTTCGTCGAAGGAGACCATGACCTTGTCGTAGACCGGCTTGCCCTCGGGGACGCCCCCCTCGTAGCGCAGCCGCACCCCCGGGTCCTTCAGCTTGAAAGGCATGAAGAGCCAGTAGGTGTCATTGATCAGGGTGTCGTTGGCCATGGTCAGGTACTTCTTGGCGTCTTCGGCGAAGAGAAGCTGGCCGTCCACGGAAACCTGCCCTTCCTTGGTCGCATGGTCCACGGCGGCGATGATCGGCTTCTTCTCGCGCGTCTCCCCTTCCATGCGCGAGCGGCGGCCATGCTTGTCCCAGTAGTGGACGCGCGAGGCGAGGCGCTTGTCCCCCTGCTGCACCACGAAGGTCAGCTTGACGTAGCGCATGTTGTTCCAGGTGGGCCACCCTCCCATGGCCGCCACCACCTGGTCCACGACGGCGATCGCCTTCTCGTCGGACTTCGACGGGTCGAACGCGGTGGGCGCGGGCGCGGCCGGAGGCGGCGGCGCGGCGGCGGGGGCCCCGGAGGGGGCAGTCTGGGACTGGGGGGCCGCCCAGGTGGAAAGACCCGGCGCCACGGCGCCGGCGACGACAAGACTCACGACGATCAGACGCCTCATGCCTTCTCCTGTTCGCCGGGGCCGCGCGCCGGATCGTGGGCGCAGGTGCGCCCCTGGCGCTTTCCCCCTGGCAGGCGGGCATTATAGCCCGGCGGAGGGAGACTATCCTGCCAGGGGAAGGCCAGTCTCTAGGCCGGTCGGATGCCTCTTAGCGTTAGGTAGAGAGCCGTCCAGCACGTGGTGTCAAGACGCCGAAGTCCGCGCCCCCCGCGCCTCTAAACAACGAACCCCGATCGGTTTGCCGACCGGGGCTCGGTATCATCACCACGATGGCTCGTGGCTAGGAAGCTGTGGCTCCCCAGGTGATCGGAGTTACGAGTCAGCCTGCATCTCGTACCATCATCCACCTGGACACCAGGTGATCGGAGTTACGAGAGTCCATTTGCTTCGCTCAGTGGCGATCAATTCCGAACGCCTGGTTGCTCAAGTCAGATCCCGAATTCCATCCCGCATCATGCGCGATAACTTTGAGGAAGGCGTTGCTCGACTTAGGAGTCGTCACCGTCCAGACATATGTCCCTGTATTCGGGATTCCGGCAACAATCGTCTCGAAGGATCCGGACGGCCCTGTTCGTGACAGTAGGAGATCCACCGAACTGACGCCTCCACATACGTCGGTCGCTGTCCATTGCAGGGTGACGTTCCCACCGATTAGGAGCGTTTCGCCGCCGTTCGGTGAGACGACCTGCACAGAAGGAGTCTCTACGTATTCCTGAGTCGGATTGTAGACGGTTGGACAGGTATCGCAGGCGTCGCCAGTCCCGTCGCTGTCCCCATCTGCCTGATTCGGGTTGTAATCGAACGTACAATTGTCGCAGGGGTTGCCTCTCCCATCTTGGTCGCCATCCAACTGGTCGGGGCTCGCCATCCAGGGACAGTTGTCGCAACTGTCGCCATATCCATCTTCGTCTTCATCACCTTGGCTCTCGTTGTCCACAACGGGGCAGTTGTCGCAGGCATCCCCTAACGAATCGCTGTCGCTGTTCGTGGGAGTGATGCAGACGCATGAACTGGCGGCACCGAAGCACGCTTCCGAGTTTCCGGCTGCCACGACGGAATAGCAATACTGCTGCTGTCCGTCTGCGACCTCGATGTCGGCATAGGATGTGCCGGTTGGCTGCGCAATCCTCGCCATTCCCAGGCTGCAACCATCCGTTCCTTCTCCGCGGAACACCCAGTACTTCTCGGCACTCGTCACAGAATTCCAAGACACGTTGACCTGCCCGCAGTTCTTGGTCAGGGACACACTTGGCGCTACCGAAGGTGCCTGCGAGCACCCGCTGTTGACAGGAGTCGGCGTCGAGCATGCAATCCCATGACGATTGAAAGCGTTGTAGATCGCCTTCATGTGAGGTGTCCCGTTACTCGGATCACCGTCATCATCGTCGTAGTAGAGCCACCGCTTGTACCCGCTCGTGTCAGCACAGCCGTTGGGTGGTGTCCATTCCGGGTCGTCGCAGTTCTCGTAGTCGCCCAAGGAATTTGGATACCAGTCCTGGACGTAGCGCCCAGCCTGGTAGAACAGTCTGTTTGCGATAATGAAAGCCGTCCTCGAGTCGTAGCTCTGGTCGTTAGGGTCGGCCGGCGACTGAAGGTCTCGCGCGACGAAATCCCATGCCGCCTGACGCACTGGCATCGTACCGCAGTAAGGATTGTCCCAATGGTGAGGATTACCGCCGACCATTGTGCGGCACATCTCGCACACAAGGCTGGGAGTCACAGGCGCGTTGACCTTCCCTTGCTCTGGTTGACCGGACGCGACGTCGAGATAAGCATGCTTCTCCCAGTCGGCATCCCGCGGGCCTGAGCACTCTGTGGTGCAGTAGAGCCAACTCCCGCCGGCATCTGAAGAGGGATACTCATGGCTCTCGACGGAGTTAAAGCCAAAGGGTGCTTGTCCACACACTCCATTGATGTCAAACTGGTGCTTGTTCGTGCGAACACCTATGCCGATGCACGAACGCTCCTGCCTGTACATCGCTGCAATATCTGCAGTTGCTTCCGTTGAGGTTGCAGTGATGAGGCTACCATCATGATCGTCCAGTCCATGCCCCCATTCGTGGTCGATGGTGGCGGCGCTCTCTCCGGGAGACCGGCATGGCCAATCTTCCAACACTCCGCTCGAGTCAAGGAGATTGAACTTCAGACGGTCACCGCCATTAGGGTCTCGGAGATAGAAGGCGGAACATGGTGTGTCCGCCTGGTTGACGAGGGCTCGCCGCTGAGTCCGAATCCACGTGTCCGCAGCGTCGCCCTGTGGCAGCCATCCTCTGGCGATCTCATTCATCCTGTTCATCTCGTAGAAAACCGTTCGAGCCGATTCTGTGCTGGTTCGGCCCGCTGGAACAATGCACTCGTTAGGCAAGTTCTGGGTGGCGCCTAGGTCAAGATTGCCTGTTGAGGCCGAGTCGGAGATGGTTCCACAGGAATCTGTGATCGACACGTATTTCCCGTTCAGATGTGTCGTGAGCGCGCTCGTCGAATCGACCACGCCTGCGCCATTGACGTAGTCTAGGGGCGACTCGAGACCAGTGTCCGCCCAGGGCATCGGAAGCACGGATTGCCCGTCCACTCCGAGAATCGGATACACACCTCCGGTGATCTTCTTCCTCGCGTGGAAGCTCAAGGAAACAAAGCCGAGCATCTCTCCATTGCGGGCATCAACGAGGGCCTCCCATGTGCCTTCATGGTCGCCTCTGCCTGAGACAACCAGCGACCAGGCTAGCTTGTGAGCGTAACCAGAAAATATCGATGGACGACTCCCTCGGGAGCTCTTCGTTGACTCTGTGACCAGAATCTCGAGGGTTGGCCCCTGCGAGACAACGTCCACCGCCCCCAGCCCTCCGATGTATTCGGAGACCTCCGTTACGGCTTCCGCTTCGGTGATGCTGGGACTCGTGCCAATGTGTGCATTGCCCCATCGACGGGCTCCCAGTGAAATCAGATTGCCGTGGCTGATGGTGGCCAGCAGATGGGCTCCCCTTACTGGTATTCCATCGACTTGCTGTGGGAAGCTCACCTCCCAGAGATAGTCAACCCGCCGGACTGCTTCGCCGGGACCGAGTTGATGAAGATCGATCCCGAAGAGCTCGTGATGCTGCCGAACATACGCCCTCACCTGATCCACCACGACGTCCGGCGTCACCTCCTCCACATCGCGATGCAATTGATCCGAGAGGTATTCAAGCGTCACACGATTTCCAACGCCCTTTCCAGGAATGATGGGGAATCGGAGAGTCATCGCGGCAGGGAGTCCGGAACGTCGGTCAAGTGCGACATCTGAGGTGCCCCAGCGTTTTGCCCGAAAGACGTGCCAGTCGGAGGCGTTGACAAGGTCACGGAGCACTTCTTCGAGCGGAACGGTGCTTGTCGCAACGCTCAGTTCAGACGTCATGAATTCCTTCTCTTCCAGCGACGCTTGGATTCCGAGCATCGTGCCTAGCATGCATGGGGCGACCAACATAACCGCTGAGATGACAGTACCTCTTCTATGGCCCATTGGTTTCCTTCGCATCAACGGAACGACGGGGAGGGACCGGGGTTGCAGGACTACTTCCCCTGTTCCAGTCCCTTCTCCGTGTTCTCGTACCATTCGACGCATGATCCTGATCAATTGAGGGCCGGCTCGCATGCGTTCCTCCTGAGAATGAAGACGGCGGAAACGGATTAGTGCGTACCGGTGGATTAGTCGAATGGCGCGGGATGAAGGTTGCGCCCGGCCTACTTCCAGTTCCCCGAGGCGAGGAAGGCTCCCCAGTAGAACGGGTGGGTGGGAGCGCCGGTCTTGCGCCGGGCGTCGAGGATGCGCCGGGACGCCGCGCGCATCGAGGTCGGCGTGTCGGCGCCGCCGAGCCTCACTTCGTACAGCGCGGCCATCCAGTCCCGGGTGGCCTGGTCGCTGACGGCCCAGAGAGCGGTGATGAGCGTGTCCGCGCCCGCCGTCTGGAAGGCGCGGCGCAGTCCCAGCACCCCTTCTCCCCGCTGGACCGGTCCGCTTCCCGTCCGGCAGCCCGACAGCACGACCCATCGGGCGTCCCGCAGGTCGAGCGTGGCCACCTCCTCAGCGGTGAGGACGCCATCCTCGAATCGTTCCCGTTCCGCGAGCGCGTCTCTGCGGTTGGCTCCTGCCAGAGAGAGCCCCGAGAAGAGGAGCGGAATGCCTGCTGATCTTCCCGAGCGCCGGGCGGTTCCTTCCTCGCAGGATCCGCTGAACCAAAAGCCGTGCGTGGCCAGATGGAGCATGGTCCGTCCCGCGGCGTGCTTCTTGAAGGACCGCTCCGTGGCTTCGCCACCGGTGAGCTTGATGACGTCCCGCGCACCCTTCTGTCTCCAGAGGGATTCCACCTCATCGGCCTCGGCCAGCGAGCCGGGAAGAGGAGGAAACCGCAGTGTCTCGGAGAGCAGACAGCCGGCCAGCGGACCACGGTAGAAGGACGACTCTGCCGGCTGCTCCACCTCCAGCTCGAAGTCGGGACCGCCGATCACAAGGAGCTTCTCCTGCTTTGGCGAGTCGGGCGAGACGCTCACCGGACGCGCCCGCAGCAGATCTCTCTCCGCTGACAGGTAGTGCAGCGCGGGCCCGGTCTCCACGAGAAAGAGATCCCCCCTGCCTGGCAGCGCGGCGAAACTGACTTGATGCAAAGCCCCATCCGGAACGACGAAGACGAGCCCCGCCTCACCGAGGGCGTCCGCGAAAAGGTCCCAGACCATCTCGCGCAGCGCCACACCGGCCAGCCTGCCCGCCTCGAGAGCTTCCTCTGTGCCGGGAGGGGCCGAGACCTGTTCTCTCCACCGCCTGATGGTGTCGTCGATGCGGGCGACGGGCCCGATCAGTCTGGCGACGGTCCGCGCCTCACCGTGCTTGCGGATGAAGACGACGTAGCGCCCGCCCGTCTCGGCAAACGAGACCAGTGCGCTTCCCGGCGGCAGGGCACCGGCGACGTCGTCGAGGCCGACGCGGCCTTCCTGTGTTCCGTTCAGAGACTCGCGGCTCGCCTCCGCCAGGGCGCGCTCCGCGTCCTCGACCTTCTCCTGCGCACTCTGCCACGATTCCATGAACGCGGGATCGGCCATGGCGCCCGAGCCGCTCACCAGCAGTCCGGCCAGCCGCTTTCGGGCGGCAGTCAGGAGATCGGCGCGCGCTTTCACTTCGGGCCGGTCCGATTCGAGCACCGTGCGATGACGTCTGGCCATCTGGTCCAGGACGATGGCGCGGGATCGGATCAGGGCGTCGAAGGCCGCGTCGACATCCCGCACCGAGGGTTCCGGGCGATCCATCGTGACGCTGAAGACTGCGTCCATTCCTTCGGCGATCGAGGACATGAGACTCAGGGCCTCGCGCTCGCTCAGGGCCGCTGCAGAGCGAAGCGCGAAGTCGAGCAGGTCCGAGACCCCCCGCAGGGCACGCTCGAGGGCGGGGTCATGCCGTCCCTGGGCCAGGTCGAGCATGGCCAGCTTCAGGCGCGACTGGGCGACCAGGGGATGGGTTCCCGGCACCCGCGCTTCCCGGATACTCAGGGCCCTTTCGAATTTCAGGCGCGCTGCGGCCAGGTCACCCATCTCCCGATGAACGCTGCCGAGCTGGGTCAGGGTGATGGCGACATCCGGATGGTCTGGGCCCAGGGCTGCCTCGCGGATGCGAAGCGCCCTCTCCAGAGCCAGTCGCGCGGCCCCAGTGTCGCCGAGATGGAGGAGGACTATGCCGAGGTTGGTGAGACTGTTCGCCACGAGGCGATGCCCCTCCCCAAGCGTCTTCTCGCGGATCTGCAAGGCCCGTTCCTCAACCAGCCGGGCGGCCGCGTAGTCTCCGACCTCACAGTACGCACCAGCCAGATTGTCCAGGAGGACGGCCACGAAGGGATGCTCGGGCCCGCGGAACGACTCCGTGAGCGGCAGAGCCTCTTTCAACACCGCGATTGCCTCTTCGTAGTCGGCAAGCTCGGAGAGCACCGTCGCCAGATTCCCCATGAGTGCCGGGACCAACGAGGCGGGTCCGGTACGTTGGAAGATCGCCAGCGCTTTCTCGTAGAGCGAGCGCGCCTCTGCCAGCTCACCCTTGTCCGCTACCAGATTTGCCAGGTTGGCGAGGGCGCGGGCGGTCTTCTCATGGTCCGGTCCCAGCGTGCGCTGCCTGATCTCGAGCGACTCCCGGAGGAGCGGACCGGCCTCCTCGTAGTCGGCGTTGTAGTTGAGCACGTTCCCCAGCGTGGACAGGCTGTCGGCGATGAGAGGATCATCGGGCTTCAGCCGCGAGCGTCGGATGGACAGCGCGCGATGGGCCAGAGCAACGGTTTCAGGCTCCGCGTTCCTGCCTGCGCGCTGCAGGGCATTCACGAGCGCATCCATGACCTCGGCCGCTTCCAGCGACTCTGCCCCACGTTCGAGGGTCACTTCGTCCAGGAGTTTCCGGGCGTCGGCCGCGGCTTCCGCGTAGCGCCCGTCCTCGATCTTTTGCCTGATTCCGTCGACGTCCGCCTGTCCGGCTGCCGCCAGCCCGGCGATCAACAGGACGCCCGCCCGGATCGCGCCGCGCATCACGATCCGGCCTCGCCGCGCCGCACCTCGAAGGGGTAGGAGTAGACGCGGCCGGTCCCTTCGGAGGTTCGTGTGCGCACCACGAGGGCATAGTCCCCGTCTTCGGCCAGGCTCGAAGCGGGAAGCGTCAGTGTGGCCCGGCCCATCACGTCCACAGGCCCCACCGGCGTCTCGGAGTGCACGGGCCTGTTGTCGCGATCCACGACGCTGACATTCCGTTCATCCGAAACGGGCGGGGGAATGTATGTGATCACGACCGACTCGGTCCCGGTTCCGATCGTGACCAGGGGGTGGGCCCCATCGCCCCGCAAGGCGCCGTCACCCAGAGCCAGATGGACCTCCCGGGGCACTCCCTCACGCCCCGCCTGCATGTCCCACGAGACCAGGAGAGCGACGCCGACGAGCACCGCGGCGGCGATGGCCGCCAGCCAGCGGAGAGGGAAGCCGGCTGAAGCGGGCAGATCCGTGCCATGACGTTCGATCGCGGCAGCGAGGCCCACAAGCTCGTCCATGCTGGTCCGGCACGCCAGGCACGACGCCAGGTGATCGCGGAAGGCCGCGTCTTCCTTCTCGGACAGACTGCCGTTGAGATGGAAATCGAGAAGCTCGCACAGAGTCCCGGCGCTTCCGGTCATGGATTGAAGCTCTTCATGAGACGTCTTCTGCTCTCCAGCAGACGCTGCCGGCAGCGGAACACGCGCGCCTTGACGGTGCCTTCGGCAACGCTCTCCGAGCGGGCGATTTCCGCGTAGGAAAGATGCTGGCCATGGATCATTTCCAGCAGATGCCGATCCTCGTCGCTGACGTCCGCCAGTAACTTGGCCAGAAGGTCCCTGGTGATCACATCGCCCTCGCCGTCGGTGCCCGCGGGGGGGCTGCCCGCCAGGGCGTCTCCACCGCGGCTCGAACGCCTGGAGACACTTCGCCAGGCGTCGATGGCGACGTTCTTGGCTATGCGGTGAACATAGGTACGAAGCTCCGAGGCGAAGCTGAAGCGGCCGGCGCGGAGATTGCGGAGGATCCGGATGCTGGCTTCCTGCCGCAGGTCTTCCCAGTCGGCCTGAAGGGGACGGAATTCTCTGCGCAGGACAACCGAAATCCACCGGTCGATGGCCGACACTGCCTGGGAGTCCCCTTGCAGGAACCCCCGAATCAGCTCGTGATCCGTGGGTAGAAGGGAAAGGTCCTGAAGATCGGATGCCGCCACCGACAGAGGTCCCCCTTTTCCTTTGTCGGTTCCGGCCATCATCAGGTTGCAGCGTTTCGCTCTAGAACGCCGGCCCCTCCAGGAACGCCCGCAGCCGGCGGCTGCGCGAGGGGTGCCGCAGCTTGCGCAGGGCCTTGGACTCGATCTGGCGGATGCGCTCGCGCGTCACGGCGAAGGACTGCCCCACCTCCTCGAGGGTGCGCTCGGAGCCGTCGTCCAGCCCGAAGCGCATCTTGAGGACCTTCTCCTCGCGCGGCGAGAGGGTCTTGAGGACCTGCTCGGTGTTGTTGCGCAGGTTCTCGCGGATCGACATCTCCAGGGGCGAGATCACGGCGCGGTCCTCGATGAAGTCCCCCAGGTGAGAGTCTTCTTCCTCGCCGATGGGGGTCTCCAGCGACAGCGGCTCCTGGGCGATCTTCAGCACCTTGCGCACCTTGGACACCGGGATGGCCATCTTGCGCGCGATCTCCTCGGGGGTCGGCTCGCGTCCGATCTCCTGCACCAGGCTGCGCGACACGCGCACCAGCTTGTTGATCGTCTCGATCATGTGCACCGGGATACGGATGGTGCGCGCCTGATCGGCGATGGCCCGCGTGATGGCCTGGCGGATCCACCACGTCGCGTAGGTGGAGAACTTGTAGCCGCGGCGGTACTCGAACTTGTCCACCGCCTTCATCAGCCCGATGTTCCCCTCCTGGATGAGATCCAGGAACTGCAGCCCGCGGTTGGTGTACTTTTTGGCGATGGACACCACGAGCCGCAGGTTGGCTTCCACCAGGTCGGTCTTGGCGTCCTGCGCGTCGCGCTCGCCGGTCTGCAGGCGCTCCAGCGTGCGGCTCAGCTCGTCGAGCCCGCACCCCATGAGGTCCTCGAAGGCCATGCGCTCGCGCCAGACCTCGGTGCGGTCGCGCCTCAGCTCCTTGCGGGCCCTCTCGTCGCGGGTCAGCTTGAGGCGCTTGTTGAGCGCCGACATCTCCAGGTCCAGCTCGCGCATGCGGTCGGCTGCCTTGCGCAGCGAGCCGGCGAAGCGGCGCACCTGCAGCTCGGTGATCGCGATCTCACGCACGGCGATCCCCATCTTCACGCGCGAGCGGGCCAGCCGGTAGGCGGCCGCCCTGTGGGCACGGCCCCCCTGCTTGAGCGAGGAGAGCCGCCGGCGCAGCGCGTCTCCTTCACGCAGCAGGCGGGTGATGCGCGTCACCGCGCGCCCCACCACGGCCGAGCGGGACTCGTCCTGCACCTCGTCCTCGTCGGGCGCGGTCAGCCCGTCGACCGCCGTCCCCTTCTTCAGCATCCGGCCCAGCCGCACCATCTCGAGCGCCACGTAATGATTGCGCGAGAGTGCGCGCAGCACCTTCTGCTCGCCGCGCTCGATGCGCCGGGCGATGTAGACCTCCCCTTCCTTGTTGAGCAGGGGGACGGTCCCCATCTCCCGCAGGTACATGCGCACGGGATCGTTGGTCTTCTCCAGGACGACGGACGCCTCGATCCGGCCGATGTCCTCGCGCGACAGCTCTTCGGCGCGATCCTCCTTGATCTCCTTCACCGGGATGACGTCGTCGCTGTCGATCAGCTCGATCCCCTGCTCGCTGAACAGCATGACGATGTCGTCAATCTCGTCCGACGAGTTCACTTCCTCGGGCAGAAGGTCGTTGACCTCGTCGTACATCAGATAGCCCTTTTCCCGTCCGATCGAGATCAGGTGCTGGACCTCTTTATACTTGTCCTCGATGCCCAAGTGACCTCTCCTCTCTTCCCCCGGCCGCCGGCGCGCGAAGCCCCCTCCGCGCGCGGCTGGCGCTAGGACAACGCGTCGATCTCCCGGCTCACCTCGACCTTGCGGCGCATCAGGTCGTCCAGACGAGCCACGTCGGCTTCCCGCTCCATCTCTTTCTGCAGCCTGTCGCGCTCGGTGCGCAGACGGCGCAGGCGCATCGACTCGGCGCAGCGCAGCGCCTCGTCGCGCGATACCACCGGCTCGGGGCGCATGGCCAGACGCGCCAGCAGCGAACGGGCCGGCTCGCGCAGCACCTCGTGCAGCAAGGTGTACGACAATTCGCTCTCCGAGCGACTCATTCCCTGAACGGCACGAACGATCTCCGCCACCGCACTTCCCGAAATGTCGTCGTCCGACAGCCGGCCCAGCACCTCCTGGCGGATGTCGGGGCTCTCCAGCAGCGCGCGCACGAGGCGCCCTTCGGCCTCTCCCACCCTGGCGATGGAGCCGGAGACGGCGGGGGCCGCCGGCGCCGCGCGCCGCGGGCCCTTCACCACGGCGTCGCGGATCTCGGCCAGCATCGTCTCGTCGTCGATGCGCAGCCGCTCCGCCAGCAGGTTCACGTACCCGGAGCGCTCGATGCGATCGGGCACGCGCGCCAGCAACGGCAGCAGGGTCTTCACCACCGCGCTCTTGGCCTCGAAGTCGTCGGGCGCCATCCCCTTCATCGCCTCGGCCAGCAGGTGCTCGAAGTAGCGCGGCGCCGCCTTGAGCTGCTCGAGATAGGGCCCGGGGCCGTTCTTGCGCACGAAGTCGTCCGGGTCGAGCCCGCCGGTCAGGCGCAGCACCCGCACCCGGAAGCCCTGCGCCAGCAGCACCTCGATGCCGCGCCGCGTCGCGGAGGCCCCCGCCGCGTCGGGGTCGTAGTTGATGGCCACGCGCTCCGTGAAGCGCCGCAGCAGGGCGGCCTGCGACTCGGCGAAGGCGGTGCCCAGCGTCGCGGCCACGTGCGGGATCCCCGCCTGCCAGAGGGTGGCGAAGTCGAAGTACCCCTCCACCACCACCGCCTCGCCGGCCTCGCGGATGCCGTGGCGCGTGGCGTGCAGGCCGAACAGGTGCTCCCGCTTGTTGTAGATGGGGGTCTCGGCGGAGTTGAGGTACTTGGGCTCTCCCTCTCCCAGGATCCGGCCCCCCAGAGCCACCACCTCGCCGGCCAGATCCCGGATGGGGAACATGATCCGCTTGCGGAAGCGATCGTAGGTCGACTGCTTCTGATCGGACTTCGACAGCAGCCCCGCGGCCAGCAGCAGCTCGGTGGAGAAACCCTTGCCGACCAGGTATCCCTTGAGAGCGTCCCACCGATCGGGCGCGAAGCCGACCCCCAGAGCCTCGATGGTCATGGGAGTCAGGCCGCGCTTCGTCAGGTAGTCGCGCGCCGGGGCGGCCTCGGGACGCTTGAGCAGGACCTCGTGGTAGAAGTCGGCGGCGGCCCGGTGGGCCGCCAGCATCTGCTCGCGCTCGGAGGCGCGCGGCGAGCCCCGGGTCTCCGGGATGGGGACACCCAGGCGCCTGGCGAGCAGGCGGGCCGCGTCGAGGAACTCGACGTTCTCCCGCAGCATGACGAACTTGAAGGCGTCGCCGCCGGCCTGGCACCCGAAGCAGTAGAACAGACCCTTGTCGTCATCCACGTAGAACGACGCGGTCTTCTCGGCGTGGAAGGGACAGAGCCCGCGGAACTTGCGCCCGGACTTGGTGAGGGGGACGACTTCGGACACGAGGGCCACGAGATCGACAGAGGAACGCACTCTGTCGACGAATCCCTGCCCCAACGAGCTTGCCAAGGTCCCTCCCGGGACGACCCCCCGGTGTCCCTGTTCGGCGGCTTCCGCCGCCTGGACCTGTTGGCAGTGTTGCCTGTCAGGCAAACGCATCGGGGAGGAGCACCTGCCCGTGCCGCCTCCCCGTCATCAGTCAGACTATCCGGTCAGACTAGCCGTTGAACTTTCGTTCCTGAGCCATCCGCTTGAGCATTTTCTTGCGGGCGGCCAGAGCCTTGCGCTTGCGACGCGCGCTCGGCTTTTCGTAGTGCTGGCGCTTCTTCAGCTCGCTGAGGATCCCCGACTTCTCGCACTTGCGCTTGAACCGGCGCAGGGCGTTCTCGAGCGACTCGTCCTCGCGAACCTTGATGAGCGGCATCCGCTACATCCCTCCCTTCCGTTCCGAGATTCAGATGCCGTGCGCTTCCCGGCGCGGGCGGTCAACGGACCGCGATCACGCAGCATCCCCCTGAACCCTCCAGCACAGACGTGCTGAAGGATTCGGGGCCTTGGGTCAGCCCCATCGACTCGCTGAGCCGTCACCCGGAGCTGCGGCGAGCGCCGTTGATGGTGTAGTGGCCGCGCGTGTCGCCCAAATCGGCGGTAAGCTGCAAAAATATATCGCCATGCCTGCACCCGGTCAAGGGTTGTTCACAAAGTTTGGAATATTGCCTTTCATGTGCAAGTGACACACCTGCCTGATTTTGGTTCGCGTGGCGATGGCGTGGCGACATTTTTCGGTAGGTCGTCAGTGGCCTGACAAGTCAGTCCCGGCGCCGCCGGGAGGCCCCGGAAGGAATGAGCGAGAGGATCTGACTGGCGGCGTAGCCGGCCCCAAACCCGTTGTCGATGTTGACGACCGTCAGCCCCGACGCGCAGCTGTTGAGCATCCCCAGCAAAGCGGCCACCCCGCCGAACGACGCTCCGTACCCCACCGACGTGGGGACCGCAATGACGGGCACCGCCACCAGGCCTCCCACCACGCTGGGGAGCGCCCCCTCCATCCCCGCGGCCACCACGATCACCTTCGACCGCTGCAGCCTCTGGCCCACCTCCAGCAGCCGGTGGATGCCGGCCACCCCCACGTCGTAGATCCGCTCGGCCTCGTTGCCCATGATCTCGGCCGTGACGGCGGCCTCCTCGGCCACCCGGATGTCGGCGGTGCCGGCGGTGATCACCGTCAGCCCGCGCCTGAGCGGGGGGCGCCGCCCCGGCCGGTCCACCGTGATGGCGCGCGCCAGCTCGTGGTAGCGGGCGGCCGGCACGTGCTCCACCGCGCGCACGTACAGCTCCTCGGATGCCCGGGTCACCAGGATGGGGTGCTTGTTGCCGGCGATGCGCTGGAGGATGCCGAGCACCTGATCGTCGGTCTTCCCCTGCGCCAGGATGACCTCGGGGAAGCCGCGCCGCAGAGCCCGGTGGGTGTCGTAGCGCGCGTAGCCCAGGTGCTCCGTGGGAAGCGAACGCAGGCGCTGCATCGCCTCGTCCACCTTGACGCGCTTCGAGCGCACGGCAGCCAGCAGCCGCCTGACCTCCTGCGGATCCATACGTGAGCGGGAGTATACCGTGGCCGGGTGGCCACTAGGTCGCGCGCTGCTCCGCCCGGCGACGCACCACCTCGGGATGGCAGCACTCGACGTCGTCGCGCTGCAGCAGCTTCTGGGCGAGATCGAAGACGGCGATGCCGATCCCCTCCCTGGCCGCCACGAAGTAGCCGTTGGCCGCGTAGGGCAGCTCCCTCTTGATGGTGAGGCCGGCGTCGCGCAGCACCGAGAAGCACTCCACCTGATCGGCGCCATCCACGAACTTGACGAACAGGTTCTCCGTGTAGAGGACCGGCTCGCCCGTCGTCTCGTCCATGAGCACGCCGCCGGCGAAGAGCAACTCCGGATCCCCGCGCAGGGCCTCCGCCCCGCCGGGAGCAAGCCGGTACACAGCCACCCCCGCCTCGGGAAACTCCATCACGAGCTGGGCGTCGTTGATGAGGCCCACGGCCGGCGACTTCGCGGCCCGGGCTATCAGGGTGCGCAGGGCGCGCGTCCTGATCGCGACCAGATCCTCGCTGCGGATCAGCCTCGAGGGCGGGTCGCCCTTGTGGCCGAACTTCACCTCCACCATGGGAAGGCTCCTCCACGGACATCGACTCCTGGTTGACGAGGGATCGGGCAGCGAGAGGGGCAGGACATCCGTGGAGGGTCGAGACACACGAATCCACCGCTTCCCCGGGCAGGGGATTGTGCCGAAGCCGTTTTATACTTCAGGTCAGGTCTCGATAGCAACTCTGCTAGAATCGCAGCCATCCTCATGAGCACTCAGGCGATGCGCGAGTTCACCGTGGCCGTGACCGGGGCGAGTGGCAGCGCCTGCGCGCGCCGGCTGATCGCCGCCCTGACGGCGCATCCCGAGGTCGGGCACGTCAACGCGGTGATGTCGGGCTCGGCCCTGATGGTGGCGCGCGAAGAGCTGGGGCCGGCCGAGGCCGGCATGGCCGCCATGCGCGCCGTCATGGACGGCGGGTCGTCCAAGGTGCGCTGGTTCGAGGAGGCTCACGTGGGGGCCTCCATCGCCAGCGGCTCTCACGTGGTGGCGGGCATGGCCATCGTCCCCTGCAGCACCGGCACGCTGGGGACCATCGCGGCCGGCAGCTCGCGCAACCTCATCCACCGCGCGGCCGAGGTGGCCCTCAAAGAGCGGCGCCGCCTGATCCTGGGGGTGCGCGAGGCCCCCCTGTCGCTCATCCAGATCGAGAACATGCTCACCGTCACGCGCGCGGGGGCCATCGTGCTCCCCATCACGCCCACCTTCTACCATCACCCGCGCACCATCGACGACGTGGTGGATCGCTACGTCGAGCGCGTGCTGGACCACCTGGGCCTGCCGCACGCGGGCCCCCGCTGGGACAGATGACCGGAGGGGGGATGGCCTCGGTGCTGGCCGCGGCGTCGCAGCGCGCGCGCCTGACCGGGGAGCTGGTGGCCTTCCCCCACACGCTCTTCGCGCTCCCGTTCGCCGTGATGGGGATGTTCCTGGGAGCGGCCGGCAGCCCCACCGCCCACCAGGCCCTGTGGATCGTGGCCGCCATGGCGGGAGCCCGCACGGCCGCCATGTGCTTCAACCGCATCGCCGATCGCGACATCGACGCCGCCAACCCCCGCACCGCCGCGCGCCCGTTGCCCAGCGGCAGGCTGACGGTCGACTGGGCGTGGCGCGTGCTCGCGGGGGCGGTGGCGCTGTTCGTGGGCGCCTGCGCCGCCTTGTCGCAGACCTGCCTGATCCTGTCTCCGGTGGCGCTGGCGATCGTGCTGGGGTACTCGTACACCAAGCGCGTGACCTCGCTGTCGCACGTGGCGCTGGGGCTGGCGCTGGCCATCGCCCCGGTGGGGGCCTGGATCGCGGTGGACGGGCCGGCCTCCTGGGCGCCGGTGCTGCTGGCCGCGGCGGTGCTCACGTGGACGGCCGGGTTCGACATCATCTACGCCTGCCAGGACGTGGGCTTCGATCGGGCGCAGGGCCTGCGTTCGATCCCGGCCGCGCTGGGGGTGGCGCGCGCGCTGCGCGTGTCGAGCGCGCTGCACGTGGGGATGGTGGCGGCGCTCGCCGCGGTCCCCTGGGCCGTGGCCCCGCGGGCGGAGCTGTCGTGGATCTACTTCGGGGGCGTCGCCCTCACCGCCGGCGTGCTGGTGCACGAGCATCGCATCGTGAGCGCCGACGACCTGTCGCGGGTGAACCGGGCCTTCTTCACCCTCAACGGATGGGTCTCGGTCATCTTGTGCGCCGCCACGGTCGCGGATCTTCTTCTTTGATTTCCTGACCGGCCGGATCGTCGCCGTCGTCGGCCCCCGGGGAAAACGCCCGCGGCCCCGGCACTGTCACATTCAATGCCCACATGCCTATGGTCCGTTTGCGTGCCGCAGAGCGGTTCCTATATTCCCTGAGCCTGCTCACGGGAGAGGAACGACCATGGCGATGGTGCTGATCGTGGACGACGAGGAGGCCAATCTCTACGCCCTCCGTCTGGTCCTCGAGTCGCGCGGCTACAACGTCTTCTGGGCCTCCTGCGGACCCGAGGCCCTGAGGCTGGCCGCCGAGAACCTCCCCGACGCCATCCTGCTCGACATCCATATGCCGGTGATGGACGGCTACGAGGTGTGCCGCCGCCTCAAGGCCGACCCGCGCACCACGATGATCCCCATCGTGTTCCTGACCGCGCGCCACACCGACCAGGAAGAGATCGTGCGCGGTCTCGAGCTGGGAGCCAACGACTACATCACCAAGCCCTTCAACAACGAGGAGCTGCTGGCCCGCGTGGCGGTCATGGTGCGCGTGCGCACCGCCGAGGACAAGGTGCGCACCCTGTCGCAGACCGACGACCTGACCGGCATGTACAACCGGCGCTACCTCTCGCAGCGGCTCCAGGAAGAGTTCGCCCGCGCCCGCCGCTACGGGCAGACGCTGGCCTGCATCGTGCTGGACATCGACCACTTCAAGAAGATCAACGACACCTACGGGCACGCGGCGGGGGACGAAGCGCTACGCCAGGTGGCGGCCATCATCCGCAGCCACGTGCGCAAGAGCGACCTGGCGGTGCGATACGGCGGCGAGGAATTCCTGCTGGTCCTCTTCGAGAACGACCGCAACGGCGCCCTGCGCGTGGCCGAGCGCATCCGCGCCGACGTGGAGACACGTGGGGTCGTCTGGAAGAACGAGCGGCTGCCCGTGACCGTCAGCAGCGGGGTTTCGTTGTTTCCCGAAGAGGGGATCACGGGGCCCGATGAGCTCATTGCGCGGGCCGACCATGCGCTCTACTCCGCCAAGTCCTCCGGAAGAAACATGGTCCGGGCCAGTTGACCCGGCCCTTAAATGCGTCTGCCGCGTCCTGCCTGGAAAAGTCTCTCCAGTGAGATTGCCCTGGTCTACGCATCCCTGTCCATCACTCTCGTCGTCCTCCTCAGCTACCTCACCTACCAGTTGAATTCGAGAGTCCTCGAAGAGCGTATCCGGCAGGAGATGCTCTTCACTGTTGACGAGACTCTTCAGGCAATCAGCAGGGAGCTCGAGGAACGCATCCGGGAGACCCAGGTCCTGTCGTTGACTCCAACCCTGAAGCAGGCGGCACTCGTTGCGACGGATTGGACCCAGCAACGGCGATTGGAGAACGCCTCGGAAGAGATGGTGGCCACCGCGCTGTCAGGGCGGCCTTTCCCTGGTGAGGTGCATTCATTCCTCAACGACCTCAAGGAGGCCCATCCCTACCTCGCCGAACTCATCGTGACCGATCGCTACGGAATCCACGCGGTCTCCTCGAACCCCACGAGTGATTTCCGCCAGAACGACGAGCCTTGGTGGCAGCTCGCTGTCGCTCAGCGCCTGTACTTCGGCCGACTCGAGTACGACGCATCAGCCGCTTGTTACTCCTATGCCGTAGCCATGGCGATTCCCGACGATCCCCGCCCCCCCATCGGCGTCATCAAAGTCGTCTTCAACTTCAAGGCCATCCAGCAGCTCGTTCGATCCGCCCAGGTTGGTGGAGGCGGCTACGTCATCCTCGTCTCCGACGACGGGATCATTCTGAGTCATCCTGACGCTCATAGCGTATTTCGTGACATCCGCGATGATTCCAGCCTGTCTTCCATCGCGCCCCTTCTGCAGGCGTCTCTGCGGGGAGTCGAGGAGTTCTCTCCTCCTGATGGCTCCGAGGCGACTGGCCGCTGGCTTCTTGGTCATTCCCGGCTCATGCGGCCGTCCAGCCTCGGGCCTCTGAACTGGACCGTCGCCGCCGTCGCATCGCGTGCGGAAAGCGTTGCCCCCATCGCTCAGGTCCGCAACAGATCCGTGTTCATCGGTCTCGCCTTCCTTCTCGCTGCCGTTCCGGTGGTCATGGCCGCTTCCCGAAGGCTCCTCCGACCACTTGAGAACCTCGCAACGTCGGCTGACCGGATCCGGCAGGGCGACCTGCACCTCAGTTTCTCAGCCCCTTCCGGGAACGAGATTGGCAGGCTCGCTGACACACTGTCGTCGATGCTCGAGAATCTCAAAGCGGCACATCGCAGAACCCTCGACATCAACGCTGGCCTGGAGAGAACGGTCAGGGACCGCACGGACGAGCTGCAGCGCAAGAACCGTCAGATCGAGGCTCAGAACAAGAAGGTGCTCGAGGCAAATCGGATGAAGAGCCAGTTCCTGGCGAACATGTCGCATGAGCTGCGTACCCCGCTCAACGCGGTCCTGGCCCTTTCGGACATCATGGCCAACGAGATGAGCGGCACTCTGAACGAAGAGCAGATGAAGCAGATCACGACCATTCATCGGAGCGGCAAGTCGCTTCTCAGGCTGATCAACGACGTGCTCGATCTGTCGAAGATCGAGGCGGGGAGAATGAGTGTCGAGAAGGTCTCGATGTCGCTTGGCACCCTCATCACGCTCGTGTCGGATACTCTGCGACCCCTGGCCGAGGACAAGAACCTTTCCCTGTCCGTCAAAACCAGTGCTGACCTCCCGCAGTACATCACGAGCGACGAGCACAAACTCCGACAGATCCTCGTCAATCTTCTGGGGAACGCGATCAAGTTTACCGACCGCGGCGAGGTGTCTCTGGCCGTGTCGTTTCAGAAGGATACATCGACGTTGTCCTTCTTTATCTCGGATACAGGGATCGGCATCGCCGCCGAGGCGCTCGACCGCATTTTCGAGGAGTTCCACCAGGCCGATGGGTCAACCACCAGAAAGTACGGCGGCACAGGACTGGGCCTGACCATTTCCAAGAGAATGGCGGAGCTGATGGGAGGGACGCTCACCGTCCGCAGCGTGCTCGGACAAGGTTCGACGTTTGCCTTGACCGTACCCTACGTTCCATCGTCTCCCGTGCCGGCCACGGCCGTTGAGACTCTCCGCCGTGTTCGCATGCAGGTACCGGAGCCGGCTCTCATCAATACCTCCGATGATTCCGTGGCCGGCCTGGTCGAAGGAAGGCCCACCGTCCTGGTCGCCGAAGACGAGCTGGACAACCTCTACATCATGAAGAAGTACCTGAACCGCAACGGTTGCCAGGTGGTGTTCGCCCGCGACGGTAACGAGGTGCTTCAGAAGGCCAAGAAGTACAAGCCCATCGCCATCACCCTGGACCTCGTCCTTCCGAAGAAGAATGGCTGGGACGTCCTGTCGGAGCTGAAGAGTGATCCAGAGACACGAAACATCCCTGTCATCATTGCATCCGTGCTCGACAACCAGGAGCGCGGCTTCTGCCTTGGAGCGTACCGCTATCTCGTCAAGCCAGTCAGTGAGGCAGCGATATCCGACACCATCTATCAGATTCAATGGTCCGAACGCAAAGACGTGAAGCGGATTCTCATCGTCGATGACAACATCGTGGACTCGGATCTGATGACCCGGCTGCTTCCGGAGAGCAAGTACCAGGTCCTTCATGCCTCCAGCGGCCATGAGGGAATTGCGACTGCGACCCGGGAGAAGCCGGATCTCATCATGCTCGACCTGAACATGCCCGAGATGGATGGCTTCCAGGTGCTTGATGCACTGAAGAAACATCCGGAGACGAGCAGCATCCCTGTCGTGATCTACACAGCAAAGGACCTCACACTCAGTGAGCAGGCGAAGCTGAAGAACCACGCGGAACGAGTGTTTCTCAAGAACCCATTGGAGCCCGCCAGAATGCTCTCGGAGATCGGGAGCATTCTCAAGACGCTCCCTCAGGTCGAGCCCAAGGCCTCCTCGGAAGGAAAGACACTGCTCCCATCAGACGTCCCCCAGACCACAGTTCCCATGGGCCCGTTCGTGCCCGCGCAGAATCCCTCGACAGGCGTGATCCTTCTCGTGGAAGATGATGCGGCCAACCAATACACCCTTCAGCTGATGCTGGCGTCCGAGGGGTACGAGGTTCAGGTTGCTGACAACGGCCGCGAAGCGCTCGACAAGATCGAGAAGCTACAGCCCGACATCGTGTTGATGGACATGATGATGCCCGTCATGGGCGGCCATGAGGCCACCAGGGCGATCAAGGCAAATCCAGCCGTCCAGGACATACCCGTGATCGCCCTGACGGCCGCCGCCATGCCGGGAGACCGTGAAAAAGCTCTCGCGGCTGGTTGCGATGACTACATCACGAAGCCCGTCGAGCGCGCCTTCCTTCTGGAGCGGGTGGAACATTGGATCCAGAGCTCAGCATCGGAATTCTAGAGACCCCGAGTCTCACTCTGAGACCCGCCCCCAATCTCTCCTGGCCCAGACGTTCCCGGAAATTGCTGTAATCAATACCACTTATTCACAACCTCTCACGCGGCATGCCGCATGCTTCAGGACGACCGTTGGCATCCTCGGGAGGGAGCACATATGCGTCGAGTTCTATTTGTACTTGTTCTTCTTTGTGTAGTGGCTGGCAACTCCCAAGTAATCCTCGCAGGCACAGGCTGGCACGGAGTACCTTTGCGAGCTGTGGAGACCGAGCCTCTTGCATCCTCAACGTCTTCCACAACAGATCGTGCAACCGAGCCATCCGAATGGTTTGTAGGTCTGTTATTGAGTGTATTCGCAATTAGGATCGCCTAGGACGATCTTTCTTCGCAGCTGGAACGTATCCTCCCTCACATTCCGAGCGGGTGATTTGCCTTTGATCTGCCGGAACCCGATATTTTGCTGGCATACTGAGCCCGCAGAATGTCACAATACTTCGTTGACGCCCGCTACGTCCTAGCTGACAAGCACGCTGCAACCTCGTCCCTCGTCGCACACGACACACTGACTGGCACCGACGTACGCCTCATTGCACCTCGCCTGTGCCCGCAGTTCAGTCAAAGTACGACCGACCTGACTTCCACCTTCCTCTTGCATGCGTCGCTTCGGCATCCCAACCTATTCTCTGCCCTGGAGTTTGGGACATGCCCTGAGTTCGGACACTACTACACCGCATCGGGGCATTCCAAAGACTCGTTGGATTCTCATCGCTTCAATAACCAGCAGCTTCGAAATATCTTCCTTCAGCTTGTCGACGCACTTGATTACCTTTACTCGCGCGGCATTGCATATATCACACTTTCGCTGACTGACATATCTGTGACCACTACAGATCTTCTAACACCATGTTTCACGAGTGCCCTGTTCTACGTGGGTACTCGTGACGACGCATATCCAGCACAACAGCCCGAGACGTCTCATGTTCTAGCTACGATGATCTCCCGCAACCTTCGCTCCCTCGCAACAATGATTTCCACGCACTTGGCCCAGAACAACCCTCCAACTGATGACCAACAACTAGCGTTCAGAAGGGTTGTCACGGAACTATGCACTAGCACTTCCTGTTGGACACCATCCCAGGTACTCGAGGCCTTGCCGGACATTTCAAAGAACACATTCTCTCAAGAGCATTTTCGAACCCATTTATCAGCTGTTGTAGCCTCTCAGGACCTTCCGAACAAAATCTGGAATGTAGCTACTTCTGCCGATACGCATGCACTTTCCACCACGCCCAGGCTTTGTCTGGTCTTGGGAGACAAGGGGCTTGGAAAGACGCACTTGCTGGTAGGCACTGTCCACAGTCTCCAAGTCGCGGGTTATCGAACCCTCACCATTCCTATTGGAGCCCAGTACTTTGACCTGTACGACCTTCTCTCACGTTACCTAGATGACAAACGCACTGACCCGCACGCCCCTGTTTCACCGCTGGAGGAGGCGCCCGCATGGCTCAGTCACTACCTGCCCTATCTCACATCTGGAACGCTCACTCACTCAGGCCACGACAACGATCGAATACGGGCCCTCCATCATCTTGTGGAGGCCCTCCTAACTTCTCCTCGCTGCCCAAGGTTTATTCTACTGGACGACCTACACCAAGCAGATTCTGACTCATTGGCACTATTACGCCTACTCCTTGCTCGACCGAACTCCCCCTTCGTCATTGCAACCGTCTCCACGGAGCGGCCCCTGACACCTCACGTCAGGCAGTTCATCGATTGGATAGCGGTCCGCGATTCGCACCGTATTGTTCACCTGTCGCCACTGGATGCCCTACAGGTTAGGGACGCCGTGCGCGCCTACGTGTGTGACACTGCGTCTGTTGAGGCCATCGGTAACAAACTCTTTGAACTCACCAAGGGCAATCCATTCTTGCTTACCGAGGCACTCAACCAGCTAGCATTCCAACTCCGACCCACTAAACGAGTCCGCGGTGGATTCGCTCTCATGATCGACGATTCACATCTACCCGTCGAAACCACGTTCACATCCTTGGCCCGTTCGGCGCTGTCCACACTCTCCGCAAGATCCCGCGAACTTCTTCGGTTGATGTCGATCGACCCCGATCCACTCGATAGCCGTCTACTGTCGCGATATAGCGGTGACTCCAGGATCGATATTACCGCCACCCTATCGGAGCTTCACGACAAAGGTATTGTTCAAGCTGTCGAGACTACCTTCGCTACAGCCTACGCGATACGACATGAATACCTCAGACATCATGTGTACTCATCCATCTCCGCCGTGTCGCGACGACGCTTGCATCTCGACCTGGCGACACTCTTGGAGTCTTTCCCGCCTCTTCACCAAGATGCACGCCTCGACAAGATCGCCTTTCACCATCTAGCAGCCATGGACCGCACGCACGGGCCACAACTAGCGATGCAGGCCGCGAAAAGGGCAATGAGTCAATTTGCTACATCCAAGGCCATCGAGTGGCTTACACAGGCCCTGCTCATCATGCCGTCAGATCAGAACGATCTGCGCTTCGAGGTGTTGGAGACACTTGGAGCGCTACATTGGCTCACGGGAGATCTTGCAAAGTCCCAGGAAGCATATCAGGAAATGCTTCTGGTCTCACGCCTTACGAACCGTCCGAGTAAGGAGGCTCTCGCAATACGAGAACTTGCCTGGGTACTGGCCGAAGTCGGCGATCTACCTCGCAGCTTGTCCTATGCCAAGCTTGCAGAGAGCGCGTACGACGCTTTGGACGATCTAAAAGGAGCGACGCGGGCTGTCCTCATTCAGGCTCAGTCTCTCAGAAAGAAGGGCGACCTCGCGGAGGCGTCCCACCTCTGCCGCCGTGCACTCGCCTCTGCCGAGAGGACAACTGACGTTTACTGCCAATCTCTCGGCCTGGTGCTGGAGGGGCTCATAGAGAACGACCTTGGCAACCAGGACACTGCACTCCGCCATCTGTTGGCCGCCAAATCTCTAAAAGAGCAGATCAACGATGTAGCTGGGCTTGTTATTGTGCTCAACAACATCGGACTGGTCTACCTGGAACAGGGCCGAGTCCAGCAAGCTGAGCCGTACTTTCGTTCATGCCTTGATGAGGCCAAGTCGAAGGGGCTATCCCTTGCCTGCACCTTGTCCTCAATAAACCTTGGCGAGGCATGCCTACATACTGGGCAGCTGTCGACCGCTGCCCAGCTCCTGAATGAGGCTCATGCTCTTGCCCAGGCAAGTTCACGGCGGCAGTTTGCCGCGTATTCTCTACTAGTCCTCGGTATCGTCAATACAGTCAACGGATGCTACGAGCAGGCAGTTGCGCACCTTACAAACTCAGAACGTGATCTTGCTGACTCAGGCGCTCATTCGGATAGATGCCTTGCCCTGCTGGCTCTCGCTGACCTCTATTCGAAGTTGGGCTTGAAGGATCAGTCACGCCGCGTCATGTTCGAGGCAGAGGTCCTGGCACGCCGAGTCGAATCACTTAGGGTGCGCACCACCTTTGCCTGTTTGCAATCCACCCTTGCAGAGACGCATCTTCTGCCACTCATTGCTGAAGCCCGAGCTGGGGGACGCATTCTCGACCTAGTCGATCTCTTGCTTCGCCAGGCCCAAGTCCGCGGCTTTCATCCCAATGCCGATGTCCAATCACTTCTATCTGAAGCCTATTCTCTGGCCCATGCGAACAAGCTTCGCATCGCTGAGGGACGAATACTGCTGAGCAAAGGTATCTGCCTGTACTCTCACTCCCCTGAAGAGGCCTCGGAATGCTTCAGACTAGCGTCTGACCTGTTTCGTTCATTTGGAGCTCGCTCTCTATTGCTCGAAGCCTTGTATCAGTGTGCTCGCTTGGCTGAGCGAGACCACCAGCGTAAGGCATCCTTTGCCCTTGAGGAAGCTAGCTCACTCTTCGGCGAACTGGCCTCCGAGATTGCTGATGAGAATACCAGAGCATCATATCTTGGCACTTACGAAGCATTACAATCGACGTTGCTCGCCAACCGATCGCACACCGGGTGCGCGATTCAGTCATTCTCAGACACATCGCTGAGCAACGGGGAGCGTACCGAGGGCGGTGATTCATATAGCAGCGCGACGCCCCTTCCGACGCTCATTACCACTCTGCTCGACCAAGCGATTCAGACAATCGGGGCGGAGAGTGGACACCTACTTGTGTCCAGTGGCACAGAGTTGCGGGTTCTGGTGACGCGGAACGCCCGCGGCGCGCTTGGAATAGATTCTCAGTCCAGCGTGGATCGATTCGCGATGCACGTCCTGGATCGCTCGGTCGTGAACTCCGATCGAAGTGAAATGACCTGTCCCCTGCGACTGGGTGGCCGAGTCCGGGGCGCTGTTCATTTCAAGGCATGGGCAAACGGACTGCCCTTCCAAGATAGTGACATGGAAAGCGTAAGAGCGCAGATAGACCAGATCGAACGCAGCATAGTTGCGGCCCAACGCCACTCTATTCAGGTTATTGTTTCAACCAGGACAACAAGTCCAGTGTTTTCTCGACACTCCCTCCTCGGCGAGTCGCCGGCCATGCAGAAGCTATTCAAAATGATGGATGCAGTGATCAAGGCAGACTGCAACGTCCTGCTGGTGGGTGAATCGGGCACGGGAAAGGAGCTGGTCGCCCGGTCCATACACTTCGGTGGCCGCCGTAAGACGGGAGAGTTTGTTCCTCTTGACTGCGGGGCCATTCCGGAGAATTTGGTTGAAAGCGAGCTGTTCGGGCATAGAAGGGGCGCCTTCTCCGGCGCGGACACGGACAAGAAGGGGCTTCTCGAGGAAGCTGATGGGGGGACGCTCTTCCTCGACGAGGTTACGAACACGAGCCTCTCGTTTCAGGCCAAGCTGCTGCGGGCTCTTCAGTCAGGCGAGTTCCGCCGCCTCGGGGAGAATGCCGTCCGCCGAGTTGATGCTCGGATCATCGCCGCGACCAACATGGACATCGAATCCGTCATCAAGGATGGCCGGTTCCGTGAGGATCTCTACTATCGCCTCAATGTGGTGACCTTGCGGCTGCCGCCACTTCGTGAGCGACAATCGGACATTCCCATGCTCGCGGAGTACTTCGCCCGGCGTTTCTGCGAGGAACGAGGGATGGCCTACAAGGGCATAGGCCGTGGCGCACTCCTGCGGCTTCAAGCTTACGCCTGGCCGGGCAATGTTCGAGAGCTCGAACACGCCGTGCACGCCGCGCTTGTCGTCTCAGGAGACGGCATGGTCCGGCGCGACGCACTTCCCGAGAGAATCCTCGGCGATAGTCTCGACGAAGTGCGGGATCTTCTCGAAGTCGCCACGCTTTCGGTCGGATCTCATGCTGGTGCCGTTGAGCACGACCTTGCCGTCGGCTCCACCACATCCACTCCCCGAGACGACGAGAAGGCGCGCATCGAAGACGCCCTCCGCCAGGCGGGTGGCGACAAGTCAGCCGCGGCGCGCATCCTCGGCTGGACAGCCATGAATACCCAAAAGACGCCACCCGCCCGGGATAGGGTCCTGCAATTCCTGCGGGACGAAGGCTCCTGGAAGAAGTGCGGCTGACAGCCTCATCTTCCAACTCGGGGCTCGTAAGACGGAGATGGAATAGCCCGCCTGGGCCCCTACAATCGGACATATGCCACTTGGCTGCTCGACGCGAGCAGCTGAGCGAGTGTCGAGAAGCCCTCTAGGATTCCCGCCAGCGGTCGCTCACCTGCGTTCGATTCACCACACTGATTTGAAGTCAGTTCGTCAAGTGGTACTCTCGCAAACAAGACTATTCCTTTCTTTTCTGCCCAACTTGGATAATCGTCTCTAACTAGACCCTTCGTCAGTTGACGCTCAGTTCCATTTACTAGTGATGCAGTCCATAAATGCTGAGCCGTGATCTCGGTCGAGCATCGGCTCAGCTTCTTACTACTATCCAAACGAGCAAACAGCAGTTTCGAATCGCTCGCCCAAGCTGGAGATGAGTCCATAGGGCCTTTTGTCGCCGGCTTAGGTGCTAAAGCGTTCTGCAGATCAACTGTCCAAATCCGATAGCTGTCTGAGTCAACTTGCTTTACTCCCGAAAACGCAATCTGACGTTCGTTTGGTGATGCAGCTATCACCTCGAGATCGGCCTGTATTCCCGTAATGGCGATGTTAAGCGAGGACACCAACTCACCAGACGCGGTATCGTAGACAGCCAACGACCCTGCTGTACCTACCACTAGGCTTCTGCTGTCCGATAGCCAGGCTAGTCCAGCCTTTGCCTCTCGCGAGGACAGAGGAATGCTCCGGAGCGCTACTCCCTCTAGAGAAAGAACTTCGACAATCCCGTTTCCCCTATTCGGACGGAATACAGCCATAGCACGACCGTCGGGTCGCCAGCAATAATCCGAATTATTTCCTAGGCCACTTGCGAGAGCACGGTCCCCCTTATGACCCTCGCCTGGCAAATGAAGCCGAAGCGTAAGACTTCCCTCTCGCTCATAACTCAAATAGGCCATTGCCTTCCCATCAGGCGCAAGCCTTGGCTTCAAGTACCCTGAACCTGCCAGAAAGAGGCGTACTGTCTCCTCGGGCTGCGGAACATCCGCGGCCGTATGACAGTATGATAGCAGCAGGAACGTGAGCAAGAGTGTCAATCTAATCACGGTTTGCCTTCCTTGGTTTGATCAGTAGTGAAACTCTTCGACACTATCCCAACCTTCACCGTTACGTCGACCTTGCCTCCTTCTCCGCCCTTAGCCTCTACACTCTTCACAGGCCCCAGCCCTAAGGCTTTTGGTCCATAACTAAGGCCCTTGATGTCCGAAACGGAAAGCTCCTTTCCCGACCCCTTGACCGTAGCGGTGACCTTCTTGTCAATTTGCGCATTAGGTCCTGGAAGATCAAGTTTCAAGCCGTCCTTCTTGTTCGTCACAGTTAGGCTACTGCCCTCTTTAGTCACACTATCGACGTTGGCAAGGGCATCCTGAGCTTCCTGCGGCAATTCGATGCCGGCATCTTTCAGTCCTTGTGCGATAACCGCTCCAGACGCACTAAAATCACCTAGGGCGTTGAGGGCCTTATTCGCTACTTCTACGGGGTTGGCTCCTTCCTTGATTTCGGCCTTCACCTTTTCGACAGCCTGTTTGACATCATCAGTGGTGACCTTCTTCGGCTCAAGGCCATCCGGGTCCACAAATCGAAGGGGATTGTTGTTTGCATAGGCGTAGCGATTCCAACTCTGGGGATTCTGGGCATCGATGCTTGCGACGCTGGGATCGGGACCCATAAACCTGAACATCCCTGGGTTGTAGAACCGCGCCAACATGTAGTCTAGACCTGTTTCCTTGTCCCTTTCGTGTCCTGTAAACTGATGAGTGTTCATACTCGGTGGCGGGCTTAGTTCCTCGCCGAACGGCAAGTATTTGTGTTTAGAGACAGCATTACCCGATACATCGGTGATCACCCGTGGAGTGCCCAAATGGTCCACATGATAGAAGTACAGAGCAACCGCAGGGTTATTTCCTCCCGATTGCCCAACTATTCTGTGTTCAGTAGCCATGAAGCTCTCGCCGGAGTCAGTCTTAGGTCGCGGGGGCGACGGATGTTGAGTCGCCACTCTGTAATCATCTTCTGCAAGAGCCCCGTCTTCGAACAGTCCTTGGCCACCGGCTTGATAGCATACGGGATAGCTCGGAGCGCTTGAGCCATCACTCCACTCTGCCTGGATGGTGTACCAGAACGCGCCTCCAGGTATCGGAGCCTCGAAGATGACGTTATAGGGAGGGCTTCCTGCGGAGCGACTTGTATGGAATACATAGGTATTTGGGTCGGGTGCGGGATCGAGACAGGATGACACCTGAGTGCTCGCCTTGATTGTATATGACATTACGTAATGGCTATTCGTTCCTGCGTCACAGGACGGGAGCGGCTTCCAACTTGCAGACACGGGCGCAGGCGGTGCTCCCGACGAACTCACTGCGAAGTCTTCTGGAATGAGCTTCCACTTCCCGATAGCGCTCGGAAAGTAGGCCGCTCCGCCAGCTCGACCGAGCACGTCAAAGCTCTGGACTGCGTAGTCGGCGTCTTCGCATGCGAGATCTAGGGGTACGTTCCAGATGAATTTACGGATACCAGCGTCATCGCCAGGCATCAGATCCGTTTCCACCTCAGTGTACGCCGATTCACCTATGCGTCTTCGAAGAAGTCTAAAATCGTTTGCTGGCCCATGCGTCGCATCAACCGTTGGCAGCGTCCATTTTACATGAGCCCAGTTTCCCCTAACGGGGCCAACATCCATTTCGGGATGGTACTGCGGTGTGACGGCCACTGGATCTCTCCCGAAATGCCAGGCCCAGTACAGGCCTGTGACGGCCCCCGGTATCTTGACATTAGCAGTAGTGGGAATAGCGTAGTCGCTCCCCATCATGCCGGGATCACTCTTTTCATAGTTACATGGTGGTACATCGCAGTAATTACATCCAACAATCTCGCATTTTGCCCATGTCCGAACCTGAGCGTCCGTATGGGCACCGACAACCTGTGAAAACGCTCCCTCCATGTTACTGCTATCAACAGTCCTGACGGAATAGAGTGGTTCGTCTGGGTCGCCATGCACCTCGCCTGCTGATTTATAGTACCCATACAGTCCATTATTTAAGGCCCTATACGCCGATTTGCTGCTTGGGCTGGCACCTTTTATGGGAAGGTACTCTACGCGGAATATGGGCACCTCAACAGGCTCTCTGGTCATCCGTATTGGGGGGTAGGCGCCTCCCTGTCGAGTCCGGTAGACATGGTAGCCTTTAGTTGACCCATTACAGGTCGTTCCGCCGGGAGTCCAGTTGAGAGTCAATCCATAGTAGGCTGAGTTGAAACGGCGATTCTCGCAACCACTTCCTTGACATGTTATGGGGCACTGGGTGCATTCACCATCCTCGATCGCCTCCTCTGAGACGAGGAGGTTTTCCGGCACAGCTAAGGATTGTGGCAATTCTACCTCTGCTGCCGACAGCACGGATTCCTTCTTTACGCTGTTAATCGTGGTGACTGCGCTGACCTTGTAACTGCGCTCCTCGCACATGGCCGCCGGGTCGAATCCTCGATCCTGATAATGAAGCGTTGGCAGTACCGATTGCTTGACAGCTAGTGGGTAGTGATCCCATATCTGGGTTGTCTGACCATCTACTTCCCATCGTCCATTGTAGAAAAATGGCTTCTTGTACTCGGCGTCCAGCTGGTATTGTTCGCTGGACGAGCCTCGAGAGTACAGCCGGATCGAGTCGAGGGTAGCGCCCGTGCCCCCCGCGTCCCAGCCTAGCACGATCTCGCGACTATTCTCATGAGTCCACGGAGGACAGTGCATCTCGCCGCCGCTATCGTTCGGAACATTTGGATCATCATGCCACCAGCAGATATTGGTCATGTTATGGCGCAGATAGCAATTGCTGGCCAGATCACCAGACATACAGTAGTCCCACCGCCATTGCAGGGCTTGCGCCCCAGAGATCGTGGGAGCCGGTAGGGCTGATGGCGCTAGCCGTGTGGTCACCGTGATTTCGCTCGAAAGCGATGAAGGATTGCCTGCCTTGTCAACAGCACGGACGCGATAGAAATAACGAGTGTCCGGACTTATGCCCGTGGTGTCTGTAAAAGCAACTACGTTGGGATCCCCAATAGGAGTGCCGGGCGTCAGTGGGTCTATCGGCACACTCGCACGGAAGATTTGATACCTCTCCACATCCATAGCCCCACTCCTGACCCAACCGAGAAGGACACTCGTGTCCTCAGCAACGGCATAGAACCCTCCTGGCGTATCTGGGGGCGTGCTATCTATCGGAGTACGCCTCCAAGCATTGGGCGCTGGCACACCCGCACTCTCTCGTGAAGAGGTATCAACAGACTTGACCTGGAAATCGTATTCCGTCCCGTTTTCGGCTGTCGTATCCGTAAAGCTCGATTGCGGCTTTCGAAGAAGGGCGCTCACTGCTACCCAACCCTCTCCTGCCGAATTCTTTTTCCGGTAGATCCGATAGCCCCACAGATCCAAACTGCTTGGACCAGTCCAATTCAGTGTGACCTGGCCATCACCGGCGACTGCACTCCCGGACGTTGGCGAAGCCGGCGAGCTGGTATCTCCTGGTGTGGCAACGATTGATTCGGAGTACCCACTCTGCCTTCCGGCCAAATCGAGAGCTAGAACCTGATACGTGTACTCCGTGCCTTCGACAACTTGTGTATCATGTAGCTCGTTCCCCAACGGGTCGTATGTGCCCCATTCCTCTCCTGTTCCGAACAGTATGGAGCTGCCGCCTCCAGTCCTCGATACCAAGTAGCCCCAGATATCCAGCTCACCGCTCGCGGGCCAGCTTAGGTGGATGAACGGTATTTCCCCCCCCGGGGCGCTCGTACCTACGCCTAGCCCGCCCGGAACGTTCGGTACTTCGTTCTCCACCATTGCCACGTGCCGCCCATCCGCGTATACGTAGTCCTTTAGCCAGCTCGGCAGGGCGCTCGAATTGTTTGGGCGTCTGAACTCAGAGAGAGTTTTCCCGGAAGACTCTCGCATGTAATAGATAGTCATCTGCGACGCACCATCATATTTGCTTAGCCGATGTCCTGATGCATCGTACGTATAGCGTGAGACCAATGATTGGTCTGACTTACGATGGACCTCAGTAAGCCTGTTCCGCGAATCGAGCACGTACCTATATAGTTCATCCGAAATAACATTGCCGTTGCCATCGTACTCGACTGAACTGCTCGTGTCCCCAGGCAAGTCTACCCAGTCGACCCCGTACGACAAGATTCGGTTCTGGTTCATCCTTGGGACAGTGGCATTAGGGTCTTCGTGCTTGAACCAGTGCGTCCTCTCGACCTCGCTTGGGCCATCCGTGGTGACGCGGCGCTGCAAGCTCATGTTCCCGAACACATCATAAGCCCAGTCCAACTCTTCAAGCTTCGAGCCATCTACGACTTGGCCCTTGATGAGTCGATTCAACGCATCGTAGCCGAATCTGTCATCACCAATTCTCTTGATGTTGTTGGCCCCATCATACTCATACGTTCCGCTTGAGAAGTGGACGATCGGTGTGGGGACCATCTTAGTGATGTTGATGCTTGTGGGCCGGTGCCGAACATCATCGCTAACTAATGTCTCCACGGAGCCTCGGGTCCTGAGCTTAGATACGCCACCCGCGGAGTTGTACTCGATGGATTCAACAAGCGTGCCTCGATTGCTTGGCTTGTTCGGGTCATCCGCGATGCTCCTTAGATAACCGTTTGCATACGTCATGCGAGGCGTCAGGACATTTCGGCCACTAGACGGCTTCTCAGGGTAGTCAACCTTCGACATCATTCCGAGGGCGTTGTACGCAAATCCTGTCAGGATCTCAGCCTGCTGATCGATATTCGTAATCCCAGGATTCCACCCACCATACTTCCTGCTGATCTGAGACACACGTCCATTCATGCCGCCATAGCGCGACTGCTCCTTCACTAGGAGCTGCCCCTTGTCGTCATAGGAGATGCTAGTCGTCAACCTCCCGCGACCGAGGCCGAACGTCCCGTCCACTTGGTCGTAGGTGCTCTGTTGGAGTATGTGTAATTGATTATTTGGATCACTCCCAAGAACGACCGCAACTTCATTCACACGTGAGGCCGCATCATACGTGCGTGTGAAGACGTTGTCCTCTGCATCCCTATACTCTAGAAGGTTCCCCAACGGATCATACTTGGTTTTCAGAACCGTCCCGGACTCAGGATTCGTTGCGGAGGTCTCTCTTCCGAGCGAGTCGTAGGTAAATGTTCTTCGCTGCAATGCAATGTTCGGGTCGTCGGATTCGAGAACAACCTCTCTCAGTCTATCCAACACATCATATGAATAGGTCGCACGTGCTCCAGACCTCGATGCAGATCCGGTGGCTGGAATGATGCGCTCTTGGACCACGCTGAGCAGTCGCCCGAATCCATCTCGATCGTGGGTGGTCCGTGAGTCGACCTCCTGCGGGGCATTTGGGTCCGTGCCTGTTTCGATCCCTTCGACAGTAACGGTTGATGCAGTCCCTCTGTATGAGAACCGTGTGACATGGCCATCGGCCGTTGTCGTCGCCTGAACCCTTCCGATGGGATCGGTGTATGGATGGTTGGGGTCGCTAAAGATTCTATAGTCGAATTCAGTACCAGCTACAGAACTTCCCCATTCACTTTCAAACGTCACTCGGTTCAGAATGTCATACGTTCGCGACTGACTCTTGAGGTTTCCGTCCCATTGTCGTCTATCTGTCCTAGTCAGTCGCCCTAACGTGTCGAAGCTGAACTCGGAGAATATTTTGTCGTTGCCGCTAATAGCCTGTTCTAGCCTGGTAGTGAGTATCGATGGGTAAGTAATGTTTGCTATCGCCTCAGTTGCACCACTCGAATCAGCAACCGAACCTGGCACGACCGAGAGAAGTCGACCCAACTTGTCATACTCGAAGGTTGTCTGCACGCCGGCAGGATCCCGTGATGCCCTTACAAGTCCAGTACTCAGGTCTACGTCGTTGTCCACAGGAAACCAGGGATCAATACCAACTATCTTGCGCTTCTGGAGATAGGTGCCCTTCTCATATGTGTAGTGCTCGGTGTGTGAGAACGCTGCGTAGTCGCTTACAACCTTCTTGCATACATTCCCGCTTGCATATCGTGTGTTTGGATCCGGACAGTCAGGATCACCCTCGTAGTAGAACTGTGTCTTCACATCACCCGCGGTTCCGCTGTTCGGGTCACCGGAAATCAATTCCGAACCAATTGCGATCGGAAGAGTCAGTAGGTCTTGTTGGAGTCGGAGGAATCCCAGCGGATCGTAAGCGTACTCAGACCGTTTCTGTAGTGTACCTGAGCGATCTAGTACCTGAGAGTAGGTCTTGTTCCACAAGATCCAATTATTGCAGTGTGCCTGTGAGAGTCCGGGGCACAGAGAGGAAGGGTCTGTGATGCTGTTGTGGTCCGTTCGGTGAATTCTGTAGGGAAGGCCGTCAAAACCAAACTCCGTTGTCTCACGAAAATGACCCAGGCCGTCCCATCCCTTCATTTCAGCTCTAGCCAACCTCCCGCCGTCGTCGTTATAAATCGTGCCGGTCTCTATAATGCGTTTGTAATTGCCAGTATGCCTGTAATCTGTCGGGATAGTTGGATTGTCGACGTCGTCCTCCCACACTTGGTACTCTGTGCGTACTAAATTACCTGGATTAGCTGAAGCTCCTTTATAGTATTCAGTCTTGTACGACAGGCCGTTGTTCCAGATATTATTGTGATAGAAATTCACAAGCACAGGATGAGGTGTCGGCCTAGCATCCCAGCTTTGCGCGTGGAAGTACGTGACGGTGTCGTTCCCCAATGGGTCGGACACGACAACTGCAGCAGGGTTGGGACGTCCCTCGGCATGAGTGTTTCTATCGTACTTCCATTCGAAGCTCTGTCCTGGAGTCGGCTTGATCCGCTTCGCCACGACACCAATGGTCATGCCAGCGGGATCCAGTTGGCTGCTGCATACCGAAGCACCAGATGAGGGTGTGCAACCTTGTATTTCTGGACAAGTGCCCATCATTCCAGGGCTACACACTTCTGGGCTGAATTCGTAAAAACCATAATCATATTCAATACCCGCACCGGTTGGCAGAGTTCGCGACCTTAGCAGGCCTACATTTCTCCCCCAGAAGCCTGGACCGCTATACCCGAAACTCATGGAGAACGCTTGCTGTCCAGGCGAGGAGGGAAAATCAATCTTCGTCAGCAGAAGAACGTCCTCGAATTTGTCCGACTTATTTGGATCCACATCCTGATTGTCGAGGGCCTTGTCAGGATCATTAGGATCTAGGGGATTTACGAACAAGTCTTGAAGTGTGTCGACCGTATAGTTGAATACGTAGGTTGCAGTGACAACAGTGTTTGGATCACTGCTAAAGACAGGTAAGGTGATACTCTTCACATACCCCATGCTGAGGGGCGGCTGTCCAGGAAGAGATGGATGCTCCCTGCTATTTTCAAACGTAATCGCTTGGGAATGATCGGGAATTCCATTTCGGTAAGGAGTGATCGTCTTTATTAGATGTTGCATCCCGACATTGGGATCATAGTCAATGTGGAAGTAGTTGCTCGGTTGCCCTGACCGCTCGATTTGTGTAACGTAGTTGCCTCTGTAATCGTTCGTGTAGACATCGTAGCCTGCATTGGAGGATCCCGGCGGTGGCGGGTACACCGATGCACACTTCGGCCAGTCCGTGGTCGCAAGATCGCTTACCGTATGGCCCAGAGTTCGCTTGATACCGTCAGGGGTCTGAACGGAACCAGTTCCATTGAAGCGCGTGTAGCTACCGTCTGGCGACCCTCTCCAATAGGCTGGTCCTTGGTCCGTGTGAACGGCTCCTGTTGAGTCCTCAAAGACATGCTCTTCCACCCGGCTCTTGTTGGGGTCGAATGCGTCACATTCAACTGAATTGGCACGGGTAAGGATTCGTCCCATGTGGAGCATGAATCCAAGGCCAGCCTGGCCATGACCTTGCAAGCGAGACCGTGACCGATGCCGCTTGTTGCCGCCGTAGAAATCCTCAGAATCTTCGAAGACCCACAGTTTACTTGAGTACGTGAGCTTGAGCTGAAGTGAAACATCGGCGGAAACCTTGTAGTTAGGGCCGATGGGTATGGAGAGGTTCAGGCCCCCGTTCAACAGGTCGATGTCTTCTCCCCACATGCCTGCTTCGAATACATGGTTTTGGGTAGCGCCCTTGGTTAGGTTATCGTCGAGGGCCGGTAACGGCGATGAAAAGCAGAGGATGGTGACAGCGAGAGCCGCGAGGCATAGTCCGCGATGGACACTCCGAAAGTACACCGACACTCCTCCTCTTGACTTGGTTTTGTTTCCTACGAGTGGACTCCCGTTACCTTGAGGTGGCCGGCACTCGTGATGCTATCCTTCTACCGTTTTCCGCAAGCCGTGTCAAAATGTTTCTCGTGCGAACTCCACGAATCGTTCATGCGGTTATCGCATCCACTCTCCTGCTTGCGCCAGGCGTCACGCTTGCCGAGAAGGATCTGGTCTCTCGTGCCCTTGCTACCGATGAGACACAGCCGACCCGCTCGGTGTTGGCAGCCCTTGAACGGGAGGTAGCTGGGCTCGACCATTCCCTCGACGCCCTAAACGCCCACTTCTTCGGGGCCAGCGGCTTCACTCCCCTCAGCGACTCCACGACACCCGAAGGCTCCTCCCTCGCCGCCGTCCTGGCCAACCGCCGCGGAACCTGCGTGGGCCTGGCCATCGTCTACCTCTCGATGGCCCGCCAGCTGGGGCTCGACGCTCACGCCGTCGCGACACCGGTGCACGTGTTCATCCGCGTCCGTCTGCCCGACCGTGTCCGCAACGTCGATGTCATGGAAGGCGGCACCGAGTTGGACGACGACATCTATCGCCGCCGACACAGGATCGACCAGGCAGCGATCGACGCCGGCGTGTTCATGCGCGACCTGAACGACGACGAGGTCATCGCACACCTGCTGTCCAACCAAGGGGTGGCGCTCAGCAAGCAGGGGATGACCAAGGAAGCCCTGGGACGCTACAAGAAGGCCCTGCGGTTGCACCCTCAGCTTGTGGCCGCCTGGTACAACCAGGGAATCGACCTCATGAAGCTGGGGAAGCTCGAGAAGGCCCTCGCCAGCTTCGACACCGCCATCCGGCTCTACCCCGCTGACGCCCAGGCCCACAACAACCGGGGTCTGGTTCATGCTCGACTTGGCAACTTGGAACAGGCCCAGGCTGACTTCAAGCTGGCCCTTCGGCTGCAGCCGGACCTCTACGAGGCAGAGCGCAACCTTAGGATATTGACCTCCCCAAAGGCCCCCGATTGAGCAGGTCACTGGTCATCCTGGCTGTCTTTCTGGTAAACGCCTGCTCGCTCGTGTTCGAAGTGGTCGCCTCGCGAAAGGCCGCGACGTTCCTAGGCGCCACCGCCCAAGCGAACGCCGTCCTTCTGGCTGCCTTCCTGGCTGGAATCGGGCTGGGAGGGTGGGCTGCTTCGATGGGAGTGCCGGGGCGGCTTTCGCGCCGCTGTGCGTGGCTTCTGGCTGCGGGGGCGCTCCTGTCCGCCGCTCTCAGTCCTTCCCTAACCTGGCTGGGTGGTGTCATGCCGGCCGTCCTCGCCCTGCGAGCGATGCTGCTTTGCCTCATGGTCGTCCCCGTGGGTATGGCTGTGGGTTACTCGTATCCCGCGCTTACAACCATGCATTCTGCAGGGTCAGCACTTGGACGTAGCACTGCTTCAACCTACGCTGCTGATACCCTCGGAGCCGCTGCCGGAGCCATAGCAGCCGGCCTGTTCCTCATACCCGCTCTAGGGCTGCGCGCAACTGGAGTTCTGGCCGGTGCAGGTCTTGCTCTGTCCGCGCTGCTGCTGTTCCGGGCGAACTCGAAACCCGGCGAACCCTCTCGCAGGTCTCAGCCTGGACAGCAGTCGTCCTGGATTCTCAGCCTCTTCTTCGCGACGGGTGCTGCCGCTCTTGTCCTCGAGGTGGCCTGGATCAGGCTCTTCACTCTCGTGATCGGTACCTCGACTTTCTCTTTCGCGCTCACGGTTGCGGCGTTTCTTGCCGCGCTTGGTGTCGGAAGTCAGCTCATGAGAGGACGCATCGAAGCAGTCACAGATCTTCGCGGCTCGCTTGGAGCGCTGCTCTTGCTCGTGGGAGGAACCGCACCGGCGTTACTCGTCATTTCTCCGGTATGGGAGCGTCTATACCTTGCTGCCTACGGCGCGAGCAGTGGTGCATGGTTGTTCCAGTCCCTTCTGTTTCTCCTTGGGTTGGCCAGTATCATCATCCCTGCCGGAGCGATGGGAGCTGGCTTCAGTCTGGGAGTGAAGCTGCTCGCCGCCGCGAGCCCTGAACCCGGCAATGCGGTGGCCAGACTGTATGGCCTCAACACCCTAGGCGGAGTGCTCGGCGCTCTTGCCGGAGGGCTGGTGCTCATTCCGCTGCTGGGCCTCAGGGCTACGGTGCTGGCGGCCGCAGGCATCTACATCGTCTGCGGATGGTGGGTTGGCCCTATGAGCCGCCAACCATCCTTACGGACGGCGTTCGCCGTGTCCATGGCTGTTGTTCCGGCGATCGGGCTCTTTCTGCCCGAGCCGCAGGCTTCTTTCGCGGCCTACTACCACGGTCTCCGCTTCAACTCCTTCGAAGAATTCAGAATGGCACGCGCCAAGGAGAGCGTGCTCTACCGTGGGTTCAGCGCGTACGGGGTTACCACCGTGACCCAGGATGCCTCCTACCGCTACCTCAGACACAACGGACGGTCGGAGGCTTCCAACGCCCCCGGGGACGTTTCCACGCAGTCCCTCATCGGCCACCTTCCTCTGCTGATGCATGCCGCCCCTTCTCAGGTCCTGAATATCGGCCTCGGAGCTGGATTCACCCTCGCGGCCATCGCTCACCATCCTCAGGTCAAGGTCATCACTCAAGCCGAGCTTGATCCTCAGATCGCCTTTACGGCTAAGCGGTTCTTCTCGGATCTCAACGACAACGCCATGAACGACCCAAGGCTCACCCTCAACGTCACGGATGGCCGGATGCTTCTGAATAGCAGCCCTCAGACCTACGACGTCATCATCTCCGAGCCGTCTCACCTTTGGGTCTCGGGGGTCTCGGGACTTTTCACAACCGAGTTCTACGCTCTGGTCAGAAGCCGCCTGCAGCCTGGCGGCATCTTCGCGACGTGGGTACCGGACTACGAAATGGGTCCGGAGGATATTCATATCGTGGCGGCGACCTTGCTGGATGTTTTCCCGAACGTCGTCGCGTTCGAGAACGGCCCAAGCGACATCATCTTCCTGGCCTCGATATCTCCTCTACGGCCCTCGATTGAGCGAGTTGCCGAGTCTCTGGCCGTCCCTTCGATCACGACCGACATTTCCAGAGCACTCGAAGGTTTCCCGCTTTCATCAGAGAACCTCCACGATCTCCTCTCTCAGCTCGCCACAACCTCCGAGGCCATGGCTGCGTCCGTGACTCCGAACACTCCGAGAAACACTGACGACTGGCCAGTACTCGAGTTCCATACGGCGATGGCAGCAATCAGCAAACGACAGGGAATGGATTGACAGTGGTCGACTCGTCACACTACCAGTCTGTGGTACATTCGCCCCGTCAATCGTCAATCCGGTCCATCACAACCTGCCCTTGTGGAGATACGCCATGGCTCGAAAGTCTGTCGCCCGAGAGATACACATGATCCGCCGCTCCTTCGCCCAGCTGGCGGCCGCATTCGCAAGGATGGGGCCGGCGCTGGAGGAGGCTGTGAAGAACGGTCGCAACGGTAGCCGGCCCCTCGCGTCCGCACCGGCCCGCCGGACCATCACCATCACCCCCAAGCGCCGCGCCGCCCTCAAGCTGCAGGGCCGATACATGGGCACGCTGCGCGGGATGAAGCCGCGGGCCGCTGCCGCCATCAAGAAGATTCGCGCGGAGAAGGGGATCCAGGCCGCGATCAGGGCGGCGGAGAGGATGGGAGGGTAGCACGGTGTGCGCCCTGCGAGTAGCCGACATCCTGCTACGACACGATGTCGAAAATGAGTTCATTCGGCTGTGAGTGCGTTCCAGGACGCTATTCGTGCATGTCACTCAAGAACTCATCCACGTACGGGATGCTCCTTTCCATAATCTTCAACAGCGCCGTACTGACTTGCGTAGTCAGGCGCTTCAGATCAAAGCATTCTAACACCGCACGCAGGTGTTGATCACTGCCCATTACAAGGCCGCGTCGTTGAACAAAGTACTTCGCTACAACTTGCAGCTCGCTTGGTGGAATCTCCTCGAAGGATCGCGGCCCCCTAGTCCGCACTTTGATCATGGGGCTACCGTTCACTCTAACGACCGAGAATAGCGGACCACTTGCGGTCCCCTCAGTTTCAGAAGCAAGATGCTGCTTTCGAATGGCCTCCGCCAGCGCCTTGTTCATCGTGCTCCGTAGCTCATGGCCCATTCGCTTGATGCCGCAGCCCCTCAGGTAAATGTCGAAGGCTCGCTTCGCAACCACTGGGCCTTCAACCTCCACGATCCGGACAATTGCCTCTGAGACTTCATGCGCGCTGATGCTGCGAGGGTCATTCCCAGAAAAGCCGGCATACTCTACATAATCGCTGAATGGCAGCTTGGTGTCTCGTGAGTTGATCGAAGACACGCTCAATCGCGAATGACCATCGAGGTTCCTGTCGCCAGTCGATGCATGCAGCTGCGTTTCTACCGGAGGCGCGTCTCCCCTTGCTGAACTAGTTTGTGTCGGCGTTACCTTAGGACTCGACGCCTGTGCGCTCTTGACCACTTCGACAGGCATCGCGGTGCCCTGCCCTACCGCCGGCTCCGTGAGACACGATACGACGCGGCGCTCGGTATGCACGCTCCTTTGCGCACCTTCGGCCCCAATCGGCTCGACGCCTCGCTCGGCCAACGTTTTCAACAGGTCGTCCAGTATGTCCTTCCGCCGGCGGATGAAGGCGGAGGCGAAACACCGCCAGAACACCCAACCGGCGCGCTCCAGGACCCGTTGGCGCTGCATGTCGTCGGCCCACTTGTCTTGGCCGTGGTACTTGTCACCATCGCACTCGACCGCCAGCCGAGCGTCATTGTGCCCCTCCACAACCATGTCGATCCGGTACTGGCCGACCCGCACTTGAGGCGTCACCCGATAGCCGCGCTGCGCGAGTTCGTCGAATATGTCGCGTTCGAACGGCGACTCGCACAGTGTCCGCAGATTCTCCACGCACATTTCATCCTGCGCGAAGGGTGTGGCGAAGTGTGCGATGAGACTGCGCCGCAACCGGTCCGCCTCGCTCAGATGCTCCGGTGTCACCGAGCGCACCAGGTACATCCGGTCCCTCGCGCGCGAAGCCGCCACGTTGAAACGCTGGGCGAAGGTATCGCGGGAGAGCGGCGCCCCGACCTCGTTGGGCGCCGACACCATCGAGAGAAACATGATGTCACGCTCTTTCCCCTGAAACGTGCGTGCATCGCCGCATGCGATGCGATGGCGTTGCATTACTTCCGGTCCTAGCTCATCGGTCAGCCGCTCCCATATCAACAGTGCCTGCTTATCGGCGAGCAACGAGACGACCCCAATGGAGTGCCCGCCCATCTTGTGGTCAGACACAATAACCTTGATTTCATCGACGATGAATCGCGCCTCGGGCAGATTGACGTCACCTCTTCGATAGCCGTCTTCCACCACCACGTCGATGAGGGGCGGGTCGAGACGCTCGGAAGCTTTGGGCATGCGAAGTGGCCGCAGCTCGTGATTGTAGAACTCGCGCTTGGAGTACTCGATGATCGGACCGACACAGCGGAAATGCTCCTTGAGCATCACCGCGCTCTTGGCGAACACTACCTTGAACAGGTCATAGACGGAGCGCTCCGGAGACATCTGCGGGCGATAGGTGTCCACCTGATTGCCGAGGAAGCGACTCATGAGGCTTCGAATCTTCTCCTCCTCGAGACCCACGCCTTCGGGGGAGACTTGCTTGTCGTCGCCGACGATGAGAACTTTCTTTGCCCGGAGCAAGGAAGGCAATGCCGTTAGGTCGGATTGCGACGCTTCGTCGATGACGACGAGGTCGAAGCAGCCCAGTTCTGCAGGCAGCGATTCGGACACGCGGTAGTGTGGCATTATCCAGCACGGCACTGCAGGGTTCGCCTGAGATGCTGCCCTACGCGCATCATGCCGATAGCGCACCGCACGCTTGCCCGTGCCCTTGCCGATCTTCTGAATGGCGTTGAGGTACGCCTGGAGCGCGGCCCGGATACTGTGCGAAGCGTTCTCCGCGAGTGTCAGCCATGTTCGCTTCACCACGATATCGCGGTAGGCACGCGACAAATCGCTCTCCACTTGGTGGCGATCCTTCGCCAAGCTCTTCAGTTCTCCTTGCGCGTCAATCGATTCAAGGTAGGTGGCCAGGCGCCTCAAGCGCCAAGCGCTGCGCCAGTTGTCCGGGAGGAGGCCATCCACGTTGCCCTCAAGTGATCGCCTGAGCGACGCCGCGTACCTAGCTGCACCGGAGTCCTCAACCCTGCCGCAACCCTCACGCAGGGCGGCGAGATGCGTGCCCAAACCCAGCACGCGATATAGCTCCGCCATCAGCGCCGTCCACTCAGCCTGCATCTGTACATCTTCAATTTCAGGGTTCCCCAGCGTTTCGGCGAGAAACCGGCGGATGTCCTTTATGACGCGGCCCGTGCGGCCTTCCAGTACCTTCTGAAGGCGTTCCTTGTGAGCCCAGACATTGGCGAGTCGATTCTTGGTGAGGTGATGCCGCAGCGCCTTCTCCAGTTCAGCCATTCGCTGCATGTCATCTGCCACCTCGTGAACATGAGCCCAGTTGGGGAACACGTCAGAGGCCGCAGTGCGGAGTTGGCCTTCCGTCTTCACTACGTCCTTCACCTTGAGGTAAAGCGCGTACCCTTGGGCGGCGGCCAAGCCGCTTTCCGGGCGGTCTCCCGGCACCGCTTCGAGCTGAAGCTCCTGGGCAAGAGCGTTCCAGCGCAAGGCGAGTTCGCGCAGTCGTTTCAACAACACCAGATGCTCGGCCACATGCTCCCAGCTCTCGGCGTCGGCAGGGGGATCGCCAAGAACACGAATACTGTCCAGCTGCTGCTTCTGGGCTGACTTGCCGAACAGGCCCTTCAAACCAAAGGCACTCTTACCGTCTGTGAGATTTCTCACCGCTTCCACGAGCTCGGTATCAAGCTCGATGCCTGCGGGCGTGGTAACCGGCCGCTCAAGAAACGCCTTGCGCCTTTCGACAGCTTGCTCAAGCTCGGCGCCAAGGGCTTCCAGAATCGGCAGAAGGTTGTCGTTGCTCACGTGCCGCAGACGTTCACGCATGGCGACCGTCCAGGGACGATTCGCCTGAATGACATGATCGCGGAGGCGCTGAACGGTCTCGATGTGCATGAGGAGTGTCTGAGCGAAAGCAAGTGTCTGCTGGCTCGAATCGGCGAGCGCCGGAACGTCCCCGTCTGCCACGGCCTGTTTCAGCCTTTCGAACTGGGACAGGTCCTGGTGGATTTCGAGTAGTGCCTTGGAGTCGGGAAGCTCCACGAGCTGCGGCAGAGACGCATCGAGGTAGTCGATATCTTGACCTAGAGTACGCCTTGCCTCGCGCAGCCGCACAACGTCCGCATCCGAGAACTGCGGCGCGAACTCCGGAGCAATTCCAAGGGAGTCGGGAATCCACTCGAACTGGCCGGCGTTCTGGACCACCTCGCGCGCGGCGTCCTGAGGGTCGATTTCCTCGGTTTCCATCGTGACCTTGGCAAGGTTCCGTCTCGCCCATTCGCCGATCTTGCGATCAATGCTGGCAAGCTTGCCGTGAAGGGCATCTACGGATTCCTCAAGATGGTTGATGGATCTAGCGGTGCTTCCGCGGTCGAGGCCCTGTATCTCGGAGGCAATCTTGTGGATGGCGTGTTCGAACTGCTTCATGCCCTTCTGTTCGCTCGTCAGCAGGGAAATAGCGAGTGGGCGGATTTCCTCAGGAAGCTGTTCCTGCAACACCGCCAATGCCGGGTCCTTCATCGAGGTCACTAGCACCCGTTTGCCTACGGCCAAGTAGTGACAGATGACGTTGGCGATGGTGTGCGTCTTGCCCGTGCCAGGTGGACCCTGCACGACAACGCCGTCGGAAATGTCCAGCAGCTGGATGATGCGGACCTGCTCGTCGTTGAAGGCCTTAGGGAAGTAGAGGTCGCGCGCCTTCTTGCCGCTTGTGTTGGACTCCGAGTGGTATGAAGCGGAGACACCACGGAAAGATGGCAGTTCGACAACTGGGTTGGTCGTGTCTGGGTCAGTCACGACCGCAGACACCGCGGGCGGGAACGACTCGGCTTCCTCGGCTTCCTTCTTCAGCTTCTCCAGGTCTTGCAGGAACAGGCTGTTGGTGCGCGGACGCGCAAAGAGCACCCACGTGTCGGTGACCTTAAGCTTGTCGTCCGCCTTCGGCAGCGTCCGGTCCTCCGCCTGCGCTTCGTTTGGCCAGTAGATGCCGTTCGCGTCGAGGTTGGTGGTCGCCGTGCGAAGCAACGGCTCGAAGGTTCCGCGGTCAAACGGGGAAAAGGTTGTCGTGGCCTTCCCAAAGAACTCCTTTGCCGCCTTCTCGAGATCAGCAACGCCAGGGTTATCGACGGATGCGTACCAGTCGATCTCGATGCGAGCATCGACATCCCGGGGTCGGATTTCCACTTCGGCCGTCACAGGGTTGAGCGACAGTTCGACCAGCCGTCCTACCAGCGGGTAGCACAAGGTGGCGCCACCGGAGTTCCAGATGCCCAGGCCAACGCCCCAGACGAGCTCGAGTTGCGCTTCGACGATGCCGCCCTCGAGCCGCTGTTTGAGCGTGAAGAGCTGGGAATAAAGGCGGATGGTCATGCGGCGAAGTTTCTCTTCACCTGCCCAGGGGCGCCACTTCGTGTCGAGATAGGTGGCGAACTGGGCCTTGACCAGGGCAAGCTTGTCGTAGTCGGAGAGCATGACCGTTGTCTGGGGGGCGATGACAGGTTTGCCTTGCTCGGGTGAACATGCCGATGAACAATGCGTGCCCTCTGCAATCAGGCTTGCGCCGTCGATGGCCTCGCGCAGCCGCGGCTCTTCCGTTGGCCCCTGCGTCATCTGCACCCAGGGCCGCAGTACCGCGCTGGCAATATCCGGCGGACTCATCTCGTGCAGCCGTTCAACCGCAAGCCAAACCTCGTCCTCGCTCTCGGCGCCGTTAGCGTTAATGTGGATGCCCGGAAGTCCTTTGATCTCGTGCTCGTACAGGGCGAAGAGACCGTGTGCGGCAACGGTCGCGGCTGGCTTGCCCCTCAGCCGCGCGGACTGCGCAGAGAATTCGATAAGGGAGAGAAGTCGAGATCTTTCTACGCTCATCAGGCTTCCCACGTCATCGGCCGGGGCTTTCATGCCATCGCATTCTTGTCTGTCACCCTCATCGCGCATCAGGCGCGCCTAGTGTTGTCCCTATGAGCGTTGACAGTTGGTGTACAGATCCCTGAGGGGAGCCGCCATCGGCTCCTTCTCCTTGACAAGGTCCACGAAGCCGATCCCGATTATATCTTCAGTATGCGCCTTGACTTCCATCCCCCTTCACGCCCTTGTATGCGCATGTTCCCTAGATTCCGCGCCCCCGAGACGATGACGGCCGCCGAGCAAGCGGCCCTGCTGGCGGCGACGGCGGCTGCCCCGCGTGACCACCTCCTGTACTCGATGGCCCTGGGCACCGGCCTGCGCCTCAACGAGCTGCTGAGCCTCAACGTGGGCGACGTCTCGCCGGACGGGCGCACGGTGCGGCGGCGGATCGTGCTGCGCCAGGCGACCACGAAGGGCGGCCGCCGGGGCGAGGTGTTCCTGCCGGAGCGGCTGGTCCCGAAGCTTGCGGAATTCCTGTCATGGAAGCGGAGCAACGGTCAGGCCGTTGACGCCGACGCCCCGCTGTTCGTGTCCGGCCAGGGCCGCCGCCTCTCCCCCCGGGCCGCCCAGTGGCGCTTCGCCTGGTGGCAGGCCCGCGCCGGCTTCGATCGGCGGTACAACTTCCACTCCCTGCGCCACTCGGCGGTCACGAACGTCTACCGGGCGTCGAGGAACCTCTTCCTGGCGCAGCGGTTCGCGAGGCATGCGTCGCCGCTCACGACGATCATCTACACGCACCCGGCCGACGAGGAGCTCGCGGCGGGGGTCAGGGACCTGCCGTGCTGAGGTAACCCTCTAGCCCGTCAAATCTGAAGGAGCATGCAGGCAATAGACGCCGGTATCTGCTCACCAAGGTTTTGGCTTGAGCGCCTCCGGCCTCCTGTTTATCCACGACTGTGACGCGATCGCTCCGCCGAGCGAATGATCGAACGAGCATCGCCCGAATCAGGTAATCGGCCTCGGGCAGTGAATAACCCACGATGATCAGTTTCTCTGCATCGTGAAGCGTGGATTCGGCCATAGTCCAGGTCTCTCTGAGAATCCGGTTCTCGTACCTCTGCTCAAGGCTGGGCCCAATCAGAAGGGCTTCGTAGCGACCGGTACAATGCGGAGCTGCGCATCGGCCGGTCCTTGGGTCCAGGAGAAGGACCGTTGCTCCCTCATACTGAGGTGTGATGTCCAGCTCATCACAGCGAGAACAGTAGAGCCAGTTGAGAGAGCCGTGGAGTTTCAGGAGACTGGTAGGACCGATGTTCTCGAACGATGAGAGCGGCATCAAGTGTCGCACTTTGTCCTGATGACCTGGGACATCTGGGATGGGGCCAAAAAAACGAAGGTGATTCCTGATCGCGAGGCCGTAGTTCACGTTGTTCAGATCGTGCAGAGTCGTGTCCATCGCGACGTCATAGTTGGTTGAGATGAAAGCCGCCTCTTCCTCCCTTGCCCGAGCGATAAGGGCCTTTGCCTGCGGCGCTGGTTTTCCCCCGATTGAATCAGTGATGACCTTCGCCATGGCCCCCACGAGATAGCGACGGAACCTGGGAATCTTCTCGGGAGCCCAACCCACGGGGCAGGCAGCTCGACCCGAAAGCGTGGCATCCATGAGGGTAAAGACGTCGTCCAGCCTAGGTCGACTAGCTTTAGGGGCCATTGGCTCCACGCTCGACCCGGTGAAGACCATCGATAGGATCGCGCTGACCTCCTTTCCGACGTCCTCGTTTCGAAGGACCGCGTCAAGTAGGTCGTCGCCAAGGGGAATTTCTGGGTAGTCAGCACGGGTCGCACCGGCCCCGAGGAAGTACACGACCCGCGAAGGAGGCTCCTCGATCTCGCCCGATCGTGACTCGCTTTCCTTCATCGCGCCACCTGGCGGATCGCCTCGCATAACTCGCCCAATCTGACCGGCTTCCTGAACCCCCGCTTCGCCCCAAGCATCCTGGCGACCTCCTGGTAGTCCTCATCGGCGCCCGACATGGTGAAGATGACCGCGGCGCGGTCTATGGCGAGTATCTCGCGCACCGTCTCGATGCCGTCTTTCTCGGGCATGACGATGTCGACGATGGCGACCGCCGGCCGGTGCTCGCGGTACAGCGCCACGCCCTCGCGGCCATCGGGGGCCTCGATGACGCGGTATCCCTCGGATTCGAGACCGATGCGGAGGACCTCGCGAACCTGGGGGGAGTCGTCGATGAGGAGGATGATGGGCCAGGACCTAGAGTTCAACGACACGGGTTGTGACCGAGGCGAAAGGATCGACCGTCAGGCCTCCATGTTAGGGGAGGACTCTGCATAGGCCATGATACTGAGACGGTATCGGACCTCCTAACACAGCAACATGTCTCGATGTGACCCCAATATATTCCTGCGTGGAAGGAGTTGCATAGTCCCCAAACACGGTTGTGACGTTGACACTCCCGAATGTGGTTGTCTCGACGAACGTAAGACCGCCCATCGTCGGAAGAACAGTGACATCTCCTGCGCCAGCGTTGGCAATCAGCCGCGCAGTACTGGCTCGCGGATTGATGGAATCGAAAGTGAACGTGTTGTCTTCGCCAAACCTCTCCTGCTTGAGCGTCAGCGTTCCAGACTTGTACACTGCCACGGTCCCCTGGTCGAACTTGCATCGAATCGATTTGGCATGGACCAAGAGGTCAAATGCGTCATTGGAGGAGGCTAATGGACTCACGAGAGGCAGTAGGAACAACAACGAAGCAACGAGTACGTGCACAGCGAAGTTCCTCCTAGGAAAGGATGGCGGTACATTAGGCACAGTCAGCTGCGGTCGCTACCCCTCATCACAAGCATGCCCGACGTACGCGACCCGCCCGTCCTGCTGTGACACGAGGACCACGAGGCTCGACTGGATCATCCACGGCATCTCTCGGTCGAGATAAGCGATCCAGTAGTTCGTGAGGTTGTCCAGGCCATAGATGAGAGGTGGCCGCGATACCTCCTCCACCGAGAGGACCTTCGTTACCTTCCCTCGGCTTGCTGCGATTTCTGATGCCTTCTCGCGTGTGATCATCTCGGGCGAGAGCCTCCACGAGGCAGGACCGTAGACCGCCACCAAAGGAGTGCTCCTGCGCTCGTTGCGCCGACACCCATCAGGAGGATCCGCGCCCTGGCCCCCTCCTGCTTGACAGCCGCAGCGCTGCGCGGCGTCTCTAGCATCTCGACCCGAAGCCGCCGGTAGTGGGGATAGGAACCATAGATGAACAGGGCGGCTCCGATGATCACGAAAAGCATGCCGATTGCGCGCAGAACCGATCTAGCTTCGGACTGCATGAGCCTTCGAGTATGCCTTCCGGCAGAGTAGAAGGAAGAGGGCTGCCAGCAAGGCATGGCCGGTGAGCCGTCCGGCGCCGTAGGCGGATGCGTTGTTTCGACCCTCGAAGATTAGTGTCTCAACCAGACGTAGCACGCCGATTAGCCCAAGCAGGCCGCAGATAGCCGCGGCCGTGTATAGGCCGACCTTTCTCACGGTTGGCATCCTGGCATCACCGCCGCATTCCTCCCCTGCATCACGCCGCCCATGCTACTACGGCCCGCCCGAATCTGAGCCCCATGACGCACCGCGGCAAGGTAGTAGCGGCCGGAGCCTGTGGCAGGGTCGGGCAGCGTGTCCGACACCGTCAGCTGCTCCCCTGGCACCGGTGCCCGCCCCGCCGGGACGGTGCACTGCAGCGGCGACGCCTGCGACAAGTCCGAGACGGTGCGCAGGTCGCCGGCATACACGGCGAAGCTGTCGGCGCCCGGAAGGCCCTCTGGGCGCACGGGAACGTTGAAGCTGAGCGTCGAGGGCGGCTGGTACGAGAGGATGATGTCGAGGAGGGTGGGGAGGCCGGAGATGCGGACTGTTCCCATCTGCGGCTCGTAGATGGAACACTCGGGCCCATCACAGCGATGGAATAAGCTCAGCACAGCCAAGTACATCATCCCATTCACGCTGTCCACTGCAAGATTAGTGACTCCAGTCACCTGAAACCGTGGCTCACCGAGCTCAACGCAGCGGGCGATGCGGGCGATGATGGTCGAGGACGATGAGGTGCGCCGCTCGACTTCAAGCTCCTGCTGCAGTACCGAGTTTGTTGCCTGTTGGCAGCGCCAGCCGTTTGGTGTTGGTAGGTTCCGCAGGTTCAATTGGTAAAAGTTGCCCGAGGCGTCGGTCCCATGGCCAGCCTTTCCCGGCTGCACCCGCGGGTCAAGATATGAGAACCCGTCCTCCTCATAGCCGAAGGAAGACATCTCATTCTGGAACACCTCGATGCTCAGTCCCGGTTCGAGCAGTTGGATGTGGTCTGTCAGTCCCTGCGCCCATGCATGTCCGGTGAGCAGGGCTGATACGACGACTGGGGTCAGAAACGGTCGCGTCACGGGCAACCTCCATGATGGACAGGCACGTGTCGCATCATACGCCGGAAGGGGCGGGGGGCAAAGGGGGCTGGACAGGCGTGGTAGGCTGGAATTGGCATCATGCCCCCCTTGGTATGAGGAGAGTAGTTACACGGGAGACCGTATGCTCGACAGAGACCTTCAGCGTGAGCTTCTCACTAAACTGCGCGAGGCATATCCCGAGTTTTTGGACCTTTCGACTCACGAGCGATTCAAAGAGACCGATCTTCATAAGAATGCCTTCTACCTCGTAGAACACGGGCTCGTTGAGCCAGTCGCCCAACGAATTGATGTGATGGGCGCGCCCTCGATGATTTTCACCGCTCGCATTACCGCTCAGGGGCTCGACTTCCTTGAGGAGGATGGTGGCCTAAGCGCCATGTTAGGAACGGTGACAGTGAGGTTAGCGCCCGATACCCTGAAGGCACTCCTGGAGGCACGAGTAGACGCCTCGGCATTGCCTGCTGCGGAGAAGGCAACACTAAAGTCGAAGATCAGGCAGATGGCCGGCACAGCGGTCGAGAAGGTGTTCTGGAAGTTGTTCGAGGAGATGCTCAAGCGGTCCGACGTGGCAATTGACGTGATGACCCGGTGGAGTTGACGCAGCGATAACATCGACGATTTGACGTGGAGAAACTATCCGCGGGCAGTTGAGGCTTGACATTCTCGACTCGAGAGAGAGGACCGTACCATGACACCTGAGCTGTTGCTCAGCATCTTCAAATACATGCTCTATGCCGGAACAGCACTCGTCGCCGTGGCTACCATCGGCACATCTATCTACACCGGGAGGGTCAGCGCTTCGAAGGACCGCAAGATTGATACATTGCTAGAGGGAACGAAGCAGCTTCAGGCTGGCAATAAGGAACTATTGACTAAGGTAGCCGATTATCAGGCCAACCTTGAGAAAATGCAGCGCGAAAACGAGTCGTTGAAGGAGGAGGTTGCCAAGACATCGCAAGGCCGCTATTCAGCCTGGGACTTTAACGGGGTGCGGCGTGAAGGACGACCAGGTCAAATGAACGCACACATGGGCGAGGAATTCGGCATCTTTAACCAGCTTGTGGCGGCAGAGAAGCAGCGGGACTATGAGACAATCATACGCATGTCAACTCAGCAGATCGCGAAGACGCCCGGCTGGCTGACGCCCTATTTATTCCGCGGAGTGGCCCTAATCAATCTTGGCCGTAGCAGTAAAGCGATATCAGATCTCGAATTCGTTGTGCGCAACGCTCATGGAGATTCACAGTATGCGAAGGCTGCTGAGCATCTCGAGAGACTTCGCGCTGACTCAGATAAGTGATGCACTCGCCCTCACAATTGCGCCTTCTGGTAGGAAGGCGATATGCGGTCCCTTTTCGCCTGGGGCAGCTTGGCGGCAGGATCCGGGGCTTCCCGGCCGGCGCGGGCGGCCGATCGGGGGCATGGCGGGAGCCTCTCGGACCAGGGAGGGGCAG
>JBOGOC010000090.1:0-23644 GCA_050747525.1 Candidatus Polarisedimenticolia bacterium | reverse complement strand
CCCCACCGCACACGCAGTCCTGCACCTCGCGCTGCCCGCCTCTGCGATATGCTCCGCGAACCAGCAGCCACGAGGGAGGATCGAAAGCATGGCCACCATCATCGGCCTCGCGGGGAGCCTGAGGCTCGGCTCCTACAACGCCGCGCTGCTGCGCGCCGCCGCGGAGATGGCGCCGGCCGGGAGCCGGATCGAGATCGAGACCCTCGCGGGGATACCGCTGTACGACGGGGACGCCGAGACCAGGGACGGCATCCCCGCTCCTGTGACGCAACTCAAGGACCGGATCGCGGCGGCATCGGGACTGCTGCTGGCGACTCCGGAGTACAACAACTCCATGCCGGGGGTCTTCAAGAACGCGATCGACTGGCTCTCCAGGCCGCCGGCGGACATCGCGCGTGTCTTCGGCGGAAAGCCCGTCGCCCTGATGGGAGCGACTCCCGGTGCGGGTGGAACCAGGCTGGCACAGACGGCGTGGCTCCCCGTGCTGCGCACGCTGGGGACGCGCCCGTGGTACGGCAAGTCGCTCTACGTGGCGCAGGCGGGGCAGGTGTTCGACGCGGCCGGGACGCTCCAGGACGAGAGGACGCGCAAGGTGCTCCAGGAGCTGGTGAACGGGTTCGTGGCGTTCACCGCACCGTAGCGTCGGCCGGGACCCCGGCGTGGTGCCAGACGTACAGCAGGCTCCCCTCCCGGATCTCGTCGATGAGCGTTCTGGCGATGGCCGGACGCAGCGCGGGGCAGCCGTGGCTGCGCCCGAGGTGCCCCAGCTTGCGGGCCACCTCTTCGTCCACGTAGGGAGCCCCGTGCATGACGATGGCGCGGGCCATGGCGCGATCGTTGATCCCCGGCTCCATGCCGCGCAGGCGCAGCGAGTAGCCGTTCTTGCCCTGGTAGGTCGTCCCGGTCACGAAGGCGCCCAGCGAGCTCATGAGGCTCCCTTCCTCGTTGGAGAACGACTCGGCCATGTCTTTGCCCGAGTTGCGTCCGTGGGAGACCAGCTCGTGAAAGACGAGGTGCCCCGACGCCATGTCGAACACCCACAACCGCTTCTGGGTGGAGGGGAGCCCGTAGTCGATCAGGGTCATCACCGGGCGGGTGATCTCGCCCAGGGAGAAGAGCGTGTCCCAGGAACGCAGGGCCGCGCGCAGGGCCTCGGGCCGCAGGGTCGGAGCGGCCTCCAGCAGGGACGACTCCGGGGGGCGGTGGGTGCACGCCCCATCGGCGGCAGGCGGCGAGGCTGCCATGGACCATGTGAACGCGAGATGAAGAAGAAGCTGCTTCACAGCCGGACGCGGCGCAGCCGCAGGGCGTTGGCGATGACCGACACGGAACTGAAGCTCATGGCGGCGCTGGCCAGCATGGGGCTGAGCAGCCACCCGCCGAACGGATAGAGCACCCCCGCGGCGACAGGCACCCCCAAGGTGTTGTAGACGAAAGCGAAGAACAGGTTCTGCCGGATGTTGGACATGGTGGCGCGCGACAGCCGCCTGGCGCGCACGATCCCGCGCACGTCCCCCTTGACCAGGGTGAGGTCGGCGCTCTCCCTGGCCACGTCCGTTCCGGTCCCCATGGCGATCCCCACGTCGGCCTGCGCCAGCGCCGGGGCGTCGTTGATGCCGTCGCCCGCCATGGCCACCAGGCTCCCCGAGGCCTGAAGCGAGCGCACCACGTCGCGCTTGCCGTCGGGGAGCACCCCGGCATGCACCTCCGTGATGCCCAGGTGACGCGCCACCGCATCGGCGGTGGCCTGGCTGTCTCCGGTGAGCATGACGAGCCGCAGGCCGTCGCCCCGCAGCAGTCGGACCGCGTCGGCGGCATCCGGGCGCAGCGGGTCGGCGACGGAGATCAATCCCGCCGGACGGCCCTCCAGCGCCACGAGCATCACTATGCCCCCATCGCGGCGCCGCTCGTCCGCGCGCGCGAGGAGCCCGGGATCGGGGGCGGCTCCCTGCGCCCGCATGAGCGTCTCGTTGCCGACCGCCACACGCCGTCCCGATACCGTGCCGACCACACCCTGGCCGGGGACCGACTGGAAGTCGTCAGCCTTCGGCACGGAGAGACCGCGCGCGCGGGCCCCTTCGACCAGGGCCGCGGCCAGGGGGTGCTCGCTTCCTGCCTCCACCGCCGCGGCCAGGCTCAGCAGCTCATCTTGATCGGGCTCCACGCTCATGAGGCGAGGGCGCCCCTCGGTCAGGGTCCCCGTCTTGTCCACCACGAGGATCGAGGCTTTCTCGAAGGTCTCCAGCGCGGCCGCCTCGCGCACCAGGACTCCGGCCGAGGCGCCGCGCCCCGTGGCCACCATGATCGACATCGGCGTGGCGAGGCCCAGCGCGCATGGGCAGGCCACGATCAGCACCGCCACGGCGTTGAGCAGCGCGTGCGCGAAGCGCGGCTCGGGACCCCACACGCTCCAGGCGACGAAGGTCAGCACGGCCACGGCTACCACGGCCGGAACGAACCAGGCGGCGATGCGGTCCGCCACTCTCTGGATGGGCGCGCGGCTGCGCTGGGCCTCGTTCACCATCTGGACGATCCGGGCTAGCAACGTGTCGCGCCCGACCCGCTCGGCGCGCATGATGAAGCTGCCCGACGTGGCGAGAGTGGCCCCCGTCACGGGCGCCCCGGGGGCCTTCTCCACGGGGATCGGCTCGCCCGTCACCATCGACTCGTCCACCAGGCCGTGCCCTTCCGTCACCATCCCATCGACGGGGACCTTCTCACCGGGCCGCACGCGCAGCAAGTCGCCCGGCTGGACCTCGGCCAGCGGGACGTCGGCCTCCCGCCCTGCCGACGGGTCCACGCGGCGGGCCGTGCGCGGGACGAGATCGAGCAGCGCCCGGACGGCTCCCCGCGTGCGCTCCCGCGCGCGCAGCTCCAGCACCTGGCCAACGAGCACCAGCACCGTGATGACCGCGGCCGCCTCGAAGTACACGGGCACCGCGCCGTCATGACCCTGGAACGATGGAGGCAGCAGGCCGGGCGCGAGGGTGGCGGCGGCGCTCCAGGCCCACGCCGCCCCCACGCCCATGGCGATCAGCGTGAACATGTTCAGGCTTCGATGGACGATGGAGGCCCACCCTCGCTGGAAGAACGGCCAGCCGGCCCACAGGACGACCGGGCTGGCCAGCGCCAGCTGGATCCACGCCATGACGCGCCCATGCGGCAGCGCCTCGCGCAGAGCCGGCAGAATCATCGAGCCCATCTCCATCACCACCAGCGGGATCGTCAGGGCCGCCCCGACCCACAGGCGCCGCGTCATGTCGGCCAGCTCGGGGTCGGGCGGAAGCTCTTCGCCCCACCCGATCTCCGCCGGCTCGAGTGCCATGCCGCAGATCGGGCACGCGCCGGGGCCCACCTGCCGCACGTCCGGATGCATGGGGCAGGTGTAGATGGCGCCGGCGGGCACGTCGGCCGGCCGGGAGGCGGGGGTGATCGGGGCTGCGTGGCCGCCGGTGAACCGGCCGGGATCCGCCGCGAAGCGGTCCCGGCACCAGGTCGAGCAGAAGTGATACCGGCGGCCCGCGTGGTCGTGATGCGCGGCCGCCTCGTCCGGCTCGACCTCCATCAGGCAGACCGGATCGACGGCGCGAGGCCCCGGTCCGGCGGCCTCCTTCATGGAGTGCGGGCGAGGGCCATCAGCCTCCGCCAGATCGCGTCCGGCACCGGGACCACGGACAGACGTGGCAGCCTGAGCAGCTCCCATCCCGCGAAAGACTTGTCTTTCTTCATCTGGTCGAGCCCTACCGGGCGGGGCAGGGGCGCCTCGGGGGCGATCTCCACCTGGCCGGACGAAGAGGAGTCGCTCCCCTTCACCACCCGGGCCACCCCGACGACCCGCCGCTCGGACCCGGTGTGGTAGATGAGCAGCTCATCGCCCGGGCGCGCCGCGCGCAGATTCTTCAGAGCCAGGGGGTTGGAGATGCCGTCCCAGACGGTGCGCCCCTCGCGCACGAGGTCGTCCCAGGAATAGGTGGACGGCTCCGTCTTCAGCAGCCAGCGCGCCATGCCGAAACTCTACCACGCCTTGACACCGTGGACCGGCTCGCATACGGTGAAGCCCTGTCACGGGACAATTCGATATCTGGAGGAGGTTTCGCATGTTTCGTCGTCCGGCCACGCTCACGTTGGCTCTCCTGCTCACGTTCCCGGCCCTGGTGTCGGCCGGCGCCTGGGATATCGACGGCGCCCACTCCAGCGCCAAGTTCAAGGTGCGGCACCTGGGCATCTCCAACGTGACCGGCGTTTTCAAGAAGATGACCGGCACCATCATGATGGACGAAGCCGACGTCACCAAGTCGACGGTCGAGGCGGTCATCGACGCGACGACGCTCGACACCGGCGACCCCAAGCGCGATGAGCACCTCAAGAGCCCCGACTTCTTCGACGTGGCGAAGTTCCCCACCATCACGTTCAAGTCGAAGAAGGTGGAGAAGGCGGGCGAAGGGAAGCTCAAGGTCACCGGCGACCTCACGATGCGCGGCGTCACCAAGGATGTCGTGCTGGACGTGGACGGCCCCCTGACTCCGATCTCGGCCTTCGGCGGGATGAAGACCGGCGCCTCGGCGGTCACGACGGTCAACCGTCAGGACTTCGGGGTGGCCTGGAGCCGCGTGATGGAAGGCGGCGGGCTCGTCGTGGGCAACGAGGTGGCCATCAGCATCGACCTGGAGCTGGTTCAGAAGAAGTAGGCCGCCGACCCGGCGGTCACTTGGCCGACTTCCTGAGATCTCCTCCCGAAGACCAGCGCGTGAGGAACACGGCGATGTCGTGTCCCACGTCACGCGTGTCGTCCGAGAGGAACTTCACGTAATCGCCTCCTCCGATGCCAATCCCGGAATGGCGGCGGTGTGAGAATGTGGCCAGGATGCGCCCCGTCGCGTCCTTCAGGGTTCCTTCCACGCCGACGCCGCTCTTGCCCGCCCCGAAGCCTCCCCAATACCGCTTGGCGCGGCTTCCCGGGTCGATCTCCGTGAAGCGTCCCTCCAGGACGAGGGCCCCCTCGGCGGCCGGCTCTTCCGACTCGGTCACCGACGCGAAGGCGCCGGTGCCCAGGCTCTTGAGGATCGACTCGGCCAGCAGACGCGGGGCCTCGTTCTTCAGCATCTTCACGGCCTCCGTCCGCTTCTCGTTGTCCCCTTTCTCCGCGGTCCCGGTGTTCGCCTCCAGCGCGGGAAAACGGCGGACCACCAGGGGAGGCTTCGCCGGCAGGGCGGCCACCTCGAGCACGATGTGATCAAGGACCCCCTTCTCGATGGTCGACGGCGGGGCCGCAGCCCCGGCGGCCAGCAGAACGCTCAGGGACACGGCAAGCGACAGCATCATGATGTTTGCCTCCTATGTATGCCTCCTAGGGCCGCTTCAGCCACTCATCCAGCCATCCGATCACCGTCTCGTGCCACAGGATGCTGTTCTTCGCCTTCAGCACCCAGTGGTTCTCGTCGGGGAAGTGCAGCAGCTTGGACGGGATCCCGCGACGCTGCAGGGCCGTGAAGACGGCCATCCCTTCCGTGTCGACGAGCCGGTAGTCCCTGGCTCCGTGGATGATCAGCATGGGGGTCTTCCACTGCGTCACGTACGTGGACGGGGAGAACTTCTCGTACATCGCCTTGTTCTCGTACGGGGGGCCGTGCATCTCCCATTCCGGGAACCAGAGCTCCTCGGTGGTGTAATAGGACGACTCGACGTCGAACTCCCCGTCGTGGCTCACCAGGCACTTGAAGCGGTCGGTGTGGCCCGCTATCCAGTTGACCATCCAGCCGCCATAGGAAGCGCCCAGCGCTCCCATCCTGCCGGAATCGATGAAGTCGTACGTGGCCAGGACGTGATCGAGCCCCTTCATGAGATCGTCGTAGGGCTTGCCGCCCCAGTCGCCCCGGATGGCGTCGGTGAACGCCTGGCCGTACCCGGTGCTGCCGTGAAAGTCGATCGACACCGTCACGTAGCCCGCCCCCGCGTAGGCCTGGGGGTTCCATCGGTAGTGGAAGTGGTCGTCCCAGGAGCCCTGCGGGCCCCCGTGGATCAGGAAGGCGAGCGGGTAGCGGCGCCCGGGCCGGAAGTCGACCGGCTTGAGCAGCCAGCCGTGCACGCGATCGCCTCCCGCCCCCACGAACCAGAACTCCTCCGGCTGGCTCATGCGGGCCGCCGCCACGCGCTCCGCGTTGACGTGCGTGAGCTGCGTGATGTCCGAGCCGTCCAGGCGCGCGCTGAACACCTCGGCCGGCGAGGTCAGCGAATCCTGCAGGAACACGATCCGTCCCCCCGAGGCGACGGACAGGGCGCTGTTGTAGTGATCTCCCACCAGCACGGTGACGCGGCCCGAGGCGGCGTCCACCGAGAAGATCTTCATGCGCGCCGTGTCTCCCGCCGTGACCAGCAGCGAGCGGCCGTCGCGGGCCCACACGACGGAGCCGGCCGAGCGATCCCACGCCTCGGTGAGGCGCCGCACCCGGCCATTGGCCCGATCGAACAGGACCACGGCCTGGCGGTCCGACTCGTAGCCCGGGCGCTCCATGGCCAGCCAGGCGATCGTCTTGCCGTCGGGGGACCATGCGGGCGACGTGTCCACCGCCTCGTTCCGCTCGCTCAGGCAGCGCATCCCGGTGCCGTCGGCCCCCACCAGGTACACGTCGAGATCGGTCGAGACGGCCGGGTTGCTCACCATCTTCGCGGTGAAGGCGATCTCGCGGCCGTCGGGGGACCAGGCGAACTCCTCGGCGCCTCCGAAAGGCTTGGTCGGACTGTCCGCGTCGAGCCCCTTCATAAGGTCCACGGGGCCGGTCGTCCCGCGGCCGGGCCACACGAAGATGTGGCTCCGCTTGCCGTCCTCCCAGGCGTCCCAGTGACGGAACATGAGCGAGGTGTAGGTCCTGGCCTTCACCGGGTTGGCCTCGGCGTCCTTGTCCCGCTTCGCCGTGCACTCCATGTCCTTGCAGTCCGGGTACACCTCGGCGGAGAAGGCGAACCGGGTGCCGTCGGGCGACCACTGCACGTTGTCCACGTCGATGGGAAAGTCGCTCTTCTGCGCGGCCTCGCCCCCGTCGGGGCTGATGGTCCAGATCTGCGACGACCCGCTGCGGCTGGACATGAAGGCAATGGTGCGCCCGTCGGGCGACCACCGGGGCCCGGTGTCCTGCGCCTCCGCCGATGTGAGCTGGCGCAGCGTGCGTCCGTCCATGGAGACCATCCAGAGGTTGATCCGCACCTTGTTGGCCTCCGGGTCCCACGTCCTGCGCGTGAACACCACGCGGGAGCCATCCGGGGAAGGCTGGGGGTCGCCCAGGCGCTCCATGGCCACCATGTCCTGCACCGAGAACGGGTGGGTCTCGGCGGCCTGCGCCGCGGTCAGCGAGAGGCCCGCGCAGACCAGGGCCGTGGAACCAAGGGCACGCATCGAAGGCATGGAAGGGCTCCTATGTCATGGGCGGCATGGTCGCCTGGGCGGCAGGCCGTGTCAATCCCGCAGCGGGCGCACCGACACGATCCAGGGCTCGAGCCGCCGGCCGAAGGCGAGGGTGACCGCCCAGGAGGGAGGCTGCGGAGGCTTCGGTCCCTCGAAGGGGGCCTCCATGGCGGCCTCTCGATCGGCGATGGCCTGATCCAGGACCGCCCTGTGCTGCAGGGGGACGTGGGTGGTCGAGATGAGCAGGGAATCGATCCGCCCGCGGACCTTCCCGTCCTCCTTGATCCCCCAGTGCTCGATGGAGACGCGGGCTGGGAGAATGAAGACGCGGGACCGGTCGGCATGCCGTCCCCGCAGCTCCGAGGCGTCGAGCGCGGCGTCGATGGCGAAGAGCCTCGAGTGCTCGACGCGGTTCCGTTCGAGCCGCTCCTTTGCCAGGTCCACCTCTTCGGCGGCCGCGTTGCCCCGCTCCGCCCGCGCGGCCGTCTCGTCGATCTCTTCCTGCTCGTGCGCAAGCCAGCGGCTCCATGAGTCGCCGTCCATCTCCAGGGCGACGAAGGCGCGCCGGGGGGCCTGGCGTCTGTACCATTCATCGGCTTCCGGAGAGCCGGGCGCCATAGCGGTGTCGAACCCCAGCTCCCGCAGCTTGGCGGCGTCCAGCCAGTCGTCATCGGAGAGCCAGTCGTTGTTCCAGGACAGGGTGATCGACAGACCCGAGTTCTCGTCCTCCAGAGGATTGCGCCAGGGGAGCCAGAACTCCCTCGCCGTCAGCTCCACCTGCGCCTCGGGCTCTCCGCTCCGGTTCCACGCCACCCCGGCCAGGGCCAGCGCGTTCACCAGCACCACCAGCGCGGCCGCCGCCGCGACAGGGCGCGTCACGCGGGGCTCCGCTGAAGCACGGCGCGCGCCCGGCGAAGGATCACCAGGATGGCCAGCGCGATCGCGCCCAGGATCAGGAAGAAGAGGTAGCGGGGCATCCACTCCCACCACCAGTCGAACAGCTTGATGTAGAGGAACACGACGAAGCCCACCGCGCCCACGCGCACGACCTCGGTCCAGCCTCGCCGGATCCCCAGCGCGATGGCCGCCGAGGAGAGGGCGAAGCCGAGGATCTGGTAGAGGTTCTCCACGGTCTTCGCCTTCAGCGGGATCCAGCTCATCTCACCCGTGAATCCCAGGATCAGCACGGGGATCAGGATCGCAATCAGACCGATGAGCCGGTGGTCCGCGTGGAACCCGGGCGGAGCGCGGCGCACGAGGAGGGGCGCCGCGAAGACCGCCGCCCCGGCCAGGAGGGCCGACTCGGGGCGCCGCCAGACCATGTCCCAGGGGATGCCCCGGAAGACCCCCACGCAGGACGCTATCCACAGGATCAGAGCGACCAGCGAAGCGGCATGCAGGAGGCGCAGGCCGTAGCCCCAGGCCAGCAGGCCGGCGAAGAGGCTCCACGCCAGCAGCGCGTGCTGCGAGGGCGTGATGTTGAAGATGGCGCCCAGCACGCCCAGGTTCAGGACGAAGGAGGCCAGGGCCACGGTGGCGATGAGCGAGGCCACGTAGAGCGTCCGCTCGCGGCGCGCCGCCATGGGCACACCCGCCAGCGCCGCCAGGGGAGCCGCCACCAGGAGGGTCACCTGGACGGACGTTCCCAGGAGCCCCCAGAAGCGGAAGAAGAAGGTGTAGACGGCCGCCGCGAGCGCCAGCGCCCCCAGGAACGACGCGACCCGCATCCCCAGGGACATCTGCCGCTGGGTGTCGGAGACGTCGATGTCGAACTGGCTCGCCAGCTGCTCGAGGAGCCCCTGGTGATGCGAGACCAGCCGCTCGCGCTCGGCCGAGGGAAGGCTCAGCACCCCCTCGCGCTCGAGCTGCTCCAACTCAGCCCGGAACGCGCGGATGCGGTCCGCACGCTGCTGCGCCGACTCCTTGTCGGGCAGGGTCATCCTCCTGGGGGATGTCTTGCCTAGTACGAGGCCAGACTGCGGATGGCCGCGGTCACCTCTTCCTGGGATGGCAGGACGAAGGTCTCCAGCGACGGCGCGTAGGGAGCGAACGAGTCCTTCGCCGCCACCCGGAGCACCGGCCCGTCGAGGTGGTCGAAGGCGTCCGAGGCGATGCGCGAGGCGACCTCGCCGCCGAAGCCTCCCGTCATGATCGCCTCGTGCACGACGATGGCCTTGCCCGTCTTGCGGACGCTGGCCATGACCGTCTCCACGTCCCACGGGACGATGGTGCGCAGGTCGATCACCTCCACGCTCACCCCTTCATCCCGCAGGGCATCGGCGGCCCGCTCGCAGCGCACCACGCCGCTCCCCCAGGTGACCGCGGTGACGTCGGTCCCCTCGCGGGCGATGCGCGCCTTGCCGAACGGCAGCAGCCAGTCGGCGTCCGGCTCGGGGGCCTTCGAATAGACCTGCCGGTAGAGCCCCTTGTGCTCCAGGAAGAGGACCGGGTCGTCCATCCGGCACGCGGTCTTGACGAGTCCCTTGGCGTCGGCGGCGTTGCTCGGGTAGGCGATGTACCAGCCGGGCGTGTGCGCGTACAGGGCCTCGATGCACTGGCTGTGAAACGGCCCGCCGCGGATGTACCCGCCCACGGCTATCCGCACGACCATGGGGCACGACCACACGCCGCCGCTGCGCCAGCGCAGGGTGGGGATCTCGTTGCGCATCTGCATGAAGCCGGGAAACGAGTAGTCCCCGAACTGGATCTCAACCACCGGGCGCCAGCCGCCGATGGCCATGCCCTGGGCCACGCCCACGATGCTGGCTTCGGCCAGAGCCGAGTTGGTGATCCGTCCCGGGAAGGCCGACCCCAGTCCGCGGGTCACGCCGAACACGCCCCCCTTCGGGTCGGCCACATCCTCGCCCCACATGATGATCTTCGAGTCGCGCGCCATCTCCTCGCGCAGCCCCCGGTTGATCGCCTCCACCATGGTGACGGGCTCCTGGGAGGCCGAGCCGGGCGCGGTCTCCCGGCTCACCGGCTGGCGCGAGGAGAAGATGTGGTGCACGGCGGTGGGGGGATCGGGATCGGGCGCGGCCTCCGCATCCAGCGCCGCCTGGTCCACCTGCGCCTTGATGTCCTCGTGCAGCCGGCGGATGTCCTCTTCCTTGAGGATCCCCTTGTTCAGCAGGACGCCCGCCGTATGGGCCAGCGGGTCTTCCTTGACGATGGCGTCCAGCTCGGCCTGGCTGCGGTACTTGCTCTGATCATCCGACGAAGAATGGGAGTCCAGGCGCACGACGTGTGCCTCGATCAGGCGCGGCCCGCCCCCGTTGCGCATCTCGGCGATCATGGGCCTCAGGTTGTTGTACATGTCGGTGAAGCGCGTGCCGTCCACGTGCATGGCGCGCATGTCGAACCCGCGCGAGATGTCCTCCACGTCCGAGCCGGTCTGGATCTCCTGGGGCACGCTGATGGCGTAGCCGTTGTTCTGGACCAGGAACAGCACAGGCAGCTGCTCGCGCACCGCCCAGTTGAGGGCCTCGAAGAACTCCCCCTCGCTGGTGGCCCCCTCGCCCGACGACACGTACACGATCTCGTCGCGGCCGTCGCTCTTGATGGCCCGCGCCATGCCCACCGCCGGCAGGAACTGAGTGCCGGTGCACGCGGTGGGAGAAACCACGCGCAGGGCGCGCGAGGAGAAGTGCTCGCTCATGTTGCGGCCCCCGCCGGAGGGGTCGTCCGCCTTGGACAGCATGTGGAGGAAGATGTCCTTGATGGGCATGCCCAGGCCCACCATCAGGGCCTTCTCGCGGTAGTAGGGGAAGAACCAGTCCTTGCCCGGCTGGAGCAGGTAGCTCATCGCGATCTGCACCTTCTCGTGGCCGCGGGTGGACGCATGGAACGACACCTTGCCCGCCCGGACGAAGGTCTTGATGCGCTCCTCCACGTAGTACACGTTCAGCATCTTCTTGTAGAGATCGACCAGGAGGTCGGCGGGGGCTTCCCGCTCGCGCGTCCTGATGGGAGTGACCTTCTCGAGCTTCTCGACTTTTCTCGCCATGTTCACCTCGCGACAGGACGCTATTGTGCCATATCGCGTTCGTGGCCGCGGGTGCGCGTCAGGATCTCGAAGCCAGGAGGCGATCGATGCGCTCGTCCCACCGAGCCACGATGGTCTCGGGGCCGCAGGCCAGGATCTCGCGGCGCAGGTCGTCCAGCTCCGCGGCCGAGTCGGGGCCGGACAGCAGCGACTCGAGACGCGCGGCCAGATCCTCCTCCGTCTCGTAGAGGAAATCCCGGCGATCTCCCGCCAGCTCGGGGTACACGACCCGGCGCGGCAGCAGGGGATGACATCCCAGCGCGATCGCCTCGCGCACCGCCAGGCCGAAGAACTCGTGACGCGCGGTCGAGACGACGACCCGGCAGCGGGCCAGGAGCCGGTGGTACGCGCGCGCGTCGGGAAGGTGGCCCCAGTGCGCGATGCGGTGCCCCAGGTCGCGGCGGGCGGCCTCGAAACAGGGCGGGATCTCGCGGAAGGTCGGGCCCGCGACCGCCATCATGAAACACGCGCCGCGCGCGTCCAGGCGCGCCATGACCCGGAAGAACGCGGCGGGGTCCTTGTCTTCCTCCCAGCGGTGGTTCCAGAGAACCCAGGGCTCTTTCGGGAGCGTGCCTCCATGGACCTCCGGCGGAACCTCGACGGGCAGCCCCAGGACCTCGCTGCGCGCGCGGATCCGATCGGCGAGGCCATCGGGGCGCTCGTCGGGCATCTGGCGGAGGACCTTCGGCACCGCTCCCAGGAAGTCCTCGAGGTGAAACCGGCTGTTGAAGAGCACCAGGTCGGCGGCCAGGGCGGAGTGGATGTTGACCAGGCCGAAGTGCAGGTCCCGCTCGTCGCCGCCGCTCACCGGGTAGGTCAGCTGGTTCTCATGGAAATAGAGGATGACGGGAAGCCGGGAGCCCCAGTGATCCCTCAGCAGCGCGAGGGTCTCGGGGAGATTCAGCATGTCCGTCACGATCAGGAGATCCGGGGCCGGCTGGGCGCGCAGAGCGGGCTCGAGCGCGAGCGCGGCCCCGCGCATCCGCCATTTCCACTTGCGGGGCGGGAGGGTGAGCAGCGTGATCTGATGGCGCGACCGGGCCTGCAGCGTGAGGCTGAGCGCGGCGTGGCTGGGGCCGTGGTAGGGATCCAGGAACAGGACGCGTGCCATGGCCGCCCAGCGTGGGGCGGCCCGGGCCGGGTGTCAAGCCATCAGGTGGTTCCCCATGCGGGATGGCCTGGCGTGCGCTACGGTTTTCTCATGGCGCGAGCGATCTGGAAGGGGAGCATCTCCTTTGGCCTGGTGGAGATCCCCGTGGCTCTGGTCCCTGCCGAGAAGAGCGAGGAGGAGACTCGGTTCTCCATGCTGGACAGGAGAGACCTGTCCCCCGTGGGCTACAAACGCGTGAGCAAGGCCTCGGGGCGCGAGGTGCCCTGGGAGCAGATCGTCAAAGGATACGAGTACGAGCCGGATGAGTACGTGGTCCTGACCGACGCCGACTTCGAGCGCGCGAACCCGAAATCCGCACGCACCATCGAGATTCTCGACTTCGTGGACGCCTCGCAGATCGATCCGGTCTACTTCGAGAAGCCCTACTACCTCCAGCCACCGAAGAAGAGCAGCAAGGGTACGCGCTGTTGAGGGAGACGCTGCGCCGCACCGGCAAGGTGGGCATCGCCAGCGTGGTCATCCGCACGCGCCAGAGGGTGGGCGCGGTGGTGCCCCGTGGCCCCGCGCTGGCGCTCGAGCTGATGCGCTACGCGCACGAGCTGCGCGAGCCCGAAGAGGTCGCCGCGCTGGCCGGCGGCCTGTCCAAGGCGGGAGTGACGCGCAAGGAGGTGGAGATGGCCGAGCAGATCGTCGAGGCGATGGCCCGGGATTGGAAGCCTTCCCGCTACAAGGACGAGTATCACGACGACCTGATGGTCGTCGACTTGCTGCCTCTGCTGCAGCGCAGCGTCCAGCAGTCGCATTCGCGTCGCGGGAGACGCAGGCCGGCCCGTGCCGCCCGCCCGGCCCGCCGCCGGCGCTCGCGAAGCGCCTGACCACATGGCCCGCGCCTCGAGCACCGGCGCGCTGCGCGAGTACCGACGCAAGCGCGACTTCCGGAAGACTCCGGAGCCGGCCGGCGAGCGGGCCGGGGCGCCGGCCGGCGACAGCTTCGTCATCCACAAGCACGATGCCTCCAGGCTGCACTACGACCTCCGGCTGGAGATGGACGGCACCCTGAAGAGCTGGGCGGTGCCGAAGGGGCCCAGCCTGGATCCGGGAGAGAAGCGTCTGGCCGTTCACGTGGAGGACCATCCTCTCGACTACGCGGGCTTCGAAGGGACCATCCCCGAAGGAGAGTATGGCGGCGGCACGGTGATGATCTGGGACCGCGGCCGGTGGATCCCTCAGGGCGACCCGCGCGCTATGTACCGCAAGGGGCATCTGCGGTTCAATCTGGAAGGCGAGAAGCTGCGCGGAGGGTTCTCGCTGGTCCGGATGAAGGGGGAGGCGGGCCAGGACGGCAGGAACTGGCTGCTGATCAAGCACAAGGACCCGGACACGCATGCTGCGCGAGCCGACGTCCTGGAGCGGGCCGGAAGCGTCGCCACGGGACGGAGCATGGAGCAGATCGCGTCGGCGGCAGGCTCGGTCTGGCACTCCGGCAGGCCGGCGCCGGCCCGAGGCCGCGGGCGCCGCGCGGGCTCCCGTGGCGCGGCGGTGGCTCCCGCCCGCATTCCTGCGGCCAGACGGGCGGCCTCTCTGCCCGCGAGTCCGCGTTTCGAGCTGGCCACGCTGGTGAGAGACGCTCCGGAAGGGGATGCCTGGCTTCACGAGATCAAGTTCGACGGGTACCGCGCCTTCTGCCGGATCGAGCGCGGCAAGGCCACGTTCATCACCCGTGGAGGGCACGACTGGACCGCGTCGTTCCCGACTCTCGCCGAGGCTGCCGTGCGGCTGCCGGCTCGCGCGGCCCTGCTGGACGGAGAGGTGGTCAAGATGGATGCCGCCGGGGCCAGCGACTTCCAGGCGCTGCAGAACTCCATCAAGTCGGGGGGGGGCGAAGGGATCGCCTACATGGTCTTCGACCTTCTGCACCTGGACGGATACGACCTGACCGCGTCGCCGCTGGAATCGCGCAAGGAAGCCCTGCGGGGGCTCTGCGACGCGGGCGCGATCCGCTATAGCGGCCACATCGTGGGACAGGGACCGGAAGCATCGCGCCAGGCCTGCCGGATGGCTTTGGAAGGGATCGTCTCCAAGCGTCGTCAGAGCGTCTATCGGCCAGGCAGGAGCCGCGATTGGCTCAAGATCAAATGCCTTCGGCGTCAGGAGCTGGTGATCGGAGGATTGACGCGGCCGGAAGGGAGCCGCTCGGGTTTCGGCTCCCTGCTCGTCGGCTATCACGACGACCGTGGAAGACTTCGCTACGCGGGCAAGGTGGGGACCGGCTTCACCGAGGCGTCACTGCTGGAGCTGGCCGGGCGGCTCGAGTCACGGATCACGGCGGACAATCCCTTCGATCCCCCGCCTCCCTCCTCAATCGCCCGGCGCGCCCGGTGGACGCGACCGGACCAGGTGGCCGAAGTGGAGTTCACGGAGTGGACGCGCGACGGGAGGCTGCGGCATCCGGTGTTCCGGGGCCTGCGCGAGGACAAGGCAGCGCACCGGATCACCCGTGAGCGGACCGCGGACCCCGCACGGACCGCGAAGGACGCCGGCGCCGCCCCTTCCCGGGTGGCGGGTGTGCGGATCACGAATCCCGACAGGGTGCTGTACGCGGGGCAGGGGATCACCAAGCGAGCGCTGGCCCTCTACTACGAAGAGGCCGCCCCCCGCATGCTGCCGTACGTGGCCGGCCGCCCGCTCATGCTGGTGCGCTGCCCCCAAGGATCCGCGAAGGAGTGCTTCTACCAGAAGCATGCGGGACAGAGCCTGCCTGATGGCGTGCACCGAGTCCCCATCAGGGAGCGCGGCTCGAAGGCGAGCCATTCCATGATGGTGGACTCGGTGCAGGGGCTGGTCGGCCTCGCGCAGATGGGGGTGCTGGAGATCCATCTCTGGGGGGCGCGAGCCGAAAACGTGGAACGCCCCGACATCCTCGTGCTCGACCTGGATCCCGACCCTGATCTCCCCTGGGACGAGGTGGCGCGCGCCGCCTTCGAGGCGCGCCGGAGGCTGACGGGGCTGGGGATGCGGTCCTTCGTGAAGACGACGGGAGGCAAGGGGCTGCACCTGGTGACCCCTCTCGTGCCGGGTGCGACGTGGGAGCAGCTCAAGAGCTTCGCTCACGACGTGGCGCGCGGGATGGTGAACGACGCCCCTCAGCAGTTCACATCGGTGATGACCAAGGCGCGGCGCAAGGGGAAGATCTACGTGGACTACCTGCGCAACGGGCGAGGGGCGACGTTCATCGCCCCGTATTCCACGCGCCGGAGCGAGGGGGCTCCGGTGTCTGCGCCGCTGACATGGTCCGAGCTGACTCCCGAGGTGCGCTCGGATGCGTTCACCATCGAGACGATGTCCCGCCGGCTGCGCACCCTGCGGCGGGATCCGTGGAGCGGATTCGAGGCGGCGCGCCGGCCGCTCACGGCCGCCATGCGCCGGCAGGCAGGAGAATGAGCGCAGGGCCGGCCGCGACGTTCGGCCGGCCCTGTAGCTCAGAAGATCAGAAGGTCCACTTCAAACCACCCGTGGCGGTGAAGAGGGTATCGGGCCCGTCGCCCGCCACGATATGGAACAGCCCCTCGATCTTGATAGCGAAGTTGTCCTGGATGGGGATGTCGATGCCGCCGCCGACATTGGCCGCTACCTCCAGCTCGCTGTCATCGAAGCCCGGGCCGCCATCCAGCTCCGTGTCGTAGAGCCCCAGCCCCCCGGTGACGAAAGGAACCACTCCGTCTCCCGTGAAGTAGTACACGACGTTGGCGGCGAATATGGTGTATTCGATTTCGGCATCCACATCCTCGGCGTCGAAGGAGACGAAGCCGAGCATGCCACGCCAGGAAAGTTCTTTGGATGTGTAGTATTCGAAAGTTCCGTTCAGAAACGGCTCGATTCCTTCGAAGTCGTCGTCAATGGCGTTCCCGATACCGAAGTTGCCGCTGACGGCCATGTCTCCCGAGCCACCTTGAGCGAACGCGCTCGCAGGCACCAGCACGAGGATCAGCGCCGGCAGGAGCAATGCTCTCCACGTTCGGACCATTGAAGCCTCCATTGACATGAGAATCAGGGGCGGGCGCCCTGACGGGTTGACGGGGTGAATGGCAACCACAAATGCCGCCCCAAAATAGACGGCTGCCTGGATGAGTGTCAAGAAGGGCGGACCCGATTGGCGCGTCCCCGCAAACGCCGCAGTGCGCGGCGCATATCGGCAGGTAGGGGACTCTCGATCCGGATGACGGCCTGGGTGGCCGGATGCCGGAAGGCCAGGCGCGCGGCGTGAAGGCCGGTTCTGCCGAGCAGGGGGCTGACCCGGCCGTAGGCGCGATCTCCGAGGATGGGATGCCCGATCTCGGCCAGCTGGACGCGGATCTGGTTGCGCCGCCCCGTCTCCAGGGTCACCCGAAGGAGCGCCGCGCCGTCGAGCGGCTGCTCGATCTGGTAGCTGCACACCGCACGCGCCCCGGCCCCCGCGCGGCGGGCGACGCGCACCTTCAGCGATCGGGGATCTTCCTCCAGCCTCGACTCCAGGCGCCCCGAGGGCCGGCCCGGGATCCCTTCGCACAGGGCCAGGTACTCCCTGGCCGCGCTGCGGCTCTGGAACTGCTCGATGAGAGCGGCCGCGGCCGCCTCGGTCCGGCCGAACAGGACGAGCCCGGACGTGAAGCGATCGATGCGATGAACGACCCACAGCCCGGGCGTGCGCACGCCACGCGACGTGTACATGCCGATCAGCCGGTCGGCCAGGGAATCGTCGGGATGGGAGGGCGCCGGCACAGTGAGCACGCCGGGGTCCTTGTCGACCACCAGCAGATGCTCGTCCTCCAGCAGGATGCGGAAGCCGTGCCCCCGGGGGCGCGCCGCCGTGCGATAGCGCAGGTCCGGATCGAACCGGGCCAGCAGCTCGTCCCCTTCGCTCAGACGATGAGCGGGATCGCGCACCACGCGTCCGCGCACCCGCACCAGCCCCGCTTCGATGATCCCGCGAGCGATGGCGTGGGAGACGGCGGCGGCCTCCCTCAGGACCGCCGTCAGCGTGCGCCCCGCCGACGACCGATCCGCGATGTGCTGAACCTCACGCTGGGCCACGAATGCAACCTTTTCCCATGGCGGCCGTACCTGCATCTGCAACGGTGGCCAGAGGTGCGGACAGGAGGGGTCTGGTGACGGTGATGATCGCGGCGGTCATGCTCGTGCTGTTCTGCCTGCTGGCAGTCCCCTTCATCCTGGTGGGTGCGGTGCTCGGCGTGGTGCTCTTCCTGGTCGGGCAGATTCTGCTGCTCCCTTTCCGTCTCCTGGGGCTGGCGGCCGGCATGACGTTCGGCATCGTCTCCTTTTTCATCAACGTCGCCCTGGTGATCCTGCTGGGACTGTTCGTGATGGCCGGCCTGGTGGTGGGCCTCGCCCCCCTGCTCCCCCTGCTGCTCATCTTCGCGGGGATCTGGCTGCTGGCCCGGTCTCACAGGTCGCGCCGCGGAAGCGCCCCGGCCCGGACCTGAACTCAGAGCCCCCCGCGCACCTCGAAATCGATCCCTTCCACCGGCGCGCCGCCCGAGCCGACCACGATGGTGCGAAGCTCGGGCCGCGTGAACACGTGGGTTCCCGGGGCGGCCCCCACCACCACCCGGTAGCTCCCCGGCGGGGGTATCGGAGCACGCCAGGTCCCGTCTGCTGAAACAGGTATACGCGCGTGCAGCTTCAGGATGTTGTTGGGCCCGAAGAGCCGCACCTCCATCGCGAGGCCGGCCGCACCCGTGAGGCGCCCCGACAGGACCGGCCCCGACGGTTCGGGGAGGGCCGGCGCGGGCTCCGGCTCCGGAGCCTTCCTTTCCGGCCCGGGCGCGGACGGGGATGGGACGGGGGGCGGAGAAGAAGGGGCCGGCTCCGGGGGCGGAAGGGGAGACGGCTGCTCGGCCGGAGGTGAAGCCACCGCCCCCGGGGCGATCGGGACGGGGGCCGGCTCGGGCAGGCGCTCCGGCGGGTCCATGCGCTCGAACGGCAGGTGCCCGGCACTCTCCTGCAGCCCCGCGAGGAAGACCGCTTCGCCCCCGTCGACCATCTCGCGGGGAGACGGCAGATCGCGTGTCTCCCTCACGCGCCCGGACTCGAGGTCCACCCAGGCGACGCTCTGCCCGCCGCCCAGCAGCACGACGGCCATCTCCGGCGCGGGCCGCACCATCAGCTGCTGCCCTGCCGCGGGAAGCGGGACGATGCTCGTGGCGTCGTCATCGGTGAGACGGGTGCGCCCTTCCACCTTGACGCGCCGGGCCGGATCGATCACCACGAGCGACTCGTCGCGCAGCACGACCAGGCTGCCGGCCTCCGCCGTGGGCAGGTGGGCGACCGCGTGATGCTTCCCCGGTGACCGGTAGAACCAGGACGGAGAGGGCGGATCCAGGGTGAACGTGGCGAGCCTGTCCTGCGCCGCGATGACCAGCCGGACGCCGTGGGGAGCAGTGCCATCCGGGACGATGGCCATCGTCTGCGGCTCGTAGGCCAGCTGCACGCCCGGTTTCACCTGACCCTGCAGGAGGTCCACCACCACCAGGCTCCAGCCGCCTCCAGGCCTCGTCATCGTGACGCAGGCCAGGTCCCCTGCGGGCGACACCCGCACCTGATCTGCGGCGCCCCGAAGCTCCCATCGGCTCGTGATCTCGAGAGACGGCAGGGTGATGGCCAGCAGCGCCGTGGCGCGCCCATCGGTCGAAGGAGACAGGGCGTAGAGGCGATCCCCGGCCGGGCCAGCCACGGCGGACAGGGGAGGAAGCGACCCCGTGGGAGGCCGCTCGACCGTGCCATCCGGCAGGCTCGCCCGGATCAGCGTTCCTCCCGGCTCGACTCTCCAGAGCGCGGACTCGGCCTCGCGGGTGACCGCGGGCGCGGAGACCGCGAGGCACAGAACGAGGGCCCGGAGGGCCACGGTGAACATGCGCCGCATCCTGCGCTCCCCCTTTTTGATCCCGTGCGCGATCCTAGCGTACAGTGTCTCTTCATGCAGAAGAATCCGTTTCGGGAAGGAATGCCGCGCGAGCGCGTCGTGGAGCCGTGCTCCATGGTCATCTTCGGGGCCACGGGGGACCTGACGCGCCGCAAGCTCGTGCCGGCCTTGTACAATCTGGCGCGGGCCCGCCTGCTGCCGGCGGGTTTCGCGGTGGTGGGCTTCGCGCGCAGGCCTCATTCCCATGAAGAGTTCCGTGAGGAGATGCGCGCGGCCGTGGACACCTTCTCGCGCAGCCGCCCCGTCAATCCCGCGGTCTGGGACGATTTTGCCAAGGGGATCTTCTACGTCCAGGGAGAGTTCTCGGACGCTGCCGCCTACGGCCGCCTGCGCGAGGCGCTCCAGAGGGTGGACCGGGAGCGAGGGACCCGGGGCAATCATGTGTATTACCTGGCAACCCCGCCCGATCACTACGAAGAGATCGTCCGGCACCTGGGAAGCGCGGGCCTGGCCCGGCCGGCCCGGGCCCCGTGGGCGCGTCTGATCGTCGAGAAGCCCTTCGGTCACGACCTGGAGTCCGCTCGCCACCTCAACGCGTGCGTCCTGGAGGTCTTCCGGGAGGATCAGGTCTTCCGCATCGACCATTACCTCGGCAAGGAAACGGTCCAGAACATCATCGTGATGCGCTTCGCCAACGGGATCTTCGAGCCGCTGTGGAACCAGAAGTACATCGATCACGTGCAGATCACCGTGGCCGAGGATCTGGGGATGGAGGGGCGCGGTGCGTACTACGCGAAGACCGGCGCCCTGCGCGACATGGTGCAGAACCACATGATGCAGCTGCTCTGCCTGACGGCCATGGAGCCTCCCGTTGAGATCGAGGCCGACGCGGTGCGCAACGACAAGGTGAAGGTGCTTCAGTCGATCCGGCCCATCGAGGGAGACGACGTGGCCCGCGACGTGGTGCGGGCTCAGTACGGCCCCGGCTTCGTGGGAGGCCGGGAGGTCCCGGGGTTCCTGCAGGAGAAGGACGTGTCCCCCGGTGCCACCGCCGAGACCTTCGTGGCCATGCGTCTGTTCATCGACAACTGGCGCTGGGGAGGCGTCCCGTTCTACCTGCGCACCGGCAAGAGGCTGCCGCGCCGCGTGACGGAGATCGCGGTGCAGTTCCGCCAGGTTCCCCACCTGCTCTTCAGCCAGCAGAGGATCGAGCCCAACGTGCTGGCCCTGCGGATCCAGCCCGACGAAGGGATCTCTCTCAAGATGACCTCCAAGGCGCCCGGCTCGATGTCGCTTCAGCCGGTGGTGATGGACTTCCGCTACGGATCGTCGTTCGGCACCGATCCGCCGGAGGCCTACGAGCGGCTCCTGCTCGACTGCGTGGCCGGAGACCCGACGCTGTTCACGCGCCATGACGAGGTCGAGCTGGCCTGGGCCTTCATCACCCGCATCCTGGAGGCCTGGGAAGGCCCCAGCCCGGCCCCCCTGGTCACGTATCCCGCGGGCACGTGGGGGCCGCCCGGGGCGCAGGCGCTGTTCGAGGGATGGAGGAAGCCATGACCCTTCGCCGGGTCGAGCTGCCCGCGATCGAGCGGGAGCTGGCCGCCCTGTCGGAAAAGGCCCAGGGAACGGCCGAGGGGATCTCGCGTGCCTGCCAGCTCAACCTGCTGGTCTGCTGCCGCGGCGTGGCGCAGGCGCGTGATGCGGAGGCCGTGGTGGCCTCCATCTCGGCGGAGTGTCCGAGCCGGGCGATCGTGACGGTGGTGGACGAATCCACCGGACAGGATCGGCTGGAGGCGGCCATCAGTGCGCACTGCGCGGTGGGCGGAGCGCAGCAGGGGCAGCAGGTCTGCTGCGAGCAGATCACGCTCACCGGATCGGGGCGCGGCGTCGAGAGGCTGCCGCGCGTGGTGCTCCCCCTGCTCCTCCCCGACCTTCCCGTCGCGGTGTGGTATCCGGAGGATCCCGGCCTCACGGAGAAGAGCGGCTACGCCTCGGTGGCGCGGGCCCTGGCCGGGACGGCGGACAGGGTGGTGATGAACGCGCGGGGCCTGCACGATGCCTGGCGCTCGCTGCTCGCCCTGGCATCCCTGGAGACGATCATCGCGGATCTGTCCTGGCAGCGGCTCCGGGGGTGGCGGGAGATGACGGCCACCTTCTTCGACAGCCATGCGTTCGAAGCCTACCCTGCGCGCCTGAGCCGCCTGCGGGTGGCCTACGCCGTTCCGTTTCACACGGCGCGCCAGCCGCATCCTCATGCCGGGGCCGCTGAGGCGATCCTGCTGGCGTGCTGGGCCGCTTCCAGGCTTCAGTGGCGCCCGGCCGGCGTCTCGGATGGTGCGTGCACGCTGGAAAGGCCGCACGGCGCGGGAACCGCCGAGCTGGCGCTCGTTCCCGAACCGTCGGCGCGTCCCGCCGGGCAGGTGATCGCGTTCGTGCTGGAATCCCCTGACGCCACTTTTCGTCTGGAGCGGTCGGAGGTGCTGGACTGCGTCACCTCCACCGTGACCATCCCCGAGACCTGTCCGGTCCCCCGCTCCGCTCGCGTGGCCGAGCGGGAGGATGGAGAGCTTCTCTGCCGCGCGCTGGGACCGGGCGCGGATGATGCCGTGTACGCTGAAGCGCTCGGCCTGGCCGCCGGCATGGCGGCGTCGCTCGTGAAGGGAGAACCTCGATGAGTCCGATGCCACAGTCCCCTCCGCTGAAGGAGGACCCTCTGCGGATCGAGATCTGCGGTGACGTGGTCGATCTCGCCCGGCACGCCGCGGGCCTGTTCGTGAGCCTTGCCGGGCGATCACTCGGAGCCCGGCGCCAGTTCGCGGTGGCGTTGTCCGGGGGCTCGACACCGCGCAGCCTCTACGAGATGCTGCGCGAGCCGCAGCTTGCCTTCCAGATCGTGTGGCCGGCGGTGCAGGTGTTCTTCAGCGACGAGCGTTGCGTGCCTCCCGACCACGAGGCGAGCAATTACAGGATGGTGCGCGAGGCTTTCCTGGCCCACGTCCCGATCCCGCCGGACAACGTCCATCGCATGGCCGCAGAGGATCCCGACCCCTCGCGGGCGGCCGCGGCCTGTGAGTCGGCGCTGCGGGAGACGATGGACCGGGGCACGCCCAGGCTGGATCTGGTCCTGCTGGGGATGGGGGAGGATGGTCACACGGCGTCGCTGTTTCCGGGAGGCCCGGAGGTGGAGGAAACCTCACGACTCGTGACCCCCTCCGTCGCTCCCGACGGGATGTCGCGTCTGACGATGACCCTCCCGCTCATCAACGCCGCGCGGGTGGTGGCGATCCTGGTGGCGGGCGAGTCCAAGGCCGGGACCCTGCGGCGCGTGCTGGGAGCCGATGCGCACGATGAGGGACTTCCCGTCCAGCGCGTCCGGCCCCACGACGGTCAGCTCATATGGATCGTCGATCGGGAAGCCGCCTCGTTACTCCACTGAGGGGGCGCCGGCCGCGCTAAACCCTCGACACTGCTAGGAATAGCCGTATATTCCTCCCTGGTGCCCGGGGGGGCGTGTCCGCATCTGGGGGGGAGCCTTCATGCCAGTTCACAACAGCACAACCGTCTTTTCCTGGAAAAGCTTGGGTTTGCTTGCACTTGCCGGCCTGCTCGTGCTCCCTGTAACGCTGCTGATCGGGGCGCCTGCCGACCGCGCGTCCAAGAAAGACACCGCGAAGGTGATCACACCCGGCTCGCGTGATGGGCGGGAGCCGGGAGTGCTCGAGGCCGAGCTGCGCTTCCTCGACAGGACGAAGAGGACGACCCACGCCAGGCCCGACTGGTGGCCGTACGGCGTGGACGGAGTGGGCCTTCGCCCCTACGGGCAGGTGAAGAAGTCCGAGCTGGACTCGCCCGACGTGCTGCTGCTCCCGAACGACAAAGGCTCGATCCACGTGAAGGCGTCGAAGGTTCGCGAGAACCTGCCGGCCGATCTGAAGGCCGTGAATCAGCCGGGCCGCCGCGGCTACTACATCGTGCAGGTGACGCCGGGCGTGGCGTCGCAGGGCTCACTGGCCATGAGGCAGGCGGTGGAGTCGCGCGGCGGGCGGATCATCGACTACATCCCGAACAACGCCTACCTGGTGGGAATCGACACCAAGTCGCGCAAGAACTTCGACGACCCGGGCGTGTTCCAGTACGTGAGCGGTTACCAGGCGTCGGACAAGATTC
>JBOGOC010000089.1:0-10271 GCA_050747525.1 Candidatus Polarisedimenticolia bacterium | reverse complement strand
CTCATCCAGCGCATCGTCGTGAAGCCCGACGAGGGCCGCCTGGAGGTCTACATGAAAAAACTCCCGGCCACGGCAATGCCGCAACCGGGAGTTTTTGCTGTCGAGGTGGTAGCGGGGGCAGGATTTGAACCTGCGACCTTTGGGTTATGAGCCCAACGAGCTACCAGGCTGCTCCACCCCGCGTCGGATGTTCGTAACCTACCATTCGCGCGTCGGGAGGGTCAAGCGTGGGGCCGAGGCCCCGTCGTGCAGCCGCTCCTTCGAGGAGTAACCGATCGCGCCCCCGGGAGGCAGCCGAGCCTCCTCCCACGATCGGTCGGGTGCGTATGGGCAGACACTGCACCCGATCATGCAAGCGTTCCGGCGCGGCTGCGCGACGGGGTAAGTCTGTCGGACAGGGCGTTTGGTGGCTGACGCGCCCTGGCCACTTGAGTCGGGCGCGTCGGAAGGCCGGTCCGCCCGCCCTGCCCGACATTGATGGCTTAGATTAGAGATGAAATGATGGGGACGAAATGGCTTCGCGCGCCAGATTGGATGCATCAGGCGCCATGTTTCCCGGCCTGAAGATTCAGCGCCCCGGCTGGCGCCGGAACTCCAACGGAGACCTGTCGTTCCATCGACGGAAGGCGCGGTGGAACGACGCCGCGTCCGAATAGCCCAGCAGATAGCCCACTTCATAGACGGCCAGGTCCCGATCCCGCAGCAGCGAGGCGGCCATGTCGCGCCGCAGCTTGTCGACGATCGCGGCGTAGGACGTGTCTTCCTGGCGCAGGCGGCGCTGAAGGCTCCTCGCGCTCATGCCGATGCTCGTGGCGGTCTCTTCGAGCGAGGGGACGCCGTCGGGCAGCGCTGACCAGAGGGCGCGCATGATCCTGTCGGACAGGGATCCGGATCGGCTCAAGGCGCGCACGGTCTCATCCGCAAGCTGGTCGAGGTACTTGACCAGCCGCTCGTCGGCGCTGATCAGAGGAAGCTCGAGGTCGGAGTTCTTCAGATCGAGCATGGCCCGTGGCGCCTCGAAAGTGAGCGGCGCCTGGAAGAGCTTCATCAGCTCGGTCGTCTTCGCCGGTCGCGGGTACGGCAGGTGCACTCTCAGCGGCTCGATCGGCCGGCCGGAGACTTCGCGCACGATGGTGAGGACACCACCGAGCCTCAGGTCGATAGGATGCCGCAGCGCATCGAACCGAGCATCGGGATCGAGGGTCAGGCGCGTGTGGGACGTTCCTCGCTCCAGCTTGTATCCGAGGGTCTCGGAGACGATGTGGCTGTACCGTGTCAGCCTCGTGAGGGCCTGTCCCACGGTCCTGGAGTAGAGAATGGAGTAACCCATCAGGCCTGTTCTTCTGACCTGGAGTGTTGAGGCGAGGTAGATCCCCAGCTCTTCATCGGGGATGCATTCCATCGCCAGCCGCCACAGCCGCCAGGAATGGATGCTGGCCAGGCGGCCGTCGGGATCGGCCAGCAGCGGCTCGCTCAGGCGCGCGGACTTGAGGATCCGGGCCCGGTCGAGGCCGTGCTCTTCCATCATCCGGATGAGCCCGAGAGGGACACCCACGAGAGTCGTGGGCTCCGGGTGCCTCCAGGTCTTCCCGCTCGCTGCCTCGTCCATCCTTATCGCGCGTCCTCCGACGGCGGCAGCAGGTAGATCACCTCGCCGGGGCGGGCGTAGCCCAGCTTCTCACGGGCCAGCTTCTCGATGACGTAGGGGTCGGAACGCAGGGCCGCAATCTCGGTGCGCAGGGCCGCGTTGGTCGCGGCCAGATCGTCCACCTCGCGGACCAGATCGGCATAGGCGGCGCGCCGGCGGAGCACCTCGAGGTACCCGCGTTCTCCGAAGACCGCCCCGATCAGCACCGCCAGCGCGATGATGATCACCACGAACACCACGATGCGGCGCCCGATGGGCGGCCCTGCAGGAGCCTCGCGCGCCATCGTGGGCATCAGTGCGGATCCCTCATCGTCCCAGCACCGCGGCGCCCCGGTACAGGGCGGAATCCCCCAGCTCCTCCTCGATGCGCAGGAGCTGGTTGAACTTGGCCACGCGCTCGCCGCGCGACGGGGCGCCGGTCTTGATCATCCCCAGGTTGAGCCCCACGGCGAAATCGGCGATCGACGTGTCTTCGGTCTCTCCCGAGCGGTGCGACATGATGCAGGTGTAGCCGGCGCGGTGCGCCTCCTGGATGGTCTGCAGCGTCTCGGTCACGGTGCCGATCTGGTTGAGCTTGATCAGGACGGAGTTGGCCACCCCTTCCTCGATCCCCCGGCGAACCAGCTCGACGTTGGTGACGAACAGGTCGTCTCCCACCAGTTGCACGCGATCGCCCAGGGCCTCGGTGAGCCCCTTCCAGCCCGACCAGTCCCCCTCGGCCATGCCGTCCTCGATGGAGGCGATCGGATACGACGACGCCAGCTTCGCGTACCACGCGATCAGCTCGGCCGGGGACTTGTCGGGCTTCGGCTCGGCGGCCAGGCGGTACGTCCCTTCCTTGTGGAACTCGCTGGCCGCGCAGTCCAGCGCGATCACCACGTCCTGGCCGGGGCGGTACCGGGCGCGCTCGATCGCCTCCATGATCACCTGGAGCGCCTGCTCGTTGCTCTCCAGGTCCGGAGCGAAGCCCCCCTCGTCCCCCACCCCGGTGGCCAGCCCGCGCGCCTTGAGCACCCTCCTGAGGGCGTGGAAGATCTCGGCGCCGGCGCGCAGGGCCTCGCGCCAGGAGCCGGCGCCGACAGGCATGACCATGAACTCCTGGATGTCCACGTTGTTGTCGGCGTGCGCGCCGCCGTTGAGGATGTTGAACATCGGCACGGGCAGCTCGCGCCCCGCCGGCCCGCCGATGTACCTGTACAACGGAAGGCCCAGCTCGTCGGCCGCGGCGCGCGCGGCGGCCAGGCTCACGCCAAGCAGCGCGTTGGCGCCCAGCCGCGACTTGTTGGGCGTGCCGTCGAGCTCCACCAGGAGCCGGTCCAGGCCGGCCTGGTCGAGCGCGTCGAGCCCCTCGACCTCCCGCGCGATGTCGGTGTTGACGTGGTCCACCGCCCGCGTGACCCCTTTGCCCAGGTACCGGTTCGTGTCGGCGTCGCGCAGCTCCACCGCCTCGCGCTCTCCGGTGGACGCGCCGGACGGAATCCCCGCGCGACCCACCCCTCCGCCTTCGGTGTAGATCTCGACCTCCACGGTGGGGTTGCCGCGCGAGTCGAGGATCTCGCGGGCCAGAACTTCCTCGATGGCGCTCATGCCGCGTCTCCCATCAGCTCAGCCTTCCCGGCCCGCTGCAGATCCTCCAGCTCGGCGGGGGTGGGCGCTTCGACGTAACAGCGCACGACCGGCTCGGTGCCGCTGGGGCGCATCAGCAGCCACGAGCCATCGGCGAAGTCCAGGCGCAGGCCGTCCCAGACCGTGGCGCGCGCCACCGCGCGTCCTCCAAGCCGATCGGGAGGCGACGCCATGTGCGCCCGCAGTGATTGAACCTGAGCCGGGGTGACGCGCAGATCCAGACGCGCGCTGTGCAGAGTGCCGACCTTCGCGAACAGGGCATCGCGCAGCTGCGCCACAGTCCGTCCCGTGGCGGCCACCATCTCGGCGGCCAGCAGGCCCGCCAGAATGCCGTCCTTCTCGGGGACGTGGCCGGCCATCGACATCCCCGCGCTCTCCTCTCCCGCGATGAAGACCTTGTCGCCCTCCAGGATCAGCTCGCCCAGGTACTTGAATCCCACCGGAGTCTGGTGCACCGGGACGCCGTAGTGCCTGGCCACCGCGTCCAGAAGGCCGGTGGTCGCATAGCTGCGCCCCACGCCCAGGCGGAACCCGCGCGTCTCGGCCAGGTAGTCGGCCAGCAGGGCCAGCACCAGGTTGGGATTCACCCAAGTGCCGTCGGCGTCCACCACGCCGAACCGGTCGGCGTCTCCATCGGCGGCGAGCCCCAGCGTGAAGCCGCTGCCAGTCACCGTCCGGCCCAGGTCCTCCAGGTTGCGCGCCGACACGTCCGGACCGCCTCCGCCGAACGTGACGTCGCGGAAGTCGTGGATCATCTCGCACGGGATTCCGTGGCGCTTGAGCGCCGCATCGTACCAGCCGCGCCCCGCGCCCCAGCGCGGGTCGATGACCACCCGGATGCCCGCCTTCTTCATGACCTCGAACCGCACCAGCGTGTCCAGCTGCGCCAGGTATGGCTCGAGGAAATCCGCCTCCTCGATCAGATCTGCCGGCGCCTCGCCCACGGACACGCCGGCCGGCAGCGCCGCGGTGCGCTTTTCCACCTCGGCGGTGAGGGCCGGCGGCGAGGGAGCGCCCTGCTCCGTGGAGAACTTCAGGCCGTTGTAGTCGGCCGGATTGTGGCTCGCGGTGATGTTGATGGCGCCGCCGAAGCCATGGTGCCGCACCGCGTGCGCCACCGCGGGGGTGGGGATGGCCACGCTCGAGACGGCGCACCGGATGCCCCGTGAGGCCAGCACGCGGGCCGCCTCGGCGGCGAAGTCCTCGGACAGGAACCGAGTGTCGTAGCCCACCACCACGCCGCGCGGGGCGAGCCCGGCCGCCAGCAGCGTGTCGGCGATGGCCATCGAGACGCGCCGGACGTTGTCGAACGTGAACTCGTCGGCGATGATCGCGCGCCACCCCGACGTGCCGAACTTGATAGCTGAGCCCATGGTTCCTATACTTCCATTACACCATGACAGACAAACTGGTCATCCTGACATCCGTCGACAAGGAAGAGCTCGCCGAACGAATCGCCACCGCGCTGGTGGAGCGCCAGCAGGCCGCCTGTGTGAACGTGCTGCCCATGGGGCTCTCGACCTACCGGTGGAAAGAGAAGATCCACCGGGACCGCGAATACCTCCTGCTCATCAAGACCGCCGCCCACCTGTTCAACGAGGTGCGCGACACGATCCGCGAGCTGCACAGCTACGATCTGCCCGAGGTGATCGCCCTTCCCATCGCCGTGGGCGACGAGAAGGTCCTCGAATGGATCGCCTCCTCGGTCAAGCCCCGCACGCCGCTGACCTAGCGCCGGATCGCACCCAGGGCCTGATCCAGGTCGGCCACGATGTCCTCGGCGTCCTCGATCCCCACCGAGATGCGCACCAGGTCGTCCTTGATTCCCAGGCGCTTGCGCTCCTCCGGGGGGACCGAAGCGTGTGTCATGGAGGCCGAGTGCGAGATCAGCGTCTCCACTCCGCCCAGGCTCTCGGCCAAGGTGCACACCTTCAGCGCGTCGAGCATGGCCTTGGCGGCCTCGTAGCTTCCCAGCTCGAAGGAGATCAACGCCCCGAAGCCCCGTGCCTGCGACCGCGCCAGGGCATGCTGCGGATGGCTTTCGAGCCCCGGGTACAGCACGCGCTCCACGCGATGGTGCCCGTCGAGGAAGTCGGCCACGATGCGCGCGTTGGCCTCGTGCCGATCCATGCGCACCCCCAGCGTCTTGATGCCCCGCATCACCAGCCACGAGTCGAACGGCGACAGCACCGCCCCGGCCGATTTCTGGATGAAGTAGAGCCGGTCGCCGTCCTCGGGCTTCACCACGATGGCGGCCCCGCCCACGCTGTCGGAATGTCCGTTGAGGAACTTGGTGGTGGAGTGCACCACGATGTCGGCGCCCAGCTCGATGGGGGTCTGCAGCGCGGGGCTCATGAACGTGTTGTCCACGACCAGCGTGGCGCCCCTGGCCCGGCTCAGCGCCGAGGCCGCCGCGATGTCGGTGAGCGTCAGGATCGGGTTGGTGGGGGTCTCCACGAAGAGCATGCGGGTGGACGAGGTCCAGGCCGCCTCCACGTTCGCCAGGTTGGAAGTGTCCACGAAGGTGAACGTCAGCCCGAAGTTCTTGAGCACGCCGTTGATGAGGCGGAACGTCCCGCCGTACACGTTCTCGGAAAGGATGACGTGGTCGCCGCTCGACAGCATGGAGAACACGGCGTTGATGGCCGCCATGCCGGAGGCGAAGGCGAACGCGCGCTGACCTTTTTCGAGCGCGGCGATGTTGCGCTCCAGGGCGCTGCGCGTGGGGTTGATGGTGCGGGCGTAGTCGTAGCCCGTGGTCCTGCCCAGCTCGATCAGCTCGTAGGTGGAGGTCTGGTAGATGGGCACGGACACCGCGCCGGTGACAGGGTCGGATTCCTGTCCGGCGTGGATGGCGTCGGTGGAGAAACCCATGGTGATCGATGTCCCCGGCGGTCGGAGCGGGCCGGCCACAGGACGCGTCCGGCGAGCCGAGGGATGTTACGACAGGGGGGATCAGGTGTCAAAGAGAAGCGGGCCCGCGGGGCCCGCTCCTCCGGTTTCAGTCGTGTCCCTTCTTGTTGCCCTTCTTCTTGCTCTTGCCCGGCCCGCCGAAGCCGGCCGAATCGTAGCTGTCATTGCGATGACCCTTGCCGTGCTTCTCGCGGTACCGGGCCGAGGTCACTTTCTCGCAGCGGCGCCCCTGGGCGTTCCACTCGTAGGCGCGCGCGGGCGTGATTCCCACGTAGCGCGCCGTGGTGCGGATGCGCACCCAGAACCGCACGTCATCGTCGTCCACGTAGCGCGGCCTCATCCGGTTGCCGTGCTTGCGCCAGTAGCCGTAGGCGTTGCCGTACGGAGGCCCCGGGTCGCTTGGGAGCGCCACGAACAGCGCATCCGGCCGCACGCCGAAATGGGCCATCACCTCGAACCAGCTGTTCCCGCGCGACCGGTACGCCCACACGGTGCGGACGTCCGCCCGCGCGTTGTAGGCGACGAAGGCCAGCACGGGGTAGTCCAGGGAAGGCTCTTCGATCTGCTCGAAAACCGGGACCACCTGCGTGCGTGGTGCCGGATACGCGATGTTGGAAGCATGCAGGAAGACCTGCGTGTCGCTTCCGGGGTCGGGGTTCCAAAGGACACCGACGTCGAAGCTCACGGCGGCCGAAGCCTCAGAAGGAAGCAGAAGCACCGCGGCCATCGTCAGACCCAGAATGATGAGGATGCGTCGCATTCGGACCTCCGGGTGTGGGATGTAGCAGCCTGAGGAATATGTGGCCCCGGGGGAGAAGGGTCAATGCAGGGTGGACGGACGGGAGGGAGCCGACAGCGACGACTTTCGCTGCGGGGCGCCGGCGTGGGGCCCCGGGGCGCCCAGCAGGGCCACCGGCCCATATCCGGCCTCGGGGAGCCTGGAGTACAGATGATGGAGGGCCACGCGCAGGTGTTCCCGCACGGCCCTCCCGCCGTGAACGGCGTGGAGCACCTGCCGGTACGTGGCGAGGCCCGGAGCCGCCTCGGGGATGGCCCTCATCCCCTGGTCCACCAGAGCCTCCGCACGGGCCACCAGCACCGGGAAGGTGCGCCCCTCAAGCATCAGGACGGCGTCGTCCCGGCTGCCTGCCAGGCGGCAGGCCCCCTCCAGCGTGGTGAGCCTCCGGCGATCCAGGCCGGGCGGGTCCACGCCCGCCTGGACGACGAGCACGGCGAGGGGATCGCGCTCGCGCGCGTGCATGGCGGCGATCAAGGCAGCGATCGCGGTGCCACGGTCGGCCGGCTCCTCGATGACCTCGGAGGCCACGGCGCCGCCCTCGTAGCCGGCCTGGACGACGGCCAGCATTCTCTCGGGCGGCACGAGGCGGCCCAGCCGATCAAGGGCAAGGGGCAGGCGGGCCTCATGACCGGCGGCCAGGACGACTCCCCACGCGTGCTCGTGCATGGCACGAGATAATCACCTCGTGCCGCGGCTCTACAATCGGGCCGCTTCTGTTCGTGCTATCCGGCAATTCCCTACATATCAATTCAATCCCCCGAGCCTCGGAGGCCGACCCCGGCGGTCAGGAGCGGTCTAGGCGACCCGATGTATCGCGAGCCGCCCGGCGGGGAGTGGTCTCCGAGGCCCTATGACCGACGAGCCGGGTCGCGCGACCGCGCCCCGGAGACCACTCCCCGCCGGGCGGCGCCCAATGGAGCGACGGCAAACGTGGGAACAATCGCGGCGGGACTAGAAGTCGATGCCCTTCTGAGCGAGAATCCCTTCCCGATAGGGGTGCTTGATCTCCACCATCTCGGTCACCAGGTGGGCGCGCTTCAGGACATCGGGATGCGCGTTGCGACCGGTCAGGATGAGGTGCATCTCCGCGGGCTTGGCGTCGATCAGCTCCAGCAGGGGCTCCACCGGAAGGAGCCCGTCGGCGATGGCGTTGTTGATCTCGTCGAGGATCACCAGGTCGTAGCCCCCCGACAGCACCTTCTCGCGCGCGAACTCGAAGCCCAGCCGGGCAGCCTCCTTGTGCTCCTCTTCGGGAAGCCGATCCCCCATGATCTTGAAGAACCCCTTGCCCGTCTTCACGAACTCGAAACCCGGCGCCAGCCTCGGGGCGAGAAGCTGCTCCCCCGACGTCCAGGGCCCCTTGACGAACTGGACCATCAGCACCTTGTGGCCGTGGCCGACCGCGCGCATCGCGGTGCCGAGGGCAGCCGTGGTCTTCCCCTTGCCGTTGCCGGTGTTCACCACCACGAGGCCGGTTCTCTTGACGGTCACCTGACTCCTCCCTGAGGTGGCCTATTATACGGGCGATGAAACGGCCCCATGCGGCGGCCCGTCCGCCGTTTCTGATGCTTGCCGCGGCGGTGGGGCTGTCCGCTCTCTTCGCTGCTACCCCCCAGGTCACCTTCCGTGACGTGGCGCGCGCGTGGGGGATCACGTGGTCCCACGACATGGGGCGCAGCGGCCAGCGCATGATGGTCGAAACCATGGGGTCCGGCGGCGGCTTCCTCGACCACGACAACGACGGCGACCTGGACATCTACCTGGCCAACGGGGCCCCCCTGCCGGGCTACAAGGGTCCCCCCAAGCTGCACGACGCGCTGTACCGCAACGACGGTCCGGGGCACCTGACCGACGTGGCCGCGCAGGCCGGCACCGCCGACACCCACTACGGCCAGGGGATCTGCGCCGCCGATTTCGACAACGACGGGTGGATCGATCTCTACCTGTCCAACTACGGGCCCAACGTCCTGTACCGCAACCGTGGCGACGGCACCTTCGAGGACGTCACGCGCGCGGCCGGCGTGGAGGACCCGCAGTGGGGAAGCAGCTGCGCCTTCGTGGATTACGACGCCGACGGGGACGCCGACCTGTTCGTGGCCAACTACGTGGACTTCACTCCCGCCGGCAACAAGTTCTGCGGAGACTACGCGGCGGGCATCAGCGCCTACTGCCATCCCAACGTGTACAACGGTCAGCCCGACATTCTGTTCCGCAACGACGGCGACGGCACGTTCACCGACGTGTCCGAGAAGGCCGGCCTCACGGCGCGCTTCGGCAACGGGCTCGGCGTGGTGACGGGAGACGCCGACGGCGATGGCGACGTGGACCTGTACGTCGCCAACGACAAGAGTCCCAACACGCTGTACCGCAACAACGCCGACGGGACCTTCACCGACATCGCGCTGTCGGCCGGGGTCGCCTATGCGCTCACCGGCGAGCCGTTTGCGGGGATGGGGACCGACTTCGGCGACATCGACGGAGACGGCGATCTGGACGTGGTCGTGACCAACCTCGATTTCGAGAACAACAGCCTGTTCCGCAACGAGGGGAACGAGCTCTTCTCAGACGTGAGCTACGTCTCGGGGATAGGAGCGGTCAGCCTTTCGTTCGTGGGGTTCGGTGCCGACTTCCTGGACTACGACAACGACGGGCGCACCGACCTGGTCATCGCCAACGGGCACATCCTCGACAACGCGCCCCACTTCAACGACGCGACCACCTACGCGCAGCGCAACTTCGTGTTCCACGGCGAAGGCGGGTCCTTCAAGGAGGTGGGCCTGCAGTCGGGCCCCGACATGGCCATCCCCAACGTGGGGCGCGGGCTGGCGTCGGGCGACGTGGACAACGACGGCGACCTGGACCTGCTGGTCACCGTGTGCGGGGGCGCTCCCCGCCTCTTCCTGAACGAGGGAGGGAACGCCCGGTCCTGGGTCGGCATGAGGCTGGTGGGACGCACCAGCAACCGCTCGGCCCTGGGCGCGCGGGTGACCGTGCGCGGCCCCCACGGGCCCATCGTCGAGGAGGTGCGCAGCGGAGGCAGCTACCAGTCTCAGTCCGATCTCCGTCTGCATTTCGGTCTGGGCGATGGCGCCAAGGAGACCCCCGTGGAGGCGACGGTGCGCTGGCCGTCGGGGCTGACCCAGGTCGTGACGCTGCCGCGGCCGGGACGCGTCTACACCGTGCTGGAAGGCGAAGGGGTGGTGGCTCCATGAATCTCCTCCTCTGCCTGATCCTGATCGGGGTGGGCGCCGATGCCGCGGCCGCGCCCGCGGCGCCGCGCCAGGC
>JBOGOC010000088.1:0-72006 GCA_050747525.1 Candidatus Polarisedimenticolia bacterium | reverse complement strand
ACGGAGACCTGGATAGAAGTCACGTGCCATCAACGATTTAGCACTTCGCGGCTCGACTCGCCGCCGCCGGCAATCCAGATTCTCCGCAATGAACGCTTGCGACGTGGGCTCGGGAAAGCCCCACCGTCCAGGGGCCCTCGACCTGCTGGCGCGGCCCTACCTCGTCTTCCTCGGAATCACTCTCCTCTACGTCGCGTTCCCGTCCTACCACTTCAACGCCGACGCTCTCCACTACAACCTGCTGGCCTTGCTCACGGCGCAGGATCCGGCGGTGCTGTTTCAGGACAGGACGGTCGCGACCCATTTCCTGTGGCACCTTCTCGCGGCCGCCGTCGTCGGGGTCACCAAGCCTGCGAATCCGGAGCAATCGCTTTATGCTCTCCGTGCGCTCAACATCGTCCTGGCCCTCGCTTCCATCTTCGTGTTCATGCAGATCGTCCGGGCGTCGGCCGGGAGGCACGCGGCCGCCTGGGCCGGCCTCATCCTCGCATTCAGCCACGCCTGCCTGCGGAGCTTCCTCTCCGTGGAGGTGTACGCGCTCAACAACCTCGTGCTCGCGGGACTCCTCTTCACCGTGCAGCGGCTCGCGGCCAGGGGGCTCGATGCGGTGCGAACGCTCGACGCATTGTTCCTCGCGCTCCTGACCATCCTGGCAATCGCCACGCACGCGGCGAACGCCCTCGTCGTGCCGGCGCTGCTCGTGTTCTTCGGCCTTCAAGCTCCTCGGAAGGCGGTGCGGCTGGGAGCAGTGTACGCGGCCGCGACGTCCGCCCTGTTCCTGGCGATGCTGGGAGGCATTGGCGTTGCGTCAGGCGGCGACATCGATGGCGCGGCGCGGATGTTCTTCAACTACGCCGGCGACACGGACGCCTTCGTGTCCGCCGACGTGGTGCGCAGCCTTGGAGTCTCCTTGGGCTCGACGGCAGAGGGGTTTCTGGGTCCCTACGCGGCGTGGATCCTCGTGCCTCTCGGGATGGGCATCTGGTACGGCGCCGGCCGCTGGAGGCAGGTGCGCTTCAGTTCCTGGATCGGCTTCCTGATCGCCTACGTCTTCGTGATGGCCCTCTTCCTCGGCATCTGGGACCCTGGGAACATCGAGCACAAGATAGCGATGTTTCCTCCGCTCCTCCTCCTCGCGACAGCCGTCCACGCCTCCACGGGAAGGAACCTCCAGGGTGCCGCGCTGGCCGGAGCGGTGCTGATCGCGCTGTTGGTGGTGGCCGTGGGGGTTGCGGAAGGCGCGCGTCCCTACACCCGCATCGAGGACTACAGCCTCTTCCATCTTTCGTCCGAGATCCGCTCAAACACGAAAGAGGACGAGGTGGTCGTGGTTGGCCTCGCCTCGGAGCGGGCTGGGCACCCCGTGACGCTGGCCGCGATGACGTTCTTCAACCAGCGCGTCGTCGTGCTCAATCAGGAGGATCCCGGCTTCGAAGAGAAGCTCCGGGCGTACCGCGAGAGACGGTTCGCCGTGCTCGAGTACGAGAAGGAGCACGGGCTTCGGCGGCGCTAGTGTTTCCCCGGCGTCCCCCCCTGGATTCTCCCCGTAACCAGCAAGGTTGCCGGGAAACCCTGTAACCTTTTCCCCGCAGGGCCGGTATCCAGTCAGCGAGAGGGCGCCAGAAGGGATGGTAGAGGCCGAATCGGACAACAGCGTCATGCTGCGCGTGCGGGATGGCCACCTCGAGGAGCTGGGCGTCCTGTTCGAGAGGCATCACGTGAGGTTGCTGAACTTCTTCATGAAGATGACGGGCGATCGGGCGATCAGCGAGGATCTCGTGCAGGAGTCGTTCATACGCATCATGCGATACCGGGACAGCTTCCGCGGCGACGAGGGTGACTTCGCCAGGTGGATGTACCGGCTGGCCCGCAGCATCGGGATCGATCATTTCCGCAGATCGCCGCGAGGGCGCATGACCGAGCTCGACGACACCCTCGCCGGCCACGAGCCCTCCCCCCACGATCGGGTGGAAGAGGACCAGTCGGCCCGGCTCCTGAGGCAGTCGTTGATGGAGCTGCCGCCCGACAAGCGCGAGGTGCTGGTGTTGCATCGGTTCCACTTCAAGAAGTTCACCGAGATCGCGGAGATCCTCGACTGCTCGGTGGGCACCGCCAAGACCCGGGCCCATCGCGCGATGAAGGATCTGAGAAAGATCTATCTGCGTCTCCAGAGGCAGGGGGCGTCATGAGCTGCGAGCACGTGCGCGAGTCGCTGCTGGAGTTCCTGGGAGAGCCGGACCACGCGATCCCCGGCGATCTGCGGGCCCACCTGGAAGGATGCGCGGGCTGCAGGGAGGAGCTGGCCGAGATGCGGGATACCTGGGTGGCCCTCGGCCGTATCGAGGAGGAGCCCTCCACCGATCGGATGCGCGCCCGCTTCCATGCCATGCTCGCCCGCGAGTCGGCCGCCGCCATCCCGGACCGGCCGGCTCCCGCGACGACGAGACGCGACACAAGCGGCCCGCCCCGATGGTGGGCCATGCGCCCGGCGTTCCAGGCGGGCCTGCTGGCTGCGACGCTGGTCATCGGGGTGTTCCTCGGCACCTCGATCGGATCGCGCCAGGGGGGCCGTGAGCAGATCGAGGAGCTGCGGGCCGAGATGAGATCGATGACCCGGGCCGTGACCATGTCGCTCCTCATGCATCAATCGGCCAGCGAACGGCTGCGCGGCGTCGGCCTGTGCGAGACCGCCCCTCCCGACAACGAGATGGTCGAGGCCCTGATGCGCGTGGTCAACGAAGATCCGAGCGCCAACGTGCGGCTGGCCGCTCTCGACGTCCTCGCCTCCATGCCCGCGCGCCGGGACGTGCGCGATGGGCTGATCGCCTCGTTCCCGCGCCAGGCATCCGCCCCGGTGATGGCCGCGATGGCCTCTCTCATGCTGGATCTCGACGGGGCCGATGCGGCCGATGCGGTGCGCGCCGCGGCCGCCGACGACCGTTTCCCCGACACCGTGCGTCAGTACCTGCAGAAGATTCTGGCCGAGAGCGGCAAGGAGAAGAAGGTGGGGACCGGAACATGAGCGTCCTGCTGCTGCTCGTCCTGCTGGCGTCGCCGTCCTGGAGGGCGGAATCGTTCGAGGTCGTGGAGACGCGGACGTTTCGCGAGAGCATCCCGCTGGAAGGCTGGCGAGGTTTGACCGTCGACAACGTCTTCGGAGCGATCACCGTGGCCGGCGACGGAGGGAGCGACATCCGCATGGTCGTCTCCGAGCGGATCGAGGCGGAGGATCGGGAGCAGCTCCAGCGGGCGCGCGACGAGGCCTCCCTCGAGATCTCACGTCGCGGAGACCGCATCGTGATCTGCGCCGACGGCCCGTTCCGCGATCCGGACGACTGCACCGAATGGGCCCAGGGTCTTCACCGCGGCCGGGACAGGTACCGCGTCGTCTACGAGATCGAGCTGAAGGTGCCGCGGTCGATCGACCTCGAAGTGGGGACCATCGAGGGGGATCTCACCGTCTCGGACGTGCGCGGCAGGCTGGATGTGCACGGTGTGCAGGGGGCGGTCGAGATCCAGGGGGCCGCCGGACCGGTGACGGCGGGGACGGTCAACAGTGGGGTCCACGTGGTCTTCGTGGAGAACCCCCGCGAGGACTCCAGCTTCGGGACGGTCAACGGGGAGATCGACGTCGTCTTCCGGCCCGACCTGTCGGCCGACCTGTTCTTCGAGACGATGAACGGCGAGATTCTCACGGACTTCGAGTATCGCAAGCTGTCGCCCGTCACCCGGCGCAGCGAATCGAGCCGCGCCGGCATCACGTACCGTCTGGAGGTCGACTCCGGGATCCGGATCGGCCGCGGCGGCCCGCAGCTCCGCTTCAACAACATCAACGGCGACATCACCATTCACCGGAACTGACTCCATGGACACCAACGCCACAGCGAGGACACCCACGATGATCCGTCTCGCCCGATGCTTCCTCATTTTCATCGTTCTGCTTCCCGGCACAGCCCTCGACGCGGCCCAGGAGGCCGAGAAGGTGCACCGGCTGACCGTGCCGATCACCGACCCGGCCCGTCCGGTCAAAGTGCACGCCTCGCTCTTCACGGGGGGCATGGTTCTGGAAGCGTACGACGGGAAGCAGATCCTGATCGAAGTCTATCCGGATGAGGAGGAGGAATCCCCGCAGCGCAACGGTGGCATGCGCGTGATCCCCAACCGGAGCCTCGGCATCACCGTCGAGGAGGAGGACAACGAGGTGAGCATCTCGAGCGACTTCACCAGCAATGTCGGCAAGCTCGTGGTGAAGGTGCCGCGACGGACCTCGGTGGAGGCGTCCACGGTGAACGGAGGCGACCTGGTCGTACGCGGAGTGGAGGGGGAGCTGGAGCTCCAGAACACCAACGGATCGATCACCGCCACCGACATCGCCGGCTCGATCGTGGCGCACTCCACCAACGGCGAGATCAAGGTGTCCTTCACCTCCATCCAGGCCGGCAAGTCGATGTCGTTCGTGACGTTCAACGGCGACGTGGACGTCACCTTCCCCGGGGATCTCAAGGCCGACCTGCGCATCAGCGTGGGCCAGGGCAAGATCTACACCGACTTCGAGTTCGACCTGGTCCCCGTCGAGAGCCAGACGAAGAGCGAGCGCGAGGGGAAGAAGTTCCGTGTCCAGCTCGATCAGGACGTGCGCGCCCGCATCGAAGGGGGCGGGGCGGAAATGCACTTCAAGACCTGGAACGGCGACATCTTCATCCGCAAGCGCCGGCGCTGACGTCAGTCCGCGAGCGCAAGCCCCGCCTTCGCAAGCTCGCTGCGGATGAAAGCCTTGGGGTCGCGCTGGGGCACGGTCGCCAGCGCGCGCGCGAAGGCGGCGGCCCCGCGCGCGCCCATCTCGCCGGCGACGCCGAGGAACGTGTCCTGGTTGGTGGGCGCGCCGGCGCGCAGCCGGCCGAGGTAGGCTGACCAGAGGTCGAAGAGGTCCTGCTTGCCTTCGCTCGCTCGCCGCAGCTCGGCGTCGATCGCCAGCTGCATCAGGAGGCCGCAGGCGTAGTAGTTCTCGAATGCCCCGGTTTCCCCTGAGGCGTTGAGCGGCTTGCCGTCGAGCGTCTTCAGGCCGGATCCGCACTCGTCGAGCGCCCTTTTGATCCGCCCGTTGACGTACTCGTCCGACGCACCGCCCAGCTTCGCGATGGTCAGCGCCGCGAAGGCATCGGCCCCCCCTTCGTGGATCCAGGACTGCTCCATGGTGTAGTCGTCCGCCACGCCGGCCGACTGGAAGAGATGCGCCGCCTCGTGCGCGAAGAACCAGGGCAGGCGCCCACCGACCTGCTCGCCGGCCCCTTTGGCCCACTTCTCCCCATACAGATGGATGAAGATCTGGTTGGGAAGGGTCCCGCCCTGGCTGTTGTACCCGCTCCCTTTGGGCGGATGGGGATCGAGCGAGGCGAAGAGCATCGGCTTCTCGGGGAGGGGGCCGAGCAGTCCGGTGAAATGGTCCATCAGCGGGGGGAGCAGCCTGTGGAGCGCATCCTTGACCTCGGCCGGGAGGCCTGCGTCGATCACGGCGATGAAATGGCTGGCCTCCAGGGGCCGGGCGGAGCCGACGTAGACGTTCGTTCCGGATCCCGAGCTCCGGATGTCGACGGCCCCCGTGTGAACGGCCCCCTGGACGATGGAATGGGCGCCCATGGGCGGGGTGATGCTCAGGGGCCATGCGGCGTCACCTGGGCAGGGCGCCCCCGCGGCGCAGGCGTGGAACTGGCCGGTGTGAATCAGCAGCCCGCCGTCGCTGAACGGCGAGAACGGGGCATAGTCCTTGGGGACATGCTGGTAACGCGCGGGGGTGTCGAAGGCGGCTTCGCGGAACGGCGCGCCGTCCACGCGTTGGGCGCGGGTGCCGTCGCCGTCATGGAGGAGCTTGAGCTCATCCACCGGCGTCCAGCGCTTCACGCGCCAGTTGCTGTGCGCGCGCGTGAAGCCCAGAGACGTGGCGGGCTCGCCCAGCTCGTAGCGGACGCGCCAGGATCCATCCGCCGAAGGAGCGAGCCAGATGCGCGGCGCCCGGCTCTCGGCCGGTGTTGCGGGCCCGGGGGGCGCCGCGGCGAGCATCAGCAAGGCCGTTGCCGCAATCAGCGTATGTCTCATGGCGGGTCTCCGGAGCCTCATGGTACCTGATCATGGTCCCCGTCAGCCGGGGGGCGCCCCTGTCGTCGGAGCGCCCCCCGGCCTTCGGCAGGGGCCTTCTACAGCAGCGAGACGGCCAGCTTCACGGCGTCGTGGAACTTCTGCGCCGCGCTGGACGGGTTGTTCGCGGCCAGGCTGGTCGCGCCGGCCGTGATCGACGACTGGATGCGCCCGAGGGCCTTGGCCTCACCCGGCGAGGGCGGAGCGGTCGCCGCGATGGCGTCCTTCTGAGCCTCGACGGCGATCGACCAGGCCGACAGCGCGAGCATCGCCTTCATGTCGGTGGTGTCCACACCGGTCACCAGGGTCGCGTTGCGCAGGGCCTCGATCGCCTGGATCACACGGAGCACCGCGGTCTCCAGGTCGTCCGCGTCGAGCTTGTCGATCGCGCCGTTCGACGGGTCGCCCAGATGGTTGCCATCCAGCAGATCCCGAACCGCCTGCCATGCGCCTCGAGTGGCCCCCGTCGAACCCGACAGGAGGACGTCGATCTGGCCGATCACCTCCTGGATGGCGCCGCGCGCGTCCAGGATCTTCACGGTCGTGGTCGGGCTCAGCAGGCCCCCGTCGTCATCCAGGATCTGGAGGTTGATGAGCTGCTCCCCCGGGGTCTCGTAGACGTGCTTCTCGAGCACGCTGCCGGTCACGCCGCCGGTGGCCCCGGTGAAGGCGTCGAGGTCCGCGTGCTGGGAGATGGTGCCGTCGTACCAGAACACCGATCCCGTCTGTGTGTCGGCCACGCCGGGGTCGGTGAAGGTCGCCGTCACGGTGAGCGGAAGGCCGACCAGAGTCGGCACGGCCGATCCGGAGACCTCACGCCCCGCTCCGTCCTTGACGGAGAACGATCCCAGGACGGGCGCGACGTTGAACACCTGGATGGCGGCCGGCGAGGTCGATACGCGGCCGTCGGCAGGATGCCGCACTTGGGCCGTCGCGGAAGCCGGGGTGGGCCCGTCCAGCAGCGCGGCCGAGAAGGCGGCGGTCTTGCCCGGCGTCTCGAACACCAGGTCGTCGTTCATGTCCCACGCCACCTGCAGGGTCGCAGGATCGTAGTAGGCGTCGCAGCCGGGCTGGAACTCGACCGACGAGATGGAGTCGTTCATGTCCCCGTCGCCCGCGTCGTCATACAGGTCGTGCAGATCGGACTTGGCCTGCGTCTCCCCGAGGCCACCGATCGACGCGCGCTTGTCGAACGGCAGAGGAGGATTGGCGAACGAGATGTCGTCGCGGTTGAGGTGCATCAGGCACGACGGGGGCGCCATCCAGCGGGCGGCGGTGGCCTGATCGCCGAAGCCGTCCGCCAGGGGATTGAACGCCGCATCATCCAGCTTCTCGAAGTTGTGGAAGTCGTCCTGATATCGATCCAGGTAGTCGATGACGACGTAGCGATCGTCGTAGTCATCGTCGGCCCAGAGCTCGACCCATGCCTTGGTGGCCGGCAGGGCGGGTGTGGCCGTGAGGTTTCCGGTCCCTCCCTCCGGCACCTGGTAGGGGCCGCCCGCCTTCACGGACGGATCGAGCGTGGGGCTGTACGGACGGACCATGTCGCGGTGGCGCCACTCGCCCGTCTTGATCGATCCGGAGGGTCCGTCGTTGTCGTGCTCGGTGGCGTACAGGATCAGCTCGCCGGAGGGAGACACGTACACGCCGCTGCCGGCCGCGAAGTCCGCGAGCTTGTTGTGGAAAATCAGGGCCCCGTCGGCGCTGGGGTGCGCGTGGACGTGCTTCTGGGCGGCGCAGCCGACCGACAGCGTGCTCCCGTCCCAGTCGAACGTGTACAGGTCGAGAATGTCGTCGCCCAGCAGGGGGGCCGCGTTCGAGTTGCGGGCGCCGATCAGGTAGAGCTGGCCGTCCGGCCCGCCCTCCCGCACGAAGGTGTGGGACTGGTGGGCGTAGTCGTACCAGCTTCCATCGGGCCAGCCCCAAGAGAAGGGCCCGATCGACCAGCAGGCCGGCGAGACCGGCTCGTCGCCGGGCTTCCAGACGTACTTCTGCTGCCAGGTGAGGGTGGGGCTCTTCAGGTTCGTGCCGTCCGACTCGAACAGCTTGATCTTCTGGTTGTCCTTTCCGGTCGTGAACATCAGGTACCGTCCGTCAGGCATCGGCGTCACCGCGATGTTCCCGACCCCCTCGCCGTCGGCCAGGGGGATCGGGTGGCTGGTGATAGGAGTCGGATTCTCCGGGTTGCTGATGTCGATGAACAGAATGCGGTTGATGTCGTTGGCGATGTCGTCGGGGCTGTAGGGATGCTCGAGCGCCACGGCCAGCACGTCGCCGATCACGGCCATGCCGCCGGGATGGCCGAAGGCGGGCCAGCCGTTCGTTCCGTCGAGCGTGATGGTCATGATGACGCCGTCCAGCGGATCGGGAGCGCTGTCCGCGGTGGAGGATTCCCCGGCCACGATCCTGTTGGAGCGCAGCCGCTCGCCGTCCGTGTCGCGGGATCCCATCTTCACGACGTAGATGTGGCCCGGCCCGTCGCCGATCAGCGTGCACGGGGCGTAGGTGCACCACTGGAGGCAGACGAGCGCCGAGATCCCTCCCGGGTCGTTGCCGCTCTGTGAGATGAAGAAATAGGGGGTTCCGGGTCCGGAGGTCCGGGCGATCCCCTGCAGGTGGTAGCAGTGGGTCGGGTCCGGCGCTCCGTTCATGCGGAACCCAAGCGCGTCGGCCCGATCGGAGAGCGCCTTGAGCTGGCCCACGACATCGGGCGGGTAATAGGGGCCGTTGCCCGCGGCAACGGCCACGGTCATGGAGAGCAGCGCCGTCACGACGGCGCCCACGGTGCGGATAGTCCAGGACATGGTTGGAGCTCCTTTTTTTTCGCGAATCCTGTGGGGGATCCAGGGTTGATGAACGCCGGGCCCGGAATCGGCCGGCGTGTGTGTAGATCGGATTCGACGGGGGAAAGACGACAGGGGGGTGGAAAAAAGCCTCGCGGGCTACCGGGCCGGGCCGGCGAGCCCTGCGTGACGGCCTGCCTCGAGGGTGTCGGGGTGGGCGGGCCCCACCGCGCCCTGCAGGAGCTCGTACGCGGCCGAGAAGGCCGCGCGCGCAGCCTGCTCGTCTCCAGCCGCCGTCAGCGCGCGACCGAGCGCCAGATGGGCCTGGCCCAGGGTCCTGGACGGTGAGCCGGGAGGAATGGACGGCGCGAGGGCGTCGATCGTCCGCTTCGCCTGGGCGGCCGCCTCGTCCGGGCGGCCCAGCCGCACCAGGAGATCCGCTCGCCGGAGTTGCAGGACGGGCAGAAGATACCCGCCGCCGCCCGTATCCTTCACGGATGCTTCCACCATGGCCAGGGCGCTGTCGGCGAAGATCAATGCTTCGGCCAGGTCGCCGCGGGCCGCCGTGTGCTGGGATCGGACCGACTCGATGGCTCCGAAGACGGAGTGTCCGGCGGGCAGAGCCTTCCTGAACCGCGGCTCGGCATCGGCGAGCATCTCGTGGGCGCGGCGCAGGTCGCCTCGCTCCCGGTAGATGCTCTCCCGCAGAAGAAGCGACTGGTTGATCACGGTCTGGTATCCGACCTGCGTCGCCCGCGCATGAGCGCGCTCGGCGTAATCGGCGGCCTCCTCGAGCCGTCCCAGGTTGAAGAGGGTGCGCGCGTAGTTGTTCAGCAGCATCGGCGAGACCGCCTCTTCTTGTCGATCGTCCCGGCTGATGTCGATCGCGCGCCTGAAGATTCTTTCCGCATCCAGCGAGCGGCCCAGCGCATCGAGCGCGAGGGCCCAGTTGTTGAAGAGGGTCCCGGCGGTCTGGGTCTCGTCGCGGCCGAGCCGTTCGAGCTGGCCGGCGGCTGATTCGAACAGGGCGGTCGCCTCCACGTGCTCGTTCATCTCGCGATGCGACTCCGCGAGCGCCATCGTGAGGCGCAGGTCCAGCAGGTCGGAACGGAAGGGGGAGCGGCTGAGTTCAGCCTGCGCGGCTCGAACCCGTTCGATGCCTTCCTGCGGCCTGCCCACGGACCTGGAGACCTCGCTGCCGCGCAGAAGGCAGAACATCCGGTCGAGCGCGAACTGGGGCTCGTCGGGAAGCTCGGACAGTCCCTCCTGGAGAAGAGATTCCGCCCACGTAAGCTCCGCGCCGCGCCTCAGAGCGCTTGCCAGGGCGCACGAAGCCCTGGCCCTGACGGGAGCCTCCGTCAGAGAGCGCGCGGCATGGTAGGCCTTCTCCAGCACCAGGCGGGCGCGCTCATCCTCGTCCTGGACCCAGTACTGGCGGCCCACCGAGATGAGGAGCTCCACGTAACTGGCATCCCGCTGCTGCTGCTTGTCGAGGATGCGTTCCGCCCCGGCCAGCAGATCGTTCACGGTGAACGGGCGTCCGGACGGCGCCGCGTCGGAGAGCAGGAATCGGTTCAGGTCGTTGATCGCCTCGGCGCGCGCGAGCTGGCCCAGGGCGAAGTCGCGCTGGGACCTGGCGGTGCGCGCCTGGATCAGTGTCCCCGCGAGGCCCGCGATCGTCGCGCCGGCCGCCAGGATCGAGAGGAGCACCGCCGCGCGGTTCCTGCGGACGAACTTGGCCGCGCGATAGGCGATGCTGTCCGGCCTCGCAGCGATGGGCTGCTGGCGCAGATATCGCTCCAGGTCCTCCCCGAGCGCGGTGATGGAGACGTACCGCTCGCGAGGCTCCTTCTTGAGCGCCTTGCCGGCGATGGTGTCCAGATCGCCGCGCAGCTGGTGGCCGTGCTCGCGGGCCACTTCCGACATCCGGGAGGGCTCGGTCTCGACAATGGCCTTGACGAGCTCGGCCGTCGACCAAGGGCCTTTCCCCGCCGGGTGCCGCCCAGCTAACAGGAGATAGAGGAGCACCCCGAGGCTGTAGATGTCGGTGGCGGTGGTGATCGGCCCGCCCGTGATCTGCTCGGGAGCCGCGAACTCGAGCGTCATGGCGGTGGCCCCCTCGCGGGTCAGGGCCGGCATTGACGGGCCGGGGCCGTCGTCCAGCAGCTTCGCAATCCCGAAATCGAGGAGCTTCACCTGCCCATTGGACGCCACCAGGACGTTGGGGGGCTTCAGGTCACGGTGCACGATCAGGTTCGCGTGGGCATGGGCCAGCGCGGCCACGACGTCCAGAACGAGCCGGATCCTCGCGCGCACGTCGAGCCGGAGCCGGTGGCAATACCGGTCGATCGGCTCCCCATCGACGTACTCCAGCACCAGGTAGGGCTGCCCGTCGGAGGTGACGCCCGCGTCCATCAGGTCCGCGATGTTGGGATGGGCGAGACGGCCGAGCAGCAGGCCCTCGCGCCGGAACCTCTCCTTGCCCACGCGGCCTACCAGCGCGGCGCCCGGCAGCTTGATCGCCACCTGCTTCTCGAAGAGCCCGTCGCTGCGACGCGCCAGCCACACCGTCCCCATGCCTCCTCGTCCGAGGGTCGACACCAGGGTGTAGGCGCCCAGGGTCTGACCCTGCCGCGCCTCGTGGTCCGGAGGGAGCGGCGGCTGATCCAGGAAGCCGTCGGCGGACAGCGCGCGATGCTCCTCGAGGAGGCTTTCCAGGTCCTCGGCCAGGACGGGATCCCGCTCGCGCAGCGCCGTGAGGAGGGTGGAACGGTCCGCCTCGTCCATCTCGAGAGCGCGCTCGAGGTGCGGAGTGACCGCCTGCCACCGCTCGGGGGTCAGCGCCGACATGGCTTCAGGACTCGGGCAGGTCGGTGCGGAGGGTGCGATGGAGATAGATGCGAGCGCGCTCCCAGCGCCGCTGCACGGTCCGCTCGGTCACGCCGTGCACGGCGGCCACCTCGGCGAAGGAGAACCCGCAGAAGAACTTCAGATCGACGATCTCGGCCAGGGAGCGATCGACCTTGGCGAGCTGGTCGAGCGCCTCGCCGATCCGCTCCAGCTCGCGATCGTTGGCGACGTTCGCCTCGACGTCGGTGGGGAGCGACGTGATCTCGAAGGCGCCGCCACGTTTGACCGCCCTCCGCTCCCGGGCGTGATCGATGATCAGCCCGCGCATCACGCGGGCGGTATAGGCCAGGAACCGGGGGCGGTCGGGGAACGCGGGGCCTTCCCGCGCGGCCATGTCCAGGTAGGCCTCGTGCAGCAGCGTGGTGGCCCCGAGGCTGATGGGAAAACCGGAGCGCGCGAGCTCCCGGCGGGCCACCCGGCGAAGCTCCGCATAGAGCCGGGAGAACAGCGCCTCGCCGGCCGCGCCGTCCCCCTGTTCCACAGCCTTGAACAAGCCTACGAGGTCGGTATCCAAGCCCTCTCCCCCGGGCGCGCTCTGGTGCGGATTCTACGTCCACTCACGCGCCGGAGCAAAGCCCGGGGCCGTTCGTCTTTCCTAGTTCAGATTGAAGACGCGCACGATGAAGTCCCAATTTCCGGTTTCCCGCCGCGCCACGTGGGGAAGGGGGCGTGCCCGAGCACTACGCCGACGGCCGCGCGCGCGAGCAGGCGCGCGCGCAGCCTTGGGACGTCATGGAGCCCGGGAGACCGAAGCACCCACGCTATCCTCCGAATTCCTGAACGGACGAATGGGATCGGCGGTGCATTCGTAGCGGATCGCGCCGCACACGCACCCGCCGGAGAATTGCTCTTCTATCGGCCGCTCTCACGCAGGCGCCGTTCGATCGTGCGCCAGCCGCCCGGCTTCTCGGCAGGATCGACCGGAAAGTCTTCCAGCTCGAAGACCTGGCGGATCTCACAGTTGCTCTCCTGGCGGTAGCGCCCCGGGGCGTCCACCGTCACGAACCGCCTGGTCCACTCGGTCGCTTCTTCCCTGGACCTGACCTGGATGATGGCGTAGCCGGCAATCAGCTCCTTCGTCTCCGCAAAAGGTCCGTCGATCACCATCCGTTTCTTTCCCGAGTACCGCACCCGCACCCCCTTCGAGCTCGGCTGGAGCCCTTCGCCCGAGAGGATCACGCCGGACTTCACCCCCTCCTCGAAGAAGGCTCCCATGGCGGCCAGCACCTTCTCGTCCGGGAGAACTCCCGCTTCGGTCTCCCTGTCGGCCTTGAGCAGACCCATGAACCGCATCGTCCCGGGTTTCCGGGCGGGGGGAGGAGCCGCCCGGAACTGCTCTTCCTTCTCGCGCCATCCGTCGGGCTGCTCGGCCTGGTCAACGGGGAAGTCGGTCAACTCGAAGAGCGGACGGATCTCCACTTCGCCATCCTCGAAGGGGACGCGCTTCGCCCATTCGACGGCGTCTTCCTTCGACTTCGCCTCGATCAGCCAGAAACCGGCGACCAGCTCCTTGGTCTCCGCGAAGGGCCCGTCGGTCACCTCGACCTTGCCGTTCGAGGACCGGACACGCGCGCCTTTCGAGCTCGCCTGCAGCCCTTCACCCCCGAGCAACGCGCCTGCCTTGGCCAACGCCTCGTTGTAGGCGCCCATCTCCGACAGGAGCTTCTCGTCCGGGAGGACGCCCGCCTCGGAGCCCTTGCTTGCCTTGACCATCATCAGAAATCGCATCGTCCTGCCTCCTTCTAGGATTCGACCGGATCAACCGGCCTTCACTGGGTAGTCGAACGACGATGCCCCACATCGACACGTGTGACGATTATTCTTGACCATCCAGGCGTCCAGAACCCCCGACAGCCCGACTGTCCGATAGGGGTGGACAGCGTCTCCTCCGCTGGTCGGGGCCGGCCAACGTGGCTGCGGGCTGCGTTGCGGAAGGACTCACGGATCAGGCCCGTGGGACGCGGCCAACGGAGCAGGACTCGCTCTCGTGTGGCGTCCAGCCTCCGGACAATGATCCCGGCATGAATCGTGCTGCCAATACCGGCGTTTGAGGTCTGTTCACTCGGAGGAAACGCACATAGGGGGTCCTCACATGAACCTTCGAAAGATCCTGTGTCTGGCGGTCGCCGCGGTGAGCCTGGGTGGCTTCGGCTGCTCGAGGCCCGGGCCGGGCACGGCGGAGACCAGCACCGAGCTGCTGAGCCAGCTCCATGAAGATCGGGCCGAGATCGACAAGGCGTCCGAGACCATGATGAAGCGGATCGAGGTGTTCAACGCCTCACGCCAGCCGGGCGAGGCCATGCTTCAGTTCAGCGAGATCTTCATGCAGGACCTGAATCCCGAGCAGCGGGACATCCTGGACAAGATGGTGCAGGAGGAGAGGAACGTTTCGTACAAGTCCCTCTTGCAAGAAATCATCAAGGACCGGGACACCATCCAGGAGCTGCAGGCCAAGGTGATGCACCTCGAGCAAACCCTGCCGGACAAGTTCGTCGTGGCCAAGAGAGGAGACAGGCACCAGGCCCTTGCCATGGCCTACCTGACCGGCGAAGCCGGCCTGGATGAGGCCAAGGCGGAGGAGCTCCTGAAGCAGGTCGACCAGACCGATGAGCTTCTGGCGGGCAACCAGGTCTGGTTCTTCCACGATGCGCAGAACGACACCTTCAGGACCTACGTGACGGCGGGCAGCGCCGGCCAGACGCCGGTCACGGTGCGCCGGGCGCGCACGCGCCAGCTGATCAAGGAGCGCGATAGTGCCCGCGTGCAGGCCGCCTCACTGAAGCAGGAGAAGACGGAGCTGCAGGACGCGTTCGTGGCCCACCAGAACAGCCTCTTCTACCACGCGGAGAGCGATCAGGCTCTGAAGGAGAAGGGCGTGCTGAGCGGGTTCCTGAAGCGCGTCCAGGACGTCAAGTCGATCAGCTACGACCAGTCGGTGAATCTGGCCCAGGAGACGACCATATCCCTGGACCCGCACGCCTATGGGCTCGACCAGATCCGCTCGGTGCGCGTGCTGCCGGCCATCTACCAGGAAGGCAGGGACTTCACCGTCGAGATCGAAGAGGATCGCAGCGCCGCCCGGCTCCACATCCTCGACCCGGAGGTCTTCAAGGGGAAAGAGGTCCTGCTGGCTCTGCGCGGCTGAAGTGCTGAGGGCGGGGCGGAACCCTGTTCCGCCCCGCAGTTCTGAAGATCCGTGAGAAAGATCAGGGATTGGGTGGGTAGCAGATGAAGCAGCCGCCGCATTTCACGTAGGGCGTCTTGGCGCCCCAGGCGACGCGGTTGTTGCAGCAGTCATACCCATACTGGCCGACCACGGTCTTGTAGCTGGCGTTGCTGTAATACGTGCAATTGCCGGCAGGTGCCGCCTGGGCCGAAGACGTGAGAAACGCTCCAGCCGCCAGTCCGAGTGCGGCCAGAAGGACGGCCGCCACGATCACCCTTCGTACCATAGGTCCCCTCCTCCTCGAGAGTGGTGAGTTTTCACCGGGACCGATGCTACCGGAGGAGGCTGGCGGCGGACAAGTGGCCGGCTCCTCTTGCCCGCTGCCCGCTCAGCCCTATATTCCCCAGCATGGAGAGCTTCGGACGGAACCTGGGGGAGGCGATGAGGCACCACGGCCTGCGGCTGGAGGACGTGGCGAGGGCGACCGGGCTCGGCATCGAGGACATCCAGGCGCTCCTGCGGGACGATTTCAGCGCGCTGCCCGGTGAAGACGTCGTCAGGCGGGGCCTTCAGTCGTTCGCCTGGCTCGTGGAGGTCGATCCGGATCAGGTGCTCGCGGACTTCCGCGAGGAGAGGCAGCGAAGCGCGGCGGCGAGCCCCCGGCCGGAGCCTCCGAACCTGCCGAAGCCATCGAAGCCGTCGATGCCATCAAAGGCGCCGGCCAGGCGCGCGGCCAGGATCGTGGTTCCCGCGCTGGTCGTCCTGACCGTCGCGGCCGCCGCCTTCATCTTCTGGCCCCGCGCATCGGCCCCCACGAAGTCGGGCCCGGCCCCCGCGGTGGCGCTACTCAGGGTCCCGGCGAGCGAGCCGGCCAGGGCCCCCGTCACCGTGAAGGAACCGGTGAAGGAGCCTGCCCGGATCGCGCCTCCCCTGCCCGCTCCACCAGCTCCGCCATCCGTACCACGCGAATCCGCGCCGGTGCTCAAGCCGCCGATCGGCGCTTCCGGAGTGTCGGTTCCCGAGCACGGCGTCGGCAGACGGATCGCCCGCCTCGAGCTGGTGGGGGAGACCAGCCGGTTCACCGAGGGGGAGCGGGTCTACTTCTGGACCAGGGTCCAGGGTGGGAGCGCCGGCCAGAGGATCGACCACGTCTGGATTCACGACGGCGTGGAGGCGCTACGCGTGCCGGTCCGGCTGGGCGGCGTGCGCTGGCGCGCGCACAGCTACAAGCTCATGAACGCGCGCTCGGCGGGGAGCTGGGCCGTCGAGGCGCGCGACAAGACGGGCCGCGTCCTGGCGCGCAGCGAGTTCACCTGCTCGGTTCATCCCCACAGGTAGCGGCGCAGGGCCGAGAAGGCACGATCCACGTCGTCGCTCCCCACGACGATCGTGAACTCCCGGTAGGTGGACACCACCTCCACGACGTTCAGGTTGCTCCAGGCGAGGCGCTTGAGGATGGAGTAGTAGACCCCCGGCGTCCGCACGGTCGCGGGTGACAGACGCATCACCACCGCCGACAGGTCGCGCTGCCGCCAGATCAGCTTCTCGCCGCGAAGCGTCTCCAGGACCTTCGGCTCCAGCGCCGCGCTCAGGATGAACATCGCCTCATGCATCCCCTGCGTGTAGGTGAGGAACGCTTCGTGCGCCTGCTCGACGCGCTGCAGCAGCCGCTTCTGCCTCTCCCAGATGGTGTCGGACCTGCGGAAGGTCAGCTCGACCAGGTCGGATCGGACGCTGATCTCCCCGCGCTGCTCCGCGGCCGCTTCCCGGGCGGGCATCCGGCCCGCGATCGTGGGACCGATTCGCTTGAGCGCCATCATCACCGCCGAGGCGCTCACCTGCTTCATCAGCTCACGTTCGACCGAGGGTTTCAGGAGTCGCGCCAGCGCCGAGAGGTTCAGGATCCCGGATCGCAGCGCGTCCTCCAGGAAGGGAGACTCCAGGATGCGCTGCTCGACCACCTCGGCGACTCGACGCATTCCTGTTTTTTAACGGATCATGCTGAAAACGTCAATATTTCTCTGAAATTTGAACTTGCCGGGCGGGCTCGTGCAGGATGCCATGCAGTCTCATGGAGGTGGAGCATGGAAACCATGATTCAGGGCGAGGCCACATGCCCCGCCTGCGATGGGCTGGTGACGGTCGGCCCGGTGACGCTGAACGAGCTGATTCGGTGCCGGGACTGCGGGAGCGATCTGGAGGTGACGGGGGTGGCTCCGCTCGCGTTGGTCGAGGCGCCGGCGGAGGAAGAGGACTGGGGGGAGTGATCCGGCGATGCGGGTCGGGTTTCTTCACTCGCTGATCCGGCCGGACGAGAAGCTGCTGCTGGCGGCGCTCGCCTCCCGAGGCGTCGAGCCGATCCTGATCGACGACCGCCGCCTCTCGTTCGGGCTGGCTCCCGCGGCGCCACCCGTGGACGTGGTGCTGGAGCGATGCCTGAACCACTCTCGCGCGCTGGTGGCGCTGCGGCTGTTCGAGAGCGCCGGGACACCGTGCGTCAACGCCTCGCGGGTGGTCGCCACGTGCGGCGACAAGGTGATGACCTCGGTCGCACTGGCCGAGCACGGCGTCCCCCAGCCCGACGTGCGCGTGGCGTTCACCGCCGAAGCGGCCCTGGCGGCCATCGAGGAGATGGGCTACCCGGTGGTGCTGAAGCCGGCGGTCGGGTCGTGGGGGCGCCTGCTCGCCCGCGTGAACGACCGTGACGCGGCCGAGGCGCTGCTCGAGCACAAGACAGTGCTCGGCAGCTACCACCACGCCATCTTCTACATCCAGAAATACGTCGAGAAGCGTGGCCGGGACATCCGCGCCTTCGTGGTGGGAGACGAGTGCATCGCGGCCATCTACCGGACGTCGGATCACTGGATCACCAACACGGCGCGCGGCGGCCGCGCGAGCAACTGTCCGGTCACCCGGGATCTGGCCGGCCTCGCAGTGGCCGGGGCGCGCGCCGTGGGGGGAGGCGTCGTGGCGCTCGACATCTTCGAGACGGACGGCGGACTCTGGGTCAACGAGGTGAACCACACCATGGAGTTCAAGAACAGCATCGAGCCGACCGGCGTGGACATCCCCGCGCGCATCGTCGATCACGTGCTGGCGGCCGCCGGGGGCGCCCGATGACGCCGCTGCGCGTCTCGATCGTGGGAGGCTCGGGCTACGCCGGCGGCGAGCTGGTGCGGCTGCTCTCGTTCCATCCGCACGTCGTACTCGGGCAGATCACCTCGAAGCGCCAGGCGGGGCGGCCGGTCTCGCTGGCTCATCCCAACCTGAGGAATGTCTGCCGCCTGGATTTCTGCCCGGAGGAAGACCTGCGGCCCTGCGATCTGCTCTTCCTGTGCCTGCCTCACGGCCGGGCGATGGAGACCATCGATCGGTACGTGGCGCTGGCGCCGCGGCTGATCGACCTGAGCGCCGATTTCCGCCTGCGGGCCGCGGGTGACTACGACACCTGGTACGGGGCCCCGCACGCCTGCCCCGATCGGCTGGGAGAGTTCGTGTACGGTCTTCCCGAGCTCCACCGCGAGGAGCTGAGGGAAGCCCGCCGCGCCGCCATCCCGGGGTGCAACGCGACCGCCGCGATCCTGGCGCTGCATCCGCTGTTCCGTCGCGATCTCGCCGATCCCTCCTTCACGGTGATCGAGACGAAGGCCGGATCGAGCGAGGGGGGCGCCGCCTCCTCCGAAGCCTCCCATCACCCCGAGCGCAGCGGCTGCGTGCGCTCCTACAAGCCGACGGGCCACCGCCACACGGCCGAGATCGCGCAGGAGCTGGGGCGCGGGCGGCCGGTGACCATCCATTTCTCGGCCACCGCGGTCGAGATGGTGCGCGGGATCCTGGCCACGTGCCACGTGCGCCTGAACAGCCCCATGGAGGAGCGCGACATCTGGCGGATCTACCGGGAGGAGTACGGCCAGGAGCCCTTCATCCGGATCGTGAAGGATCGGCACGGGATCCACCGTCACCCGGAGCCGAAGATCCTGGCCGGCAGCAATCACTGCGACATCGGATTCGAGAAGGATCCTCACGGCGACCGGCTCGTCGTGATGTCGGCGATCGACAACCTGATGAAGGGGGCGGCCGGGCAGGCGGTGCAGGTCCTCAACCTCATGAATGGATGGCCGGAGACCACCGCGCTCGAGTTCCCCGGCCTGCACCCGATCTGACATGTGCCGCCTGCTGGCCGTGAAGGACGAGCGAGCGTTCTCCATCACGGAGATGCTGCGCCCGTTCGCCGGCGTGGCGCGCCGCAGCCGCGAGTACCAGGGACACGGGTGGGGCTGCGCCTGGTGGGAGGAAGGGAGCTGGCGCCGGCACCGCAGCCTGCGGCCGATCTGGGAGGACGATCTGGAGGACTTCGGCGTCACCGATCGACTCCTCGTGCACGCCCGCAGCGCGTTTCGCGACGAAGGGATCGAGGTGGAGAACAACATGCCGTTCCTGGAGGGAGATGCCGCGTTCATCTTCAACGGCGAGCTGCGCGGCGTGCGCGTGCGCGCGCCAGGGCGCATCGGCGCGGAGAAGCTGTTCCACTTCCTGATGCGGGGGACCGACGGCGCATCGCACGGGCAGGTGGAGGATCGCGTCGCGCTGCTGCGCTCGCGCACCCGGTACGTCCGCGCGTGCAACTTCGTGCTGGCCGAGGGCCGAAACCTGGTCGTCTACGCGCACTGCAACGAGGACCGCGACTACTTCACGCTGCACCGCCGCAGGATCGGGTCGCGGCTCCTCGTCTGCTCCGAACCGCTCGACGGATCGGAGGGGTGGGAGCCCTGGCCCGACGACCGGGCGGGTGCCCTGTGACGACCATCGTCAAGGTCGGGGGCGGCCGGGCCATCAACCTGGATGGGATCGCCGGGGACCTGGCCGCCATGAGGAGCCCCTGCGTGGTGGTGCACGGCGCCAACGCCGCGCGCGACGATCTCGCGGAGGCCCTCGGCGTGCCGCGCCGCGTGCTGACCTCGGTTTCGGGCCATCAGAGCGTGCATTCGGACGACAGGATGATCGACGTGATGCTGATGGCCTACGCCGGCCTGCGCAACAAACGCCTCGTGGAGATGCTCCAGCGCCGCGGGGTAGACGCCGTCGGGCTCACGGGCCTCGACGGAAGGCTGATCCGCGGGCGCCGCAACCGTGGCATCCGGGTCCGGGACGGAGACACGGTGCGTCTGGTGCACGATCATTCGGGCAAGCCGGAGGGGGTCAACCTCCGGCTGCTCGGCCTGCTGCTGGAGGAGGGCTACCTGCCGGTGATCACCGTGCCGCTGGCCGACGAGACCGGCGCCGCCATCAACGCGGACAACGACGACGTCGTCGCCGTGCTTCAGACGTCACTGCGCGCCGCGCGCGTCATCCACCTGATCGAGGCCCCCGGCATCCTCCGGGATCCAAGTGATCCCGCGTCGGCGATCGCCCGCCTGGAGCCGGCCGATCTCGCGGCACTGGAGCAGCGCGCCACCGGACGGATGAAGCGCAAGCTCCGGTCCATCCGCCGGATGTTCGAGGGGGGCTCGCCCACCGTCGTGGTGGCGGATGGGCGCGGTGAATGCCCCCTGGCGGCCGCGCTCGAGGGGCGCGGCACGACCATCGCATGCGGGGCCGCCGCCGCGGCGCTCACCGGCTGAGGCGGCCCGCCATGGCCGCCTCCCCCCTGATCGACCTGTACATCCACCGGGGGCTGTCCTTCAGCTCCGGTGACGGGGTTTATCTCATGACGGCCGAAGGGGATCGCTACCTCGACCTGATGACCAACTACGGCGTCGACATCCTGGGGCACGGCCACCCCGTGGTGACCCGCGCCCTCGTCGATCAGGTCGGGCGCCTGCCGTCGCTGCACGGCAGCTTCGGCCACCGGGGAAGGATCGCCGCGGCCAGAGCGCTCGCCCAGCGCGTTCCACCTGGGGATGGCCACGTGGCCTGGTGCAATTCCGGCGCGGAGGCCGTGGAGGCCGCGCTCAAGTTCGCCGTTCTCGCGACCGGGAAGCGGCACTTCGTCGCCTGCGAGGGGGGCTATCACGGAAAGACCCTGGGGGCGCTGTCGGCGACGCACGGCGGCCGGTACAGAGAGCCGTTCGAGCCGCTCCTGTGGCGCTTCGATCACGTCCCGTTCGGCGATGCGGCGGCGCTGGAGGCCGCGCTCGACGAATCGACCGCCGGCCTGGTGATCGAGCCCATCCAGGGAGAAGGGGGCGTGGTGGTGCCTCCGCCCGGGTACCTGCGTGCGGCGCGCGATCTCTGCGCCCAGCGCGGCGTCCTGCTGATCCTCGATGAGGTGCAGACCGGATGCGGCCGGACCGGAGCCTTCACCGCCGCGGCAGGCGAAGGCGTGGCGGGAGACATCACATGCCTCGGCAAGGGCCTGGCCGGCGGGGTGCCGGCCGGCGCGACCGTCGTCTCGCCGGCCATCTCGGCGGCGATTCCGCGCTCGGCGCACTCCTCCACGCTGGGGGGAAACCCGCTCGCCTGCGCCGGCGCCGCCGCGGTGCTGTCCTGCGTGGACGACGACATGCTGGCCCGCGTCACGCGTCTGGGCGCGATGTTCCGCGAGCGGCTCGGGAGGATCCGTCACGACCGGATCGCTCAGGTGCGAGGCCGGGGCCTGATGGTGGGCGTGCAGATGCGCGGCGCGAGGGATGAGGTCCTCAAAGGGCTCCAGCGGGAGCGGGTCCTGGCCCTGCCCGCCGGAGCCGATGTGGTGAGGTTCCTTCCGCCCTACGTCGTCGAGCCGGAGCACCTGGAGCGGGCCGCCGCCGCGCTCGAGACGGTGCTGGAAGCCCTCTAGCGCTTCGGCAGCTTCTCCAGCAGCACCTGCACCGACTTCTCCAGCTGCTCGTCGCGGCCCGCCGCTTCGAGGGCGGGATCGTTGTCCACCACGTAGTCGGCGTCGAGGTGATTGTTCTCGGTGAGCTTGCCGTCCTTGCCGATGTAGCCGACCTGGGGTATCCCGAAGGTCAGCGTCCGGTTCTGCAGCCGTTCCCACCAGACCGACGTGCACGTGCCGGGCACCTGCATGCCGACGGTGTCGCCGAGGCCGAGGGCCTTGTAGGCGGTGGGGAAGCAGTGGGCGTCGGAGTAGTTGCCTTCGTTCATGACCACGATGGAGGGCTTGGTCCAGCGGAACCCGGGCTCAGATCCGATCTGCTGGCCGCGGGGGGCCGCCTTGTAGTAGGTCTGTCCCGAGAGGAACACAGTGAGCGGCTCGACCAGGTTGCCGCCGCCGTTGAAGCGGGTGTCCAGGACGATGGCATCCTTGTCGACGGCCCGGCCGAAAATCTCCTCGAAGATCTCCCGGTAGGCGCCGTCGTTCATGCCGCGGATGTGCGCGTAGCCCAGCCTGCCGCCTGAAAGCTTCTCCACCGCCTGGCGGCGCGATCGTGCCCAGCGCAGGTAAAGCAGCCGCTGCTGCTCGCCCTGGGTGATCGGCCGGACGGTCTCCTCCCAGCGGTCCTTGGTGTCGGGGTCCAGCAGCGCGAGGCGCACGGGCTGGCCGGCCTTCTGGTTGAGAAGGGCGTTCCATTCGGATCCGGCCGCGATGGTCGTGCCGTCGATGGCCTCGATCACCGTGCCGGCCTTGATGCGCGTGCCGGTCTGCTGCAGCGGCGACCCCTCGATGACCTCGAGGATGCGGATGCCCGCGGCGCGGTGCTTCGGGTCGGGGAAGATGGCCAGCGATGCGGTGGCGTCGGCATCGGGTCGGGTGGGCCGGTAGCGTCCCCCGGTGTGCGAGGCGTTCAGCTCGCCCTGCATCTCCGAGATCAGCTCGGCGAAGTCGCGGTCGTTGTCGATGTACGGCAGGAACCGGGCGTAGGCTTTCTTCATGCCGTCCCAGTCGACGCCGTGCAGGTTCGTCACGTAGAACTTCTTCTGCGTCTGGCGCCAGGCATGCTCGAAGAGATAGGCGCGCTCGGCGGTGGTGTCCAGGTCCATCTTCGCCGAGGCCTTGATGGGGGTGCTCTTGCCCGACTCCAGGTCGACCGTCATGAGCCGATCATCGGCCAGGATGAAGGCTTTCTTCCCCTCCTTGTCCAGACGCATGTCGGCCAGCCGCTCCGCGTCGAGCTTGGTGACGAGCTTGATCTCCTTCTTGCGCGGAACGTAGGTCCAGAGGTCGTACCCCTTCTCGAACTTGGCCAGGTAGACGAGCTTCTCGCGATCGGGAGTCAGGTCCGCGGCCGCCAGATCGGCCGAGTGCATCGAGAGCCTGACGATGCGGTCCTCGATGTAATCGAGCTCCAGCGGGACCGGCTCGGGAAGCTCCACCTTCTTCGAGTCCTTGTCTTTGTCTTTCTCCTCCTTGTCTTTTTCCTTGTCCTTCTCCTTGCCCTTGGTCTTCTCGGAATCCTTCTCTTTGGCCAGCGTCTGATCGAAGGAGGCCTGGTCGAGCTTGTACCGGTCCCAAGCCTTGCGGGTCAGAAACGCCGCGAACACGTCGGACTCGCGAGCCCAGCCCGCCTGGCTCCTGGCCCCGTGCCTGTCCGTGTACCAGATCAGGAGCTCCCCCTTGCCGACCCAGTGAGGGGCGTCGTCCTCGTAGCCGCTCCGGGTGAGGTTGACCAGCTCCCCTTCGCCCGATGAGGGGATGAGCCCCACCTCGTTGGACCACCGCGTCGGGCTCAGGAACGTCACAGCGAACCACTTTCCGTCCGGCGACCACTCGTAGGACTGGTCTCCATCGATGTACGAGTAGTTGAGCTTGCCGGGGAGGATGGTGCGGGACTTGCTGGTGCCCAGGTCGATCACCTTGAGGGTGGTGCGCTCCTCCAGGTAGGCCACCTGCTTCCCGTCCGGCGAGAAGGAGGGCTGGAACTCCTCGGCGGGGGTGGCCACCACGGGGGTCTCCTTCAGGGCGGAGGCGTTGAAGAACGCCGGCTCATTCTCGTCGGCGCGGTCCATGCGGTAGACGTTCCAGGAGCCGTCCCGCTCGCTCGCGTACAGCAGGCTCTTCCCATCCGGTGAGAAGCTCAGCGAACGCTCCTGCTCGGGCGTGTTGGTGATGCGCTTCGTGGTGCCGAACTCGACGGAGGAGGCGTACACGTCGCCGCGGGAGATGAAGGCCACCTCCTTGCCGTCGGGGGACTCGTCGAACTCCGTGATCTCGGCCGTGACGTCGATGCGGTCGGTCTGGTTGACCCTGCGGTCGGTGGCCACCAGGACCTCCAGCTTGCGGCTTTCCTTCGCGCCGGCCGGACGGATCCAGATGGAGCCATCCCACGTGTAGCAGAGATCCCCCGCGATGGAAGCGCTCAGGAATCGCACGGGATGGACCTTGTGGTCGGTCACCTGGACCGCCCCGCGCGGGTCATCGAGATTCATGCGCCACACGTTGAAGGTGCCGCTGCGCTCGGAGAGGTAGTAGAGCGACTTCTGGTCCGGTCCCCACACGGGCTGGCGATCGTCGAAGCCGAAATCGGTCAGGCGCGTGTGCTTGTTGGCGGCCGCATCCCAGACCCAGACATCGCGCGCGAACGATGAGTTGTCGTGCTTGCGCCACTCCATCTCATAGGCTTTCTGATCGGAATAGGCCAGCCGCTTGCCCGCGGTGTCGAACACCGCGTACGGCGCCGGGGTGCTCAGCACCTGCTCCGGCATGCCCCCGGTCAGCGCCACCTTGTAGAGCTCGGGCTGTGCGCCGGTGGGGAACTGCACGTTGGTGACGCTATCCAGCCGCGAGGCGCTGAACAGCACGGACTTCCCATCGGGCGTGAAGCTGGTCGGGGTCTCGTCTGCCGAATGGAGCGTGAGCCGCGTCGCATCCCCGCCTGCTGCCGGCATGACGTAGACGTCGAAGTTGCCGTAGCGGTCCGAGGCGAACGCGATGCTCCTGCCGTCCGGGGACCAGACGGGAGAGGTGTCATACGCCGTGTGCAGGGTCAGCGGCGACGCCGTCCCTCCCGCCGCCGGAACGGTCCAGAGGTCGCCGTGGTAGCTGAAGACCACGGTCTTTCCGTCCGGAGAGATGGCCGCCTGGCGCAGCCAAAGGGCCGGCTCGGCGGCGCCGGCCTCACCTGCCATCAGGAAAACAGCCCCCAGAAGTCCAAGGATGACCCCGGCAACACGGTCCTGTCGCATGTCTCCCCTCTGCCTCCGCTTCGTGATATCCAGCCCTGGCCGGTTCGGAAGCCGACAGTCTACCCCAGGTCCTACGGCTTCATCAGTATCTCCTGGAGCAGCTCGGCCGCGCGGGGGTCATCGCTCTCGGCAAGCACCTCGATCGCCTTGAGGCGGATCTCGCGGTCGGGGTGCCGGCGGGCGATCGCGAGGAGCGGCTCGATGCCGGCCGAGTCGGCGAGATCGGCCAGGGCCTCCACCGCGGTCTCGCGGATCTCGTACGAGGCGTCGTCTCGTGCGAGGTCCGCCAGCAGCGTTGCAGCCGCGGCCGGCGGGGCCCACTGAGCGTACGACTCGATCGCCTCCTTGCGCACCTGGATCTGTGGGTGCGAGCGGGCGGCCTCGGCAAGACGCTTCAGTGTCTCAGGATCATGATGATACGCCTCGCCGAGCGTCTCGATCGCCTCCCGCTGCACCACGGAGCTCGGATGCCGCATCGCGATCTCGTCGAGAAGCTCGGGAACCTCCCTGTCCTTGAACTGGCTCAGTGTCTCCACCGCCTCACGCTGCATTTCCTCACGGGGGTGCTCTCTCGCCAGCCTGATGAGCGCTTCCCTGGCCCGATCGGTCGGCGCCACCTCCCCCAATGATTCGATCGCCTCTTTCTGAACCGCGAGCCGGGGATGATTCTCGGCCATCTCGACGAGGATCCTCACCGCGCGCTCGTCGTGAATCTCCCCGAGCGTCTCCGCAGCCTCGCGCTGAGCTTCCACGTCCGGGTTCTCGCGAGCGATCTCCTCCAGGGCGTCCAGGATCCGCCCGGAGTGCTCCTGAACCTCCCCGATGGTCTCGACCGCCTCGCACCGCACGTCGCTGTCGGGATCCTCCCGCGCGATCAGCTTCAGTAGATTCAGCGCCTCCTCGGGCGCGGCGGCCGCGGCAATCGTCTCGACGGCCTCCTTCCGGACATCTGGCTCCGGTTGCGACCGGGCGATCTCGATCAGTTGAGGCAGCCCGCGACGCCCCTCGAACTCGCCGAGCGTCTCCACCGCCTCGCGCTGGATCTCGGAGTCGTGGTCCTCCCGCGCGATCCGCCCCGCCTCGTCGAGCGCTTCCTTCTCGTCGCGCTGCGCCAGCGACTCGACAGCCTCGCGTCGCGCCTCCGGGTCACGCAGCGTGCGAGCCAACGTGATGAGGGCCTCGGCCGCTCCCGCAACGCGCAGCTCGCCCACCGCCTCCGCAGCCTCGCTGCGGACTTCAGCTGAGCGGTCATCGTTCGCCGCGCGCACCAGCGCCGGCAGTGCCGCGGGATCATCCTGTTCGCCGAGGCACTCGGCCGCCTCGGCGCGGATCTCCTCCGCCTCTTCATGACGCAGCCAGCCGGCAAGCACCGGAGTGGCCACGCTGGCATCCGCATGCGTCCCGACCACGGACACCAGGTCCCGCTTCAGCTCGGCGTCGCGCGCCCGATCGAAAAGGCTCCGCGCCAGCGCGACGCTGCCGGCGTCGTCAGCCTCTCCGAGCCAGATGAGTGTCCTATCGTCGAAGTGCACAGGGATGGCGAAGCTGCTGGCGCGCAGGCGCTCCAGTTCCCCGGCTCTGAAGCCGTACAGGATGGCGAGATCCCGGGGGTTCCTGGAGCCGACGAGGCCATCGAGCGGGATCCCCGTGAAGCGGAGCCCATCCAGTGTCCCGGTCGTGCGCATCTTACCCATGAACATCGAGCCGTCGTGCGTGGATGCGGGAACATGGCGGTCGAGGTAGATCCATCCGTACTCGTCCGACCTCCCTTGCACGGCATAGCCGATCCACCAGGATCTCAACCGCTCGCGCCGGGCCGTCTGCTCGGCCCAGTCCCAGCGCTCTTGCAGCGAGGCGCCACCCGTCCCGGGATGGAGGATCACGCGCGCCGGCGCGGACGCACCCACCTCCGTCTTGCCGGCCGCCTCGACCGGCGAGGAGCGCGAGAACGGGACGTTGCCGCCCAGACCGACCATGAGGGTTGCGGCCACCAGAGCGCCTGCGACCCAGCGATGCCCGGTCTCCGCGTGCGCGGGAAGCGGTGCGAGGAGACGCCGGATCCGCCGCGCCAGAGGGCCGTCGCCGGTCGCCGCTGCGGCGAGGGCGGGCGCTTCCGCGCGGGCCCGCTCCAGCTCGAAGAGCGCCCCGGCGTAAAGCCGCGCGTCGCCGCATTCAGCCACGGCGAGATCGTCACAGCACTGCTCGCGCTCCTCGCGAATCCGGCGCGAGACCCACCAGACGGCCGGATGATAGAAGAGGAGCGTCTCGAGCACCGATTGCAGGAGGTTGACAGCGTAATCGTGCCGCCTCACGTGAGCCAGCTCGTGAATCAGCAGCGCCTCGAGCTGCAGAGGCGTGAGTCCGGCAGGCAGGCTGACCGGCACCAATATGATGGGGCGCAACGCGCCGATGACAGCCGGGACCTGCACCAGCGTCGATTCGAGGACGCGAACCGGCCGGCTGACACGCAGGCGCCGCGCCATTCCATCAACCATCTCGACGAGCTGCGGCGCACCCGGCCTGATGCACGTGACCCTCAGGCGGCGCATCCAGAGCCAGCCGCTCAACAGCCGCAACGACAGGGCCATCACGCCCGCAATCCATACGGCCAGCAGCCAGGGCAGCGCGCGATCGATGGATCTCCTCAGGGACTCCGAGGGAGCCGCGACCGAGAGGAGCGACGGTGTGGGGATGCGGGCGGCCCTCGGTTCGGTGGCCCCGGCAGGAGATTCGCGTGCGGCCGTTGCTTCCTTGCCGTTCGGACCCCGGGCGGCTGGATCGGCGCCATACCCGTCTACGACGGGCCCGACGTCTCCCGCCGCGAGACGGACCGCGGTCGCCACGGGCATCGCCGCCATCAGCAGCAGGGCTGTGACGCCGAGCTGATAGCGGACGGCGGGGGATGCTCTCCCCACCAGCGCCAGTGCCAGGACAAGCAGGCACGCGACAGCCGTCCCCTGCCAGAGAAAGTGGATCAGAACCCATCCCAGGATGGTCGTCGCCGTCATGAGCGCCCTCCCTTCTCCATCTCGTCCAGAAGCTTCCGGATCCGCTCGATCTCCTCGGCCGAGGCGCGTCCCGCCGAGAGCGCCTGCATCACCAGTCCCGAGGCCGACCCGTCGAAGGCGCGGTCCACCAGGTCCGATACCAGGCGGCGGCGGGTGCTCTTCCCGGAGACAGCTGCCTTGTAGACGTGCGTCCTGGCCGACTGGTCACGCGTGACGAGACCTTTTTCGGCCATGATCTGCATCAGCTTGAGCACGGTGGTGTAGCCGACCGGCCGCCGGGGCTGCAGCTCCTCGTGGACCTCCCTCACGGTGGCTGCCCCGCGGCGCCACAGGACCCGCAGTATCTCCAGCTCCGCCGTCGTGGGCTGCGGCAGGGGATGAGTTTTCGGCATGGGGCCTCCTTGCCTTGCGTTCAGGCCGGATGACGCATTGTCTACGAAGAGCTTCGTCGTGTCAACACGAAACGCTTCGTACTTCAGTCGGTGGATGACCTGGCTGGTTGACCGAAATCATGGGAGTCAGGAGTACGATTCGGCCAGCAGTTTGGCTTGGCTGGACGGGAGCTGTTCTCCAGGCCAGGTTGGAACTGCGAGGAACGGGTTTCACATTCGCCGGCACACGCCGGCTAGGAAACATGGATACCAGGCGGAGGATGCGCCGGGGGATGTTCGTGCTCGCGGCGTCGGGCCTCTTCGCGGTGGTGGCCCTTGGCGGGCAGCTCGAGCCGCCGGGGCCCCCGGCACCCACGATGAAGACGATCCAGCAGGTGGAGCCGCGCATTCCCATCAGTTCCATCCCGATCGTGATCGCGGCGCCGGGCTCGTACTATCTGACGTCAGACCTGGGCGGCGTCCCGGACCAGCCCGGCATCCGGATCACCTCGAGCAACGTCACTCTCGATCTGAACGGCTTCTCTCTCATCGGGGGCCACCCGTTCACACTCGAGGGCATCCAGGCCGATACGGTCGGGCAGATCGTCATCCGCAACGGGGCCGTCCGCGACTGGGGCGGCGTCGGGATCAGCGTGGGGCCCAACTCGACCGTCGAGGATGTGCACCTCAGCGCCAATTTGACGGGAGGCCTTGGGGCCGGCCCGCAGAGCATCGTCCGGAACGTGATCGCTTCGAGCAACGGCCAGGACGGCATCTTCGCCGATGCGGGGAGCATGGTGACCGGCTCCACCGCCAGTGGCAACGGCGGCTCGGGGTTCAGCCTGGGCGCCGGCAGCACGGCCACCGACTGCACGTCGTATGGCAACGCGACGGGATTCCAATTGGGCACAGGCAGCCGCGTCAGCCGCAGCGTCGCCCGCCAGAACTCTGTCGGGATCTTGTCATTCGACGGAGGGACGATCGAGAACTGCACAGTGGCTGACAACACCTCCTACGGGATCTATCTGGCGGGGAGCCGCTGTGTGGTGCGGGGCAACACCGCCGACAACAACACCACCGCTGGGATCAATGCGGCAGGGCACTTTAACCGGATCGAAGACAACCAGTCGACGCTCAATTTCTATGGCATCCTAGTGGACGGGGCCGCCAACCTGGTCGTGAAGAACAGCGCCTCGGATAACATGGTCCCGTTCGACATTACGCCCGGAAACAAGGTCGGCCCCATCAGCACCAATCCGGCGACGGCAGGACCATGGGCGAATTTCCAGTGACGCGCCTCATCCCGTTCATCCTGGCCGGGGCCACCGTCGCCGCGCTCGACCCACACCTCCTGCATTCGGAAAACGTCGACCCGTTGCAGAACGGCTCCCAGTATGTCTATGCCGAGAACGTCGGATGGCTGAACGCCGAGCCGCTGGGCGACGGAGGTCCCGGTGTGCAGGTGGAAGACTTTCGGCTCACGGGCTGGATGTGGGGGGAGAACATCGGCTGGGCCAGCCTGTCGTGCCAGAACACGGGAAGTTGCGGGGCGGTCACCTACGGCGTCACCAACGACGGCCACGGCATGCTCGCCGGGTTCGCCTGGAGCGAGGCGGCCGGCTGGATCAGCTTCTCGTGCGCCAGCACCGGCTCCTGCACGACGGCCAGCTACGGAGTGACGGTCGACCCTTTCACCGGGCGGTTTGACGGCCGGGCCTGGAGCGAGAACCTCGGCTGGATCACCTTCGCCTCGCTCGGCCCTGTGTCCTACGGTCTCGCGACCTCGTGGTGCCAGGCGACGGCCAGTCCGCCCGCGGGGTCACCGGATCTCACCGCGAGCACCGCGCCGGGTGGCGATGTGCTGTTGAGCTGGACCGCCCCGGCGGGCGCGGCCTGGTACGAGGTCGTCCGCGGCAGCCTCGGACTCCTCCAGAGCAGCGGCGGCGACTTCACCGCCGCGACCCAGGGCTGCGTCGCCTCGGGCCTGACCGGGTCGTCGATCCTCTTCGCGGAGCCGTCTCCACCACCCCCGGGGGCGGGACACTGGTTCCTCGTGCGCGGAGCGAACTGCAAAGGAGACGGGACCTGGGACTCGGGCTCGCCATGGCAACTGGGGCTCCGGGACGCCGAGATCGCCGGCTCCGCGGGGGCGTGCCCGTAGCGGCCGCGGTCACGCAAGAGGCGAGCCGTGAATTGTGCGATCAACTGCTGGCCGACGTGTACTTCCCGATGGAGTGGAGCCAGACGAGGCGGGCGAGAACAGCGAACGCGACGGCCCCGGCCAGGGCGAGCACCAGGGTCGAGCCTCTCAGCTTCCCCAGCATGGCGAGGGCCGGGTAGGTGGTCATGAGGGCCAGCGGGATCACGAAGGTGAACACGAAGGCGAGCACCCCCCGGAAGACCGTGGAGGGCCAGCGCGCCGCGTCGAAGATCGAGCTGAACAGCACGCTCAGATTGTCGATCTTCACGACGTAGAACGCGGCGCTCACGACCAGGATCCACAGAGAGTAGAGAAGAAGGGACGACGAGAACAGCAGAAGGAAGGCACTCAGAACACCGGAAATCGACGGCGGCCGGCCGATCAGGTGGAAGGCGTAGACGAAGACCACGCCGGCCGTCAGGACGTTGGTCGCGCGCCAGGGCTGGAACCTCGCGGTGGAGACGAGGAACTGCGCGTCGGCTGGCTTGAGAAGGACGAAATCGAGCGTGCCGGTCCGGATGTGCTCCACCACGCTGGTGAGGCTCGGGTTGATGGCCCCTTCCAGGATCCCCTGCAGCAGGATGAACCAGCCGGTCACCAGCAGTGCCTCGCCGAACGACCAGCCCGCCACCGTCTCCCGCGCGCGAAAGACCACGAAGATCGGCACCAGCGCCGTCGCGGCCCAGAGGATCTCGAGCGCTCCGTCCACCAGGAAGTCGTAGCGATATTGCAGCAGCATGAGGGTCGACGCCCTCAGCTGAGCGCCCAGGAGCCGCGCGTACCGCGGGACGCTCATGGTCATCCTCCGTAGGCGGAGAACCGCGTGAGCCCCTTGCGCCAGAGCGCCATCGCCCCGGCCACCATGACGACGACCCAGATCCACTGGATGCCGAGCAGCGCGAGGGCCGCCCCGCGATCGTGTGCCGAGGTGATCAGCTCGACCGGAAGCCCGATCTGATAGCGGAAGGGAAGCCAGTCGGCGACGGCTCTCACCGCCGGAGGGAAGAGCTCGACGGGAATGAGATAGCCGCTGAAGACGAAGTAGAGCGCCAGCCAGACGTCCATCACCTTGACGCTGCTCTCCATGAAGAAGGCGAGGCAGCCGATGCAGAAGTTGGCGCAGAAGGTGATGAGCCATCCTCCCAGCACGGCCAGGCCGAAGGCCAGCCACACGGCCGGATCGCGCGGCAGCTGGCCGGCGCCCAGGGTCCACAGCCAGACCGCGGCCATGGGCAGCGCGACCGTGAGCCTCATCGGCTGCGCGGCCAGGTTGTCCACGGCGTACATCAGCATCGGATGGATGGGCCTCAACAGGCGCAGCGCCAGCGTCCCCTGACGGATGTCGTAGTTCATCTGCCAGGCGGTCCAGGAGCTGGTGAGCTGGCGCACGATGAACGTGGCCAGGAAGTAGGCGACGAACTCCCTCTGCCCGAACCGGCCCACCGGCGCCTCGCGGGCCACGGCGGACCAGAGGGCCAGCATGATGAGCGGCATGGTGTTGGACAGCATCCAAACGAGGAACTCGGCGCGGTAGGCCACGGCCTCGGCGAATCCCACCTTGAAGAGGGTGGGCAGGGCGCGGACGGTGGCGTATCGCCTCATGCGGGCGGGCCGTCCTGCCCGGACTCGCGCGCGGCTCGGCTGCGGGCGAACAGCTCGCTCATCACCTCTTCGAGCGGCGCGTTCTCCACCGTCAGATCGCGCACCGGCAGGGTCGCCAGGGCCCGCGTCACGGTGGCGTTGACGGCCTCCTGGCCCACCTGGAGAACGGCCTCGGCGCTCTCGTGTGTCACCACGCGGCCCAGCGAGGCGAGCGACGCCGCGTCGACCTCCCGATCCAGGCGAAGGACCACCCGCTTCTCGGGCCGCACGTGCCGCACGAGAGCCTCGAGCCCGCCATCGTAGGAGAGCCGTCCTTTGTCGATGACGATCACGCGCGGACACAGAGCGGCCACGTCGTCCATGTAGTGACTGGTCAGGAGAATGGTGGCGCCCCGCCGCTCGTTGTAGCTCCTGATGAATCCGCGGATGACGGCCTGCATGGAGACGTCGAGGCCGATGGTCGGCTCGTCCATGAAGAGCACCCGGGGACGGTGGATCAGCGCCGCCGCCAGCTCGCACTTCATCCGCTCGCCCAGCGAGAGTTGGCGGGCCGGCCTGGTGACCAGGTCGCCCAGCTCGAGAAGCTCGGTCAGCTCGGCCACCGTCTCGCGGAACTCGGCGGCGGGAACGTCGTAGATGGCGCGGTTCAGCTCGAAGGTCTCCGCGGGGGGCAGGTCCCAGAGCAGCTGCTGCTTCTGGCCCGTCACCAGCATGATCCGGCTCAGGAAGGCACGCTCCCGCCGCCTCGGCTCGTGCCCGTCCACGCGCACCTCGCCGCTTGTAGGGTGCAGCAGGCCGGAGAGAACCTTGAGGGTGGTGGTCTTGCCGGCGCCGTTCGGGCCCAGGAAACCGACGCGCTCACCCGGCTGGACGGTGAAGGTGATCCCGTCCACGGCCTTGACCGTCGTGTAGCTGCGATGAAAGACGGAGCGGAGGGCGGCCTTCAGCCCGGGCGGCCGCTTGTGGACCTTGTAGTGCTTGCGCAGGTCGCCGACGGAGATCATGGGGCGGTTGAATCCTCTCTGGCCACGAGGATACTCTGACCGGGCTCCATGGAGGGACAGCGCTGAACCAGCGCCTCCGTATTCAATGGATCACGGTCACGGCCGCCTTGCTGCTCGCGACGACCGCGACGGCCAGGGCCGATCTGTACGCGACGGAAAAATTCGTTCTCTACGGCGACACCCGCTTCCGCGTCGAGACCGACTGGAACGGCCAGCAAGCCGACGGCGTCCCGTATGAAGACCGCACGCGCCTGCGCGCCCGCCTCCGCGTCGGGTTCCGCTTCGACCCCAACGAACACTGGCAGGCCGGGGCTCGCGTGCGCACCGGAGACGAACAGAGCCAGCAATCCTCCAACATCACTCTCCTTGAAACAGGCGGCAACGAATCGGGGCCCGCGGACTTCGACTTCGATCTCTGGTACCTGATGGGCAAGACCGGGGGCTTCGAAGCCTGGGCGGGACGCAACGAGCTTCCCTTCTGGAAGCAGGACGAGCTGCTCTTCGACAGCGACGTGACGATGATGGGCGCCGCGGCGAAATGGAGCGGCGACGCCGGGCCGGGGAAGCTCTCATTCTCGGGAGGGCTCTTCTCCCCCCCCGTGGGGACGACCGGGTTCTCCGGGACCATGGCGGGAGCGCAGGCCGCCTGGCAGCCGGAGCTGGCCGGAGTGAAGTGGGCCTTCGCCGCCGGCGTCTACGGCTTCAATGCCGACCCGGATAATCCCGAAGGGGTCAATCTGCTCGACGGAAACGGCTCGCGTGACTACCTGCTGCTGGAGGTCTCCCTGCAGGCGCGCTTCGCGGCCGGGGGGCGTCCCCTGGTGCTGGGCGCCGACGTCATGCACAACGTCGAGGGCTATGCGGACGACGATCCCGACACGTTCACCGCCGAGAACTTCGATCAGGTCGATGGCTACGTCCTGCTGGCGACCTGGGGCTCTCTGGACGAGAAGGGACAATGGCTCGTCGGCTGGTACCATGCCCGCATCCAGACGTTCGCCGTGCAGAACTCCTACGCGGAGGACGACTGGGTGCGGTGGGGGAGCAACGGGCAGATCCGCGCCAGCAACATGGTGGGAGACGAGCTGCGGTTCGGGTGGGCCTTCAATTCGAAGATGAATCTGCTGGCCCGGTACTACCGGGTCGAGGCGATCACCACCGTCGAGGACGGCATGCGCGCGAGAGTCGACTTCAACTACACGTTCTGAGAGAGCGCGGCCCGCCTCCGCTCGAGACTTGCGGCCGGCCAGAGGGCCTTCGGATCGTAGTAGGCCTCGAAGGCCGGTACCGACGCGGGCAGCTGGACCCACGGCAGTTTCGATCGGGTGTAGATGTGGACGTCCGGCGAGACGGCGGATGGACGATCGAGGGTCCCGCCCCGGACGAAGAGGACCTGCGACCGGCCGCCGTACTCGCTCCAGACCGCCACCCGGCAGGTCGGGCATCGGAAGATCCGGTTGGGGCTTCCGCCATTGAGCGGCATGGTGACCGGCTGCGGCGCTCCGCTGAGCGTTTCGACGCGCGCGGCTTCGATCAGCAGATTGATGACGAACGCGCTCCCGGTGTGCCGCTGGCAGTTCAGGCAGTGGCAGCAGTGCACGAACATGGGCGCGGAAGTGAGCCTGTAGCGCACCTCTCCGCACGCACAGCCGCCGTCAAGTGTGTCCGTCACCGTTGCCTCCGGCGGCCAGACTAGCACCTGTAGCGCCCGGGCGGGACTGGCAGTACAGTCAGGCATCGGGTGAAAGACCATGAAGAACATCGCGGCAGCACGGATTCTCCTTCTCGCGGCGGCGCTCGCCGCCGGCATGGAGCCCGCGTCATCGGCGGGTGCGGCCGCCGAAACTCCGGCCGGGGAAGCGGCGTTTCACCGGGTGCCGGAGCTGGAAGCCGGCTACCGGTTCCTCTACGAGCAGAGATTCTCCGAAGCTCGGAAGGCGTTCAACGAGTGGAGTGAGAAGAACCCGGGCCATCCGTTCGGGGAGGTTTCCACCGCCGCCGCCTACCTGTTCGAGGAGTTCTACCACCAGGGAGTGATGACCAGCGACTATTTCCTCGACGACGAGAAGTTTCTGAAGGGGATCACGGGCCATCCCGACGCGGAGCGTTTGCGTGCCTTCCGTGGCGCGCTGAAGCGGGCGCGCGCGATGGCCGGCCGGCTTCTGGACAAGAACCCTCGTGATCCGGAGGCGCTCTTCGCCATGACGCTCGCCGCGGGGATGGAATCCAACGCCCTGAGCATCCTGGAGAAGAAGAACATCGAGGGCCTGAGGGGGCTCAAGGAGGCAAACAACTACGCGGAGCGGCTGCTGGCGGTCCGCCCCGGTGCCGCCGACGCCTGGCTGGCGCTTGGCTCTGCGAACTACGTCATCGGATGTCTTCCGAAAACCGTGCGCTTCTTCCTCTGGTTCGGGGGGTATCATGGCGACCGGGCCCTTGGAATGCAGCAGCTGGAGAAAACCGCTTCAGGCGGGATGTACCTGCAGCCCTACGCGAAGATCCTGCTGGCGCTCGCCGCGCTGCGCGAAGGAAAGGAGGAGGTGGCGCGCCGTCAGCTCCAGGAGCTCATACGGGACTACCCGCAGAGCCCCCTGTTCGCCGCCGAGTATGCCCGTGTGATGGCCCGGCCCGGGTCCGGGCTTTCCCGATGACCCCATAGACCTGGAGTCCCTCATGAAGATTCTGCTCGTGGCCATGCCCGATTCGGCCTCCTGCTTCGATCACATCATGGAGCTTCCCAACCTCGGCCTCTGCAGTCTCGCCGGCAACCTGGACGGCGGTCACGACGTGCGGATTCTGGACCTGGTGAAACACAGACGGCGCGTAGCCCCGGTGCTGGAGCGGACGCTCAGGGAGTTCTCCCCCGACGTCGTGGGGATCTCCGCCATGTCGTTCCAGATCGGCTCGGCGCGCAAGACCGCGGCGACGTGCAAGGCGCTCCTTCCCGGCGTCATCACCGTGCTGGGGGGCTACCACGCCACCATCATGTGGAAGGAGATCGGCGAAGGCCCCGACCGGAACCTCTTCGACTTCGTCGTCCGCGGCGAGGGGGAGGCGATCTTCAACGACCTGGTGCGGACCCTCGGCTCCCACGGCGATCCCGCCTCCATCCTGGGCCTCTCGTACCGTCACGGGGAAGAGTACCGGCACAATGCCCCCGCCCCGCTCCTGGATCTCGAGGCCATCCGGCCTCCCGATCGGAGCGGCCGTGTCAGCGGCGAATTCCTCTGGATGGGGCGCTCCTTCGACGTGGCCGAGACGAGCCGCGGGTGCACCATGCCCTGTGGCTTCTGCAGCATCCGCCGCATGTACGGAAAGACCTTCCGTCTCTACCCCGACGAGCAGGTGGTCGCCGATCTGCGCGCCATCAAGGCCCGCGGCGCGCGCGGGGCCCTGTTCGTGGACGACAACATCACGCTGGATGGCCCCCGACTGAAGGATCTCTGCCGGCGTTTCGAGCAGGAAGGCGTCAACGACCTCTTCATCGTCCTGCAGGCCAGCGTCTTTCCCATCGCCGCGGACCTGTCGCTGGCGGAAGCGATGGCCCGAGGCGGCGTGAAGATGGTGTTCCTGGGGATCGAGAGCGGCGACGAGCGCAACCTCAAGGTGTTGGGGAAGAAGAAGCAGTCGAGCAAGACCGGCAAGGTCGTGCGCGCGCTGCGGGACGCCGGCATCATCGTCATCGGCGGGTTCATCGTGGGGAACCCCGAAGACACGGAAGAGGACGTCCGGGCGACCTACCGCTACGTCAAGGAGATCGGCGTGGACCACGGCATCGTTCAGTGCCTCACGCCCTATCCCAAGACCGAGCTGCGCCGGCAGCTCCTCGAGCAGGGCCTGGTGACCAACGAGGATGATCTGGACCGGTACAACGGCTTCATCCCCAACGTCCGCACGCAGCACCTCTCGGAGCGCGATCTCGCGCGGATCATGACCGGCGCGGGGATCCGCCTCTACTGGGATCCCCGCTACATCCTTCAGAACGGGATCTGGAAGGCCTGCCCCGCCCAGAGCTTCTGGCTGCTCTGGAACAACATCAAGCTCATCTACACCGGCTACGCGGGCCGCTTGTTCCTCTCACGGCACCGGTTCGAGCCCGGCGTCCCCCTGGACCTTCCCGTGGATCTGCGGTCTCCGTCCTACCCCGAGATCCTCACCCCGGGGAAGGATCCGGTGTACGGGCGCCACGGCACGGTCACCGGCTGAGCGCCGCGGTCCTCAGTTTCCGCCGCACACGTCGGCGCAGTTAACGACCGAAGCGCCGCGAACGCACAGGACGCTCGGGGAACAGCCGACCTTCTTGCACAGCGCGCTGGTGCACTTGGGCAGCTTCTCGCTGGTCTGCTCGACTCGCGCCGGAGTGGCCACGGCCACCGCCAGCGTCAGCATCAACGCCCCCATCCCGATCGCGATCTTCTTCATACCCTCCTCCACCGGCTGCCGCCGCGGACGAAGCGACCGTCGCTCCATCCCGTTGGCGGTCCGATTCTAACCCCAGGACGGTCCGTGATGCCCTGGAATCAGGAAGCTGGCGGGCCCCCGACAGCCGCGGAGGCGCGCTTCACCTCTTCCTGGTCCTCCGCGCTCAGGTCCGGACTGAAGTGAAGCAACGGCTCCAGGATCTCGTTGTTCTCGAAGTAGGCTTGGCGGCACGCGAGATGCACGAACCCCGCGGGATTGAAGCGGCCCTCCTCGTAGATCGTGAGACGGATGCGCCAGGCCCCGCGGGCGATGGGTTCGCGGCAGCTGCGGCACTTGGCCTGCCCGGTCGGAGACCGCTGGGCGCCGTCGATGCGTGGCAAGCGTCGATGCACTGAGTTTCCGCGCGCCGCGCGCTCGAGGCCTTCGCGGGCGGGCACCTCGGTGGTCGACTGCGCCAGCGCCTCGAGCACCGGCTCCGGCCGCTTGTACGCCGCGCAAAGGGGATGGAACCAGAGGGTCGTCTCCCCCTCCGCGAAAGGATTGGGGATCCGCTCGCCGAAACGCACCTCCCCGCGCTCGATGCCCCGGCCGCATCCGCGGCACCTGGCCCGGCCTGTGGGAGCTGGCTCGAAGACGTGAGGCATGGCGCAAGCATACCCGAACCGGAGGGACTGAGATGAGACTCGTGATAGAGTCTGACAATCTGGAAAGGGATTGAAGATGTCCGGAGACCGGCCGAGTCAGCACGCGACTGCTTCGGGATCGACTCCCGGGCGCGGGCAGGCGGACGAGCCCACGCGCATCGGGTCCTACCGCATCATCGAAAAGCGCGGCGAAGGCGGGATGGGCATCGTCTACCTCGCCGAGCAGACCGAGCCGGTGAAGCGGCAGGTCGCGCTGAAGGTCATCAAGCTGGGGATGGATTCCGCGCAGATCATCGCGCGGTTCGAGGCCGAGCGGCAGGCGCTGGCCTTGATGGACCATCCGGCCATTGCCTCGATCCACGACGCCGGCACGACGCCCGAGGGGCGCCCCTACTTCGTGATGGAGTACGTCCAGGGCTCGCCGATCACCGAGCACTGCGACCGGCACAAGCTGACCAACCGCGATCGCATCGAGCTGTTCCTGCAGGTCTGCGAGGGCGTGCAGCACGCGCACCAGAAGGCGGTGATCCACCGCGACCTGAAACCGTCGAACGTGCTGGTCAGCCTCCAGGGCGATCGGCCGGTCGTGAAGATCATCGATTTCGGTCTTGCCAAGGCGCTCGCCGAGCGCCTGACGGATCGGACCCTGCACACCGAGCTCGGCATGATTGTCGGGACCCTCGAGTACATGAGCCCGGAGCAGGCGGGCGTCGGGCACCCGGATGTCGACACGCGCTCCGACGTCTACTCCCTGGGCGTCATGCTGTACGAGCTCCTGGTCGGCATCCGGCCCTTGTCGCGGGACCCCGGTGAGGCGGGAATCGACGATATGCGCCGGAAAATCCGCGAGCAGGAACCCATGAGGCCGAGCGCCCGCGTGTCTGCGGAGGGCACCCGGTCAGACGAATGGGCCAGCCGGCGGCGGACGGCGCCGCAGGCAATGCGCCGTGAGCTCCAGGGGGATCTCGACTGGATCACCATGCGCGCGCTCGAGAAGGACCGTGCGCGCCGCTATCAGTCGCCGTCGGAGCTCGCGGCGGATCTCAGACGCTTCCTGAGCTTCGAGCCGGTGCTGGCCCGCGCACCCTCGACCGGGTACCGGGTCCGGAAGTTCGTGCGCCGGCACCGGCTGGGCGTGGCCGCGGCGGCGGTCATGGCCGTGAGCCTGGGCGCGGGGACGATCGGATCGACGGTGGGCTTCGTGCGCGCGCGCCGTGCGGAGGTGAGCGCCCGCACCGAGGCCGAATCGAAGAAGCGCGTGGCGGACTTTCTGAAGGATCTCTTCAAGGTGTCGGACCCGAGTGAAGCGCGTGGAAGCTCCATCACGGCGCGGGAGCTTCTGGACAAGGCCGCCGGGACCATCGACACACAACTCGTGGATCAGCCCGAGGTGCAGGCCGAGTTGGCGAGGATCATGGGGGACGTGTACATGAACCTGGGCCTATACGCCCCAGCCGAGTCGCTCCTGACGAAAGCACTTGATATCCAAAGCCGCGTCCTGGGGCCGGAACATCCCGATACGCTCGCTTCGATGGCCAGCCTCGGATTCCTGTACGGGTATCAGTCCCGGAACGAGGAAGCGGAAAGACTCCAATTCCGGACGCTGGAGATGCAGAAGCGCGTGCTCGGGCGCGAGCACGCGGAAACGCTCCGATCCATGATGAACCTCGCCTCGGCATACCACCGTGAGGCGCGGTACGCCGAGGCGGAGCAACTCTATTCGGAGGCGATCGCGATCCAGAAGCGGGTGCTGGGGCCCGAGCACGCCGATACCGTTCGATCGATGTACAACCTTGCACTCCTGTATTACGACCAGCGCCGATACGACGAGGCGGGGCATGCGCAGGCGGAGGTTCTTGAGATTCGTAATCGCCTTCACGGGCCCGAGCACCCGGACACGCTGTTGTCCATGGCTGCCCTGGCCAAGCTGTACAGGAAACAGCGCCGATTCGCTGAGGCGGAGCAGCTTGGAATCCAGGTGTTGGAGATCCAGAAGCGCATTCTGGGAGAGGAGCATCCGAGAGTTCTCGGGAGGATGAGCAACCTGGCTCTTCTGTACCATGACCAGGGCCGCTACGATGAAGCCTTGCGTCTCAGCCTCAAGACCCTCGAGATCCAGAGGCGCGTCCTGGGACCGGAACACGAGGCGGTCCTCTGGTCCATGAACAATGTGGCGCTTTCCTATCAGAGCATGGGACGGCTCGATGAGGCCGAGCGTCTGCACACGCAGACGCTCGAGATTCGCAATCGCCTGAGGGGGCCCAGGCACGCAGACACCCTCACCTCCGTGTACAACCTGGCATGCGTCTCCGCCCTGCGCGGGGACCGCGACAAGGCGATGGCCCGGCTCAGGCAAAACGTCGAGGGCGGCTACATCGACGCCGAGGGAATGGCCGCCGACACTGAGCTGCAATCGCTCCACGGCCCCGAGTTCGACGCTCTTCTCGCCCAGGTGCGCCGCAATGCCTCGGCCGCGCGGGCCGACGGCGGCGAAGCCGCAAAGCGCTGAAACACGCGGACCCGTCCTGGGACATGACGCTTCTTCCGTAATGTCTCTAAAACAAAGCCGTAACTTTGCCGACTAAGTGACAGTTCCGTGCCGATTCTGCGCGACAAACCTCATATGTGGCCGTACCATTCGCCACATCCTTGTCGGAATCGCCGGGCTCAGGTGTGTCCGGGGGCGGGCCCGCCTCCTGAGCTGAACCACCGCGCCGGGGGGGCGCTCGCCACTCGCCACAGAGACCGATTCTTTCCAAGGGCGCCCAGGGGGGGTCATGTCACGTTTCGAGCTGTCGGGGAAACTCAGGATCGCGGGACTTCTTCTGGGCGCGACGCTTGCCGTCTTCTCAATGGTTCCGGTTTCGATGGGCCAGGCCACGGAGCCGCCGCTGCCGATCCTGCGCGGCGACACGTGGAGATACATGAAGGGGACCGTCCAGCCGCCGGCCGAGTGGAACACGGCCGGCTTCGACGAGGCGGGATGGCTGTCGGGAGCGAGCGGGATCGGCTACGGGGACGGAGACGACGCCACCGTTCTGGCCGACATGCAGAACGGCTATTCGACCGTCTACATGCGCCGGCTCTTCGACGTGCCCAGCCCGTCGGCCATCGACGGTCTGGACCTCAAGGTGGACTACGACGATGGGTTCGTCGCGTACCTCAACGGCGTGGAAGTGGCGCGCAGGAACGTCCCGGCCGGAGCTCTCACCATCAGCTCGATGGCCTCCTCGTCGCACGAGGCTTCGGGCGGAGCGAGCGGGAATGCTCCCGAGACGATCAGCCTGAATTCCTTCCTGGGCCAGCTCATTCCGGGGACGAACGTGCTCGCCGTGCACGCGCTGAACGCCACCCTCGGCAGCTCCGACCTCACGCTCATCGCCGAGCTGCGCGTGACCAACGCCCTTCCGGCATCCACCAGCCCGTCTCCGTCGTCCGGATCGGCGGGTGTGGCGCTGAACCCGATGCTCTGCGTGGACGTCGACGACCCGGACAGCAGCCCACTGACCACGACCTTCTTCGGCCGCGAGATCACCGGTGCCGTGGGTGAGGACTTCACCATCATCGCGCTGCCGGACACCCAGTATTACTCAGCCAGCTTCCCGTCGACCTACACGACGCAGACGCAGTGGATCGTGGACAACCGCGTGTCCAGGAACATCGCATTCGTGACCCAGCTGGGCGACTGCGTGGACAACGCCTCCATCAACCAGCAGCTGATCAACGCGGACGCGGGCTGGAGCGTCATCGAGAACAACCCCTACGCCGGACAGCCCTTCGGGCTGCCGTTCGGCATCGCGGTGGGGAACCACGACCAGACGCCCGCCGGAGATCCGGGCACCCTCGCGAATGAAGGGGCCACCACGTCCGCGTTCAACGCCTGGTTCGGTGTCTCCCGCTTCAACGGCCGTCTGTACTACGGCGGGCACTACGGCGTGAACAACGACAACCATTTCGATCTGTTCAGCGCCGGCGGCATGGACTTCATCGCGCTGCACCTCGAATTCATGCCGAGCGACACCCCCCTCCGGCAGGCCGTGCTCGCCTGGGCCGACAGCGTGCTGAAGGCGTACCCGGGAAGGCGGGCCATGCTGACCACCCACTACATCCTGGAGTCCGGCACGAGCACCTCGTTCGGCAATCAGGGTCAGGCCATCTACGATGCCCTCAAGGGGAACCCGAACCTCTTCCTGATGCTGGGCGGGCACCTCGATCAGGCGAGCCGCCGCATCGACACCTACAACGGGAACACCATCCGGACGCTCAAGTCGGACTATCAGTCGCGCCCGAACGGCGGCAACGGGTGGCTGAGAATCATGAGCTTCTCACCCGCCGACGGCACCATCCACGTGGAGACCTATTCGCCCACGCTCGGCCAGTTCATCAACACTCATGCCGACAACGTCGCGGGGACCGCGCAGAACGACTTCGTCCTCTCCTACGACATGGACGGCGGCTCGCCGTTCGTGACGATCGGCAGCGACATCGAAGCGAGCGGCGGCACGGCGTGCGTCTCCTGGCCGGGACGGCAGCCGGGCCGGCAGTACGAGTGGTACACGACGGTCAGCGACGGCACCGATGCGGCGACGAGCGCCCGGCATTCCTTCACCACCGCGCTCACCTGCTCGCAGGACTCGGAGTGCGCCGACGGCAACCTGTGCAACGGCATCGAGACCTGTGTCGCCAGCACCTGCCAGGCCGGCACGCCCCTCGACTGCGACGACGCCGATGCCTGCACCACCGACTCCTGCGATCCCGTCGACGGCTGCTCGAGCGTCGCGGTCGACTGCGGTGACGGCGACCTCTGCACCACGGACTCCTGTGATGCTCTGACGGGCTGCGAGCACGAGCCAGTCTCCTGCCCGCAGGGAGAGGTCTGCGACGTCGAGACGGGATTCTGCGAGGAGCCGGCCGTGGCCTGCTCCATCGCGGCCGACTGCTCCGACGCCGATCCCTGCACCATCGACACGTGCGAGGGCGGAAACGTCTCCGCGCTGGCCTTCGACGGGACCAACGACTACGTCACCTTCGGCGCCGCGCCAGGGCTGGGGAGCGCGCAGTTCACCGTGGAGACGTGGTTCAAGAGGACGGGAACGGGTATCGGGAACTCGACCGGCACGGGAGGCATCCCGTCGCTCGTGCCGCTGGTGAGCAAAGGGGCGCCCGAGGCGGACGGCTCGAACCTCGACGCCAACTACCTCCTGGGGATCAACACGGCGGGCAACGTGCTGGCCGCGGACTTCGAGGATTCGGCGACCGGACTCAACCATCCGGTCTCGGGCACGACGCCGATCGTGAACAACACGTGGTATCACGCCGCGGCGACGTACGACGGGACGACGTGGCGGCTGTACCTGAACGGCAATCCGGAAGCCACGCTCACCGTGGGGGCGTTCACGCCGCGGTCGGACAGCATCCAGCACGCGGGTCTGGGCGCCCTTCTGACCTCCACCGGGACCCGGCTGGGCGCCTTCCAGGGGCTCCTGGACGAGGCGCGCATCTGGAGCCACGCCCGCACCCAGACGGAGATCCAGACCGCGATGACTCTGGAGATCACGTCGAGCGCGGGCCTGGTGGGCCGATGGGGGCTCAACGAGAACGGCGGCACCACGGCCAATGACTCCACGTCTCCGGCCGAGAACGGCACCCTGACCAACGGCCCGGTCTGGAGCGCGGCCGACAAGGCGCCTCTGGCCTCGGGACTGTGCGCGCACGAGATGATTCCCGGCTGCCATCCCTGCAACGGGAACGAGGAGTGCCTGGACACCAACGTCTGCAACGGAACGGAGACCTGCTCCGGCGGCGTCTGCCAGGCCGGGACCAATCTGAGCTGCGACGACGCGGACGCCTGCACGGTCGACAGCTGTGACCCGCTCGACGGATGCCAGCACGCCGTCGCGACGTGCGATGACGGCGTGGCCTGCACCGCCGACAGCTGCGATCCGGAGACCGGCTGCGAGCACGTGGCCGACTGCCCGTCGGGGGACGTGTGCGACTTCGGGACGGGCCTGTGTGTCGAGCAGTGCGCCACGGGAGGCGACTGCGACGACGCCAATGCGTGCACCACGGACTCCTGCGTGGGGGGCAACGCGTTCGCCCTGCAGCTGAACGGCACCAGCCAGTACGTCAGCATGGGAGCCGCGCCCGGTCTGGACGCGGCGGCGTTCACGATCGAGACCTGGTTCCGGCGTACGGGGGCCGGCACCACCACCGGCACCGGGTCGGGGGGCATCACGGCGCTCCTTCCACTGGTGGCCAAGGGGGCGGCCCAGTCGGAAGGGACGAACGTCGACGGCAACTACATCCTCGGGATCAACACCGCGGGCAACGTCCTGGCCGCCGACTTCGAGGAAGGCGTGGGCGGGCCCGGTCCGCTCGGGCAGAACCATCCGGTCAGTGGCGTGACACCTCTGGCCAACAACACCTGGTATCACGCCGCGGCCACCTATGACGGGAACACCTGGAAGCTCTACCTCGACGGCGCCCTTGAGGCGACGCTCGTCGTCAACGCGCCGGTGCGATCCGACAGCATCCAGCACTTCGGGCTCGGGACCACCCTCACCTCGACGGGCACGGCGGCCGGCTTCTTCGCAGGTGAGCTCGACGAGGTCCGGGTGTGGAACCGGGTGCTCGGCCAGCCCGAGATCCAGGCGAACATGAACGTTCCGCTCACCACAGGGACGGGGCTGATCGGCCGGTGGGGATTCGAGGACGGCGTCACCGTGACCGACTCGACGGCCCCCGCCGAGAACGGGGCCTTGTTCAACGCTCCGGTCTTCGACCCGACGGACAAGCCGCTCCTGCAGGCCGGAAACTGCAGCCATGCGGCGACCACCTGCAACGACGGCAACCTGTGCACCACGGACAGCTGCGACCCGGGCCTTGGCTGCGTCTTCACGCCGGTGGCCTGCTCGGACGGCGACGCGTGCAACGGCGTCGAGACCTGCAATCCCGGCGACGGCCAGTGCGTCGGCGGCACGCCGCTCGACTGCAACGACGGCAACTCGTGCACGCTGGACTCCTGCAGCGGTGGAGGCTGCGGGCACACGGCGGTGAGTGACGGCACCACGTGCGACGACGGCAGCGGCTGCACCTCGGGGGACACCTGCTCAGCCGGCGTCTGTGGCGGGGCACCGGACACCTCCATCTGCGACGACGGCAATTCCTGCACGGGCGACGTCTGCGCGGCCGCTGCGGCACAAGGGGCTCTGTCGTTCGACGGGACCAACGACTACGTCACCTTCGGCGGCGCCTCCGAGCTGGGGAGCGCGCAGTTCACCATCGAGACCTGGTTCAAAAGGACCGGCACGGGTATCGCCAACCAGACGGGCTCGGGAGGGATCCCCTCGCTCATCCCGCTGGTGACCAAGGGGGCGCCCGAGGCGGACGGCTCCAACGTCGACGCTAATTACATCCTCGGCATCAACACGGCGGGCAACGTCCTGGCCGCGGACTTCGAGGACACGGCGACGGGGCTCAACCATCCGTTGTCTGGAACGACGCCGATCGCGAACGACACCTGGTACCACGCCGCGGCGACGTACGACGGGACGACGTGGCGGTTGTACCTGAACGGTGGTCTGGAAGTCACCCTGGCGGTGGGCGCGTTCACGCCAAGGTCGGACAGCATTCAGCACGCGGGGCTCGGAGCGATGCTGACATCCACCGGGACGCGGCTGGGCGCCTTCCAGGGGATGCTGGACGAGGCGCGCATCTGGAACCATGCCCGCACCCCGGCCGAGATCTTCACGGCATCGACCCGGCGGATCACCTCCATGCCGGGGCTCGTGGGCCGGTGGGGGCTCGACGAGGGGACCGGTGCGTCGGCGCTCGACTCCACGTCTCCCGCCAGTAACGGGACGCTCACCAACTTCAATCTGGCCACGGCCTGGGTGGCCGGGGCCCCGGCCCTCGCGGCCGTCGGCTGCTCTTCCTCGACCTTGCCGGACGGCTCCTCGTGCACGGCCGACTCGAATGCGTGCACGGTGGACACATGCAGCAGCGGGACGTGCGGCGCGGCCTACTCTCCCGCGCCAGGATGCTGCGCGGAGGATGCGCAGTGCGATGACGGCAACACGACCACCGTCGATGCCTGCCTGAGCGGCAGCTGCCAGAACGCGGCTCCCGTTTCCTGCACCGCGGTCGGGCAGTGCGACGATGCGAACGCCTGCACCGCCGACGCCTGCGTGGGGGGCAACGTCTCCGCGCTCAATTTCGCCGGGACGAACGACTACGTGACCATGGGGGCGGCGGCCGGCGAGACCGCTCTGGGCGCCCGGGCCTTCACGCTCGAGGCGTGGGTCCGGCGTGACGGCGCTTCATGGGGGACGACGACGAGCACCGGCACCGGCGGCGTCACCGCGGTGCCGCTGGTGACCAAGGGCCGCGGCGAGGCCGAGAACTCGAACGTGGACTGCAACTACTTCCTCGGGATCACGGCGACCGGCCGGCCCGTGGCGGACTTCGAGCAGTTCGCGGCGGGGGGCGGCTGGAGCGCCGGCCAGAACCACCCGGCGTGCAGCTCCGCCTCTATCGCGGACCAGAGCTGGCACCACGTGGCCGTCACCTACAGCACCACGACGGGCTGGAGGTTCTACATCGACGGTGTCGAAGGGACCACGGCCGACGGGACGAGCTGCACGACCTGCAGCCCCGCCGGCTCCTGCCCGCAGAACCCGGGGGTGGAGCCTCGCTACGACAGCATCCAGCACTTCGGCCTGGGGACGGCGATGACGTCCGCCCCCCTGGCGGCGGGATCGTACGCCGGGGTCATGGACGAGGTGAGGGTGTGGAACCGCGCCCTGACCCAGGCGGAGATCCAGGCCGGCCTGAGCCAGGAGATCGCGTCGGCCACGAACCTGATCGGCCGGTGGGGCCTGAACGAGAACGGCGGCGCGTCCGCGGCCGATTCGACCTCGCCCGCGCAGAACGGCACGCTGACGGCCAGCCCCGCGTGGAGCCCGGCCGACAAGGCGCCCCTCGCGGGAATCTGTCATCACACTTCGGGAGGCGCCGGCGCGGTCTGCCGTGCGGCGACGGGGACGTGCGACGTGGCCGAGACGTGCACGGGATCGAGCTCGTTCTGCCCGTCCAACCTGTCGCAGCCCAACGGGACCACGTGCAGCGACGGCAACGCGTGCACCCAGAACGACACGTGTCAGGGCGGCGCCTGCGCTCCCGGGACGCCGTTGCCGCCGCCAGGTGAGGCGTCGAACGTGACTTTCGGCGCGGACAACCTCACCCTCGGCTGGGATCCGCTCTCCGGGACGGCGCCGCCGGTCGTCTTCGACGTCGCCCGGGGACTGATGAGTCAGCCGCCGATCACCAGCGGCGCGAATGGGGCGTGCACGGATACGGGGATCGGCGTGCAGCAGGCGACGGACGCCACGGTCCCCGCCGTGGGGGAGATCTTCTGGTACCTCATCCGGGGGCGGGACACGTGCGGCACCGGCAGCTGGGGCTTCGCGGAGGACAACGGCGTCCCGACGACGGAGCGTCACGTCAACGACGCCTGTCCCTGATGCGGGGACCGGCTAGCCAGCCCGTTTGTGACTTTGCGCACAGAGGTGGAGTCGCCTGAACCGCCAGGATGCTGCATGAAAAACCCTCGCCGCGCGGGCCGTCTGGCATTCATGCTGCTGGCGAGCGCGTGCGTGATGGGCGAAGGGTGGGTGCGGGCGGACGTGATCACCCTGCCGGCGAGCAGGGACAACACCCTCTTTGAAAGCGCGACGGGAGCCCTGAGCAACGGGGCCGGTGAATTCCTCTTTGCCGGGAAGACCGCCATCCCCCAGACGCGCCGCGCCCTGATCGCCTTCGACGTGGCCGCTGCCGTCCCGGCCGGCTCCACCATCACGAGCGTGCAGCTCACATTGAACATGTCCCTGACGATCGCGCTGGGAGTGCCGGTCTCCCTGCACCGCGCCGCCGCCGACTGGGGCGAGGGGACCTCGGACGCTCCCATGATGGAGGGGATGGGGACCGCCGCCGACACCGGGGACGCAACGTGGGTGCACACCTTCTTCGATACGTCCTTCTGGGCCCAGCCAGGGGGGGACTACAACGCCGTGCCGGCCGCGACGATCGTCGTTGACCAGATCGGACCGTACACCTGGGGCTCCACGGCGGGCATGGTGGCCGATGCGCAATCGTGGCTCGACTCGCCCGCAGGCAACTTCGGCTGGGTCATCGTGGGGGATGAGTCCGTCACCACGACCGCCAAGCGTTTCGATTCGAGAGAGAATCGCGTCGCCACCCTCCGGCCGGCCCTTCGCGTGGAATTCACTCCCCCGCCCGCCGGAGCCGGCAGGGTGCCCGATGGCGGTCCCACGCCCGGGGTGCCGCTGACCGTCGATCTCGCTCCCGGTGGCGACATCACGCTGAGTTGGAGCGCCTCCTGCACCGCGACCGACACCGACTTTGCCGTGTACGAGGGGGTCCTTGAGGACTTCACCAGCCACCAGCCTCGCCTCTGCAGCACGGCGGGCTCCATGACCGTCACCCTGACGCCGGGATCGGGGGGACGCTACTACCTGGTGGTGCCGCACAACGGCGCCCGGGAGGGGTCGTACGGCCTGAAGAGCGACCTGTCCGAGCGGCCGGCATCGAGCGCCCCCTGCGTGCCCCAGTCGATCGCCACCTGCCCGTGACCCGGAGCTAGAGAGCGACCTGTTTCCTCTCCACGAGCTGCCGGATCTCGCGCGTCCGGACCTCCTCCAGCGAGCCGTCCGAGGCAAGCTTGAGGATCTCCGCCAGGCGGTCCGAGCCCAGGAGGCCTGGGGTGAGGACGTAGTCGGCGCCCGTCTTGTAGAGCTCGAGGGCCTGGGCCACCGACTCCGCCGTGACGATGGTCGTCGCCTCCGGATTCAGCCGTTTGAACGACTCCAGCAGCTTCCGGTTGCTCGTGCCCCGGAGGAAATCGTCGGGAATCGGCGAAATGATCACCCGCGCCTCGCGGACTCCGGCGTGCTCGAGGGTGTCCAGGTGGCTGATGTCGCCGTAGGTGGACGCCACGCCCAGCTTCTCGAGCTCCCGGTGGAGGCGCGGGTTGAAGTCGATCACCTTGAACGGCAGTCCCGCCCGAAGCAGCTCGTGCACGAGCGACGAGCCGACCCTGAAGCAGCCCACCAGCACGATGGGCGCGCTCGAAGGCTCTCCCATGCGCGCCTTCCTGGAGGGAACATCCTCGAAAGGCGTGCCGGAGGCCCGGTGCACCAGGAACGCGGTGATGCGGTGTCCGTACTGGACGAGGTAGGTGGAGAGCACCGCGGTGATCACCAGGACCATGACCACCAGCGAGACCACCTCGGCCCCCACGTGCCGGTACCGGTCGGAGGCGCCGATGAGCAGGATCACCAGACCGAACTCGCTGGTCTGCGAGAGGTGCATCGAGGTGAGCAGGCCGACGCGGTTGTCGAATCCGACCAGGCGGAGCGACGGAAGGATGGTCAGGAAGCGGCTGGCTACCACCAGGCCGGACAGGAGCAGCGCCGCTCCGAGCAGCTTCGTCGAAGGGACGACCAGCAGCAGGCCCAGCGACACGAAGAACAGCGTCACGAAGAAGTCGCGCAGCGATCGGATCTTGGCCACCACCTCGAGCGAGTACGGAAAGGCAGAGATGCTCACCCCGGCGAGCAGTGCCCCCATGGCGGACGAGAAGCCCGCCTGCATGGACGCGTGGCAGACCAGGAAGCACCACGACACCGCGCTCACCAGCACGATCTCGGGGTAGGTGGCCACCCAGCGGAACAGGGGAGGGAGCACGAAACGGCTGGCCAGAAGGGTCCCGCCAATCAGGGCCAGCCCCTTCAGCACCGACCATCCCATCGCCGCCAGCGGTGAGGCGGCCTCCATTCCGGTGGCGCCGATGTTGGGCTGGACCGCCAGCACGACGATGGCCAGGACGTCCTGGAACAGGAGGATCGCCAGCGTCGTCCGTCCGGCGACCGTGTCCAGCTCGCTCCGATCGGAAAGCAGCTTAACCACGATCAGCGTGCTGGAGAACGCCACGGCCGCCCCGATGTAGCTGGCGGCCAACCCCCCGAACCCCATCCAGGTGGCGGCCAGCCCGCCCAGAAGGGCGCTCCCCCCGACCTGGATCAGGGTGGCGAAGGCCGCGACCCTGACGGAAGCGATCAGCTTCTTGAGGTCGATCTCCAGCCCCACGATGAAGAGCAGGAAGGCCAGGCCCAGCTCGGCGAGGGTGTTGATGGACGCCGGGTCGGTGACCAGCCGCAGGCCCAGCGGGCCGATCAGGATGCCTGCGGCGATGTAGGCCAGCAGCAACGGCTGGCGCGCCAGCCGGGCAAGGTAGGCCAGTGCCGTCGCGGTGACGATGCAGTAACCAATGTCTTGAAGCAGGTGGCCGTGCATGGGGCCGGAGAATGTATCAGATAGACGTTGCTCGCGCGACGGCGGTAGACTGCCCATCCACCATGAACGGCACGCTTCGGCCCGAGGATCGAATCTCCCACTACCGGATCACGGGTCCCCTCGGAGCCGGCGGGATGGGCGAGGTCTACGCCGCCCTCGACGAGAGCCTCGAGAGGAGCGTGGCCCTCAAGATCCTCCCCCCCGGGCTGGTGCGCAGCGAAGACCGCGTCAGGCGCTTCATCGCCGAGGCCAGGTCGGCGTCATCGCTGAACCATCCCAACATCGTGACCATCTACGAGATAGGGGAGGCGACGGTGAGGGCCGCGGGCCGCGGGCCGGAAGGGGGCGAGGCCGCCTCCATCCGCTACATCTCCATGGAGCTGGTCACCGGCAAGACCCTGACCGATCTGATCCACGACCAGGCCGAGGACCTCAGGACCCTGGTGGGCTACATCGCCCAGGCCGCGGAAGGGGTCGCCCGGGCCCATGTCTCGGGGATCGTCCATCGGGACCTCAAGCCCGGCAACATCATGGTCTCGACCGACGGGATCGTGAAGGTCCTGGACTTCGGCCTCGCCAAGCTCACCGAAAAGCGGGCCGCCTCCACGGACGACCGCAGCAGCGCCCCCACGGAGGTGGCCAACACCAGGGAAGGGACGGTGATGGGGACCGTGGGATACATGTCCCCGGAGCAGGTCGCGGGGAAGGTGGCCGACTCTCGATCGGACATCTTTTCGATGGGGTGTATCCTCTACGAGGCTGCCACGCGGCGCCGGCCCTTCGTCGCCGACACCGACGTGGAGGTCATGCACCAGATCCTGCGCGAGCGGCCCGTTCCCGTGGAGGAGCTGAACGCCGCGGTCCCCGGCGATCTCCGGCGGCTCATCCGCCGGTGCCTAGCCAAGCAGCCCGACGAGCGGCTCCAGTCCATGAAGGACCTGGCCATCGATCTCCGCGAGGTGGCCGAGAGGTGGGACTCGCTCCCGCTCCCCTCGGGCGCCCTGTCCGCGCCGCCCCCCCGACGCAGGGGCATCACGCCGGCGCTGGCGGCGATCCTCGTGCTGGCGAGTCTCGGCGCAGCCGGCGGTCTCTATGCGCTGCTGCCGAGAGGCGCGCCTCCCGCCGCGCCGGACAGGTCGTTGAGGCGCACCATCCTCATGACCCGCAACGATCTCGTCGAGTCGGTCCTCTCCGGCGACGGCCGCTACCTGGCCTATGTCACCACCATGGGCGACCTGAGCGCCCTCAACGTGCGGCAGGTGCGCACGGGAAGCGAGGTGCAGATCCTCTCCCAGCCGTTCCCCATGGGCGGCATCAGCTTCTCGCCCGACGGGGACTATCTCTATTTCCTGAACCGCGATCCCAAGCTGCCCAACTACCATGCGCTCTTTCAGGTGGCCTCGCTGGGGGGATCGCCGCGCAAGATCGTCTTCAACGTGGACACGGCGGTGTCGATGTCTCCCGACGGAAAGCAGCTCTGCTTCCGGCGAGGCCTGCTCGACGACGGAGCCGACTCTCTCGTCATCTTCGACACGCAGACGGGACAGGAGCGCGAGCTGATCCGCGTCAAGGATCCGGAGAGCTTCGCCGGCCCGGGAGGCGGCGGGACTCCCGCCTGGTCCCCCGACGGGAAGCGCATCGCGGTGCCCATCTTCAATGCCGCGGGAGGAGCGCACACGCAGGTCGTGACCATCGACGCGCAGAGCGGCGAGAAGACTCCGGTGGGACCGAAGACGTGGCTCTTCGTCAACAGCCTCGGCTGGGTTCCGGATGGCAGCGCCATCATGATGAGCGCCTACGTCATCGGCACGACCGCCAACCAGATCTACCGGCTCTCATTTCCCGACGGAGACGTCCGGCGGACGACCAGCGATCTGGACGGGTACGACAACCTGTCGCTCTCGACCGACGGGAAGGTGATCGCCGCCGTCAGGAGGACGGGCGTGGCCAACATCTGGGTGGCTCCGCTGGGGACCGGGGGCGAGCCGCGCTCCATCACAGCCGGATCCGGCGGCACTTCGAGCCTCGAATACATCCAGCCGCTCGCCGATGGGGGTGTCGCCTTCAGCGCCGGCCTGGGAGAGCGCGTGTTCCTCTGGCGCATCGAGCCCGATGGAACGGGCCGACGGCAGCTCAGCACCGAGGGGATCTACGTGCAGAGCCTGTGCTACGCCGAGCCGGCGGGGCTGGTCTTCACGCAGGTGTCGGATGAAGCGATCCTGCACCTCTGGAGGGTGAACCCGGACGGGTCCGGGCTCAAGCAGCTCACCGACGGCTCCGGCGAGATCCTCCTCGATGTCTCTCCCGACGGAACGACCGCGCTCTTCGTGAGGTTCGACAACCTATCCAGAGTCCTGTCTCTGAGCCTGGCCGGGGGAGAGCCGCGATTCGTCCTTCCCCTTCAATCCAGCGAGGCCCCGCTCTTCTCACCCGACTCCCGGCGCCTGCTCTATACGGGGCTGGAGAAGACCGAGGGGAGCCTTTACCCGAAGCGCATCGTCGTGCCGGCCGTCGGCGGGGATCCTCTCGGCTCGTTCCTGCTCCCGCCCGGAGCGATCGACCTGAAATGGGCGCCGGACGGAGAAGCTCTCACCTACGTCGACCGCGACACGGGCTTCAACCTCATGAGACGGCCCATCGCCAGGGAGGCCACCGACCAGCTCACGCACTTCAAGGAGGGCCGCATCAAGGGGCACGAGTGGTCTCCCGACGGCCGGAAAGTCCTCATGCACCGGCGCCTCGGCCAGCAGGACAGCCTCTGGGTCTTCGAGCCGGGGGCGTCCAGGCAGCCGTCGAGGCTGGCGGACTTCAGGACCGGACAGATCTTCAGGTACGCCTGGGCCCGGGATTCGAGGAGCGCGGTCTTCACCTACGGCGAGACGAGCCAGGACGTCGTGCTGCTGAGTGACTATCAATAGAGGATGAGGGGCGCGTACGAAATCCTATGAGAGCGGGCAGAGGTGGTGACCGTGGCGGGGCCGATCGGACCCGGAATGCTGGCCCACTCCTTGCTCAGGGAGTCCTCGTGAAGCCCACTCATCCCTGCGCGCTGATCTTCACGCTGGGCCCCGGCGGCGAGCGCGCGCGGCGCCCGCTTCTCCCGAGCCGGCTGGAAGACGATGAGCTGGCTCTGCGCGCCCAGTGCCTGCTCAGCGCCGTGGATGCCTCGGTGAGCGCGGGGTGCCGCGTGATGGTGTCGTGCCCGGAGGACGCCCGTCTTCCGGTCGATCTCCCACGGCTGCCGCAGGAGGGCACGGGCTTCGGCCAGCGGCTGATGGACGCCATGGCCCGGATGGCCCGCATCAGCTCCGGGCCGATGGTGGTGCTGGGCTCGGACACCCCGGGCCTGACCGCGCGCCACATCCGCCGCGCCCTGGAGGAGATCCGCCTCGACGCCGATGCCGTGGTGATGGGACCCGCCACCGATGGCGGGATCTACCTGCTGGCAATGGGGCGCCCGATCGGAGAGAGCCTGCGTCACGTCCGCTGGTGTGGAACCAGTGCCCGCGCCGACCTGATTCGGACTCTTGCCGCCGCCGGCTTCCGCGTGGTCCTGCTCGAGCCCCTGGGGGATCTCGACTCGAGAGAAGATCTGGAGTCGTGGCTCGCCGCGAGGCACGCGCCGGAGGGCTGGATCCCTGTCCTGAGGCGGCTGCGCCATTCCCTCGCACGTCTCCACCGCCGTACGGACTCCTCCCGGGCGCCTGTCCTGAGGCGCCCGCCTCGCCTGCATGAGGGGCGTGCCCCTCCCTTCGCCTCCCTGACCCAGGCCACCTCAGCGTTCTAATCCGGTTTCGCGCCCGAAAAGACCAGGTGCGCGCTCTATGGGAGGCTCCTGATGTTCCGTTCGAGGAGTGTGCTCTGCACCGCCGTGCTCTGTCTCGCTTTCACGCCGGTCCTCGCCCAGTCGACGCTCGAAGTGACCGTGATCGATGCGCGCAGCGAGTCTCCGGTCGCCGGAATTGCCTTGACCCTGACCCACGAGGCGATCGGCCTCGAGTCGAGCGCGACCACCAACGCCCAGGGGAAGGCCCGTTTTCTGTCGCTCCCCACGGGCGGGCCCTACGTCCTGGTCGCGGCAGGCGGCACCGTCTACGGCGACGCCACCGTCGAGGACGTCCGGATCCGAAGCAACCAGATGAGCAGCCTGACGCTGGCGCTGCAGCCCCGGCCTGCCCTGACCGAGACGGTGAGCGTCACCGGCGCTCCGGAAGCGGCCCGCATCAACACCATCAACGCGGAGACCTCTGCCACCCTCGAGCTGGACGAGATCACCGCTATCCCCGTGGAAGGCCGGGACCTCACCCGCGCGCTCTACCGGCTTCCCAACGTCACCCAGGCGACCGGGTTCTATCCCGAAGCGCCCAACGTCTCGATCAACGGCGCCAATTCCCTCTATGCCACCTATCTGATCGACGGCCTCGACAACACCGAGAACTTCCTGGGGGGCCAGAAGTTCGCCATCCCGGTCGGCTTCGTGCAGGACGTGTCCGTGCTGACCAGCTCCTACTCCGCGGAGTTCGGGCGCACGGGGAACGGCGTGTTCAACGTCACCAGCCGCTCGGGGAGCAACCTGATCAGCGGCGAGGCCTTCTTCCTGATGCGCCCCGGCAACCCGCCCGACGCGCCCAGCCCGTTCGCCGGGAGGGATCTCTCCGGCAATGCGGTGAAGGACGGTTTCGAGAGATACCAGATGGGCTTCGGTCTGGGCGGGCCCATCGTGAAGGACAGGACCTTCTACTTCGTGAGCGCCGAGGCCACGCGCGACAACAAGGACAACCTGCTCACGTCTCCCGCACTGGGTGTCAACGAGGCGGTCGAAGGACACAACCGGTTCGGCTATTACTCGGCCAAGGTCGACCATTTCTGGACCAGCGCGCTCTCCACGTCGTTCCGGGTGAACGTGGGCGAGGTGGAGATCGAGCGGCAGGGCGGAGGGCTCGAAGGAGGAGTCACCTTCCCTTCGGCCGCAAACACCCAGGACCGCAACTCGGTGCTGGCGGCCGTCAAGACGACGTGGACGGGGAGCAAGCTGATCTCCGAGACCGGCGTGCAGTTCAGCCGCTTCCACTGGGACTACGGCGAGCCCGACGGCGGCGAGGGGCCGGCGGTGAACGTCGATGGCATCGCGGCGCTGGGTCATCCCGGATTCGTTTTCGACAGCGTCGAGAACACCATGCAGCTCAAGCAGAAGTTCATGCTTCCCATGGACAATCACACCCTGAGCTTCGGAGTGGAGCTGATCAGCGCCGATTTCCAGCTGCTGGGTGGAGGCAATGTCAACGGTAACTACCGCGTCCAGCTCACGCAGGCCCAGATCGACGATCTCATCAATGCGGGCGTGGACGACTCGCTCGACGTGGACGACCTGCCAGCCAACACGACCGTGCTGGACTATGACGTGGAGTTGAGGCCCGATTCCTTCGGCGCGCGGCAGAACATTTACAGCGGTTGGTTCGAAGACCTCTGGTCGGTTCATTCTTCGCTGAACCTCACCCTGGGGCTCCGCTACGATCTGGACACGCTGTCGAAGGGGGGAGACGACGCCTACGACCTGGACAACATCGCTCCGCGGATCAGCGCCAACTGGCAGCTGAACGACCGCAGCGTGCTGCGCGGCGGCGTGGGACTCTTCTACGATAAGGTCCTCTACGCCATCCACAGCGACGCGCTCCAGCAGAATCGCGACACGTCGGGCTACCGCACGCAGATCCAGGCCCTGATCGATCGCGGGTACCTGCCCCGCGACACGAAGCTGCACCGGGTGCTGTTCCAGGGGAACTCCACGGCGAGCTTCTGCGGCAACGACGGCGACCTCTCGGGATGCCAGGGGACCGGGGTCGACTACCTCCAGGGCCCCACGGGATCGAGCCTCGCGGGACAGGAGGCGAACGTCTTCAGCCACGAGGCCCGCATCCTCAATCCCGACGGCTACGACAACCCGGTGACCGCCCAGTACACGCTCGGCTATCAGCGGCAGATCACCGACACCATCATGTTCCAGGCTGACCTGATTCACACCCGCGCGCGGCATCTGTTCCGGCTGAAGAACCTCAACGCCCCGGCGCCGTGGTTCATCAGCGCAAGCACGCCTCCCGCATCCGCGGTGCGGTCGACCGCGGAGGCCGATCTGACGCGCCCGCTCGCCGACCTCGGGGCGGTGCCGGGCGGTGCCCTCAACATCGTCATGACCGAGACCGAAGGGGAGGCGCACTACAGCGCGGCCACCTTCATGGTGTTGGGCGAGCGGGGGGCGACCCCGTTCTCCTGGCGGTTCTCCTACACGCTGTCGCGCCTCGAGAACGACACCGACGACATCAACTTCCGCGCCGAGGACAGTAACCGCTTCCAGGACGAATGGGGCCCCTCGATCAACGACCGGACGCACGTGATTAACGCCCTGCTCTACTACCATGCGCTGCCCAGCCTGAGGTTCAGCCTTGGCACGCTGCTGCAGAGCGGGCAGCCGATCAACCGCATCCCGGACGCGGATCCGAATGTCTACGGAACCACCGACCTGAACGGCGACGGCCGTTCGTTCAGCGACGCCTATGTGGGCAACAGCGATCGCATGCCGGGCGAGGCGAGAAACAACGACCGGCTCCCATGGTCCGAGGTCTTCGACGTGGGGGTCAGGTGGCTGGTGCCGCGCGCCGGGGCGCGCGCCGTGGAGCTGTCCGCGGACATCTTCAACGTCTTCAACGCCGAGAACCTGAGCGGCTACAGCAACAACGCGACGCAGTCCAACCAGATCCAGGCCGGCCCGGCCGGCACGACGGTCGTCAAGCGCAATGCGGGGCCCGGCAGGCAGTTCCAGTTCGGCGTCCGGTATGTCTTCTAGGCCGGCGCTCGCGGTCCTGCTGCTCTGTGCGGCGGCCTGCGCGAGCCCGCCCGTTCAGGTGAGCCCGGAGGCCCTCGGCTCATGGGATGACATCCTGGCGGCCGCGAAGGGCGGGTCCGTCACGTGGGCCATGTGGATGGGCGACCCTGCCATCAACGACTACGTGAGAGGCTGGGTCGCTCCCGAGCTGGAGCGGCGCCACGGAGTCAGGCTGCAGACGGTCAGCGCCCAGGGGCCCGAGATCGTCTCGATGATGATGACTGAGATCGAAGCCGGCAAGCCGCGCAGCGAGATCGACCTCTTCTGGATCAATGGAGAGACCTTCTACCAGCTGAGGCAGATCGGAGCCCTGTGGGGTCCGTTCACCGACCGCCTCCCCAACGCGCGGCTCATCGACTTCCAGAACCCCTTCATCAGCCGGGACTTCCAGCAGCAGATCGAGGGATACGAATGCCCCTGGGGGAACGTACAGCTGGCGCTGATTTACGACAGCGCGCGCGTGCAGAGCCCGCCAGGGAATCTGGACGAGCTGGAATCCTGGGTTCGGCTCCATCCAGGACGCTTCACGTTCGACACCACCTTCACCGGTCTCACCTTCCTCAAGTCGCTGCTGATTGACATCGCCGGCGGGCCCGCGTCGCTACACGGTCCCTTCGACGAAGCGAAGTATGCCGGGACGTCCGGCAGGCTCTGGGAGCGCCTCGACCGCATGCGGCCTTTCTTCTGGAAGGAGGGGCGCACCTTCCCCTCGCGCCTGGCGGAGATGCACCAGCTGTTCGCGTCGGGCGAGATAGACTTCACCATGAGCAACAACGACGGCGAGGTGGACAACAAGGTCATGCAGGGGCTCTTCCCCGACACCGCGCGTGCCTACGTGCTGCGCAGCGGCACGATCCAGAACTCCCACTACGTGGGGATATCGCGCCGCTCCGCGCACCATGCGGCGGCGCTGGTGGCCGTCAACTTCCTGGTGTCGGAGGAAGCTCAGTTCGAGAAGCTGAAGCCCGACGTGTGGGGCGACGGCACCGTCCTGGACACTGCGCGGCTGGGCCCGCCCTGGGACGAGCGGTTCCGCAACGTGCCGCGGCGGAACCGGGCCCCCGCTCGCGAGCAGATCCAGCCGTTCGCGCTTCAGGAGCTCGCCCCCGAGTACATGATCCGCCTGAACCGGGACCTGCGAACGCACCTCATCGACCACTGAGGAGTCGCATGCGCCGCGCAACGCACGGGACCTGGGGGATCTGGCTCTTCACGGTGATGGTGGTGGTGCCCGTGGCCGCCAGCCTTCTGTACGCGGGGCTGTACAGCCTCGGCGTGACCGGCCTGATGGCGGGGGGCCCCACGCTCGGGCACTGGGCCGGCGCCCTCGCCACCGCGGAGATCTGGAGCTCGATCGGGCTGAGCCTCTGGATAGCGTCGGCCGTCACTCTCTGCGCGGCCGCCGCCGGTCTCGGCCTCGCGCTATGGCTCGGCTCCTGGCTCGATGAAGGGCCGCTGTCCCTGGCCGTGCACGTGCCGCTGGTGCTGCCGGCCACCGTCTGCGCCCTGACCGTCCTGAGCTTGTTCTCCGGCACGGGCCTCGCGTGGCGCATGCTCCACATGGATGGAACCCTGTCCCTGGTGCAGGATCCCTGGGGCCTCGGGATCATCGTGGCGCACATGATCTCCATGGCGCCGCTGCTGGCGCTGACGTTCCGCGGACTGTACCGGCAGGAACGCATCGAGGACCTGCGCGCCGTGGCCGCATCGCTGGGCGCCTCGGACCGACATCAGATGGCGCGGGTGGCGATCCCCATCCTCCTGTGGCGTGGCTTCCCGACCATGGCGCTCCTCTTCGTGGTGGCGCTGGGCTCCTACGAGATCCCTCTCCTGCTGGGCCGCCAGTCGCCGCAGATGCTCTCGGTCGTCGTGATGCGCAAGTACGCGCGTTTCGATCTGCTGGAGAAGCCCGTGGCCATGGTGATGGCGCTGCTCTACAGCGGCCTCGTGATCGCGATCCTGGCGCTCGTGCTGGGGCGCCGCGGACGGCTGGAGGAGCCGGTCCCATGACGCCGGGCGCGCGGACATGGCGGCTCCTGGTGGCAATCCTGGTTGGCTGGCTGTGCCTCCTTCCGGTGATCCAGATGGTGCTGCTCGGCAGCGCCGGGCCCTGGCCTCCCGGGCGTCTGCTGCCGGAGTCGCTGCAATGGAGCCGGTGGGCGCGCGCCCTCTCGCACCAGGGGGACCTGCCCGCAAGCGTGCTCGTCTCCCTGCTGATCTCGGGCTGCGTGGCCGTGCTGTCCACAGCCATCGGGTTCGCCGCATCCAGGCAGATCGCGGGACATCGGAGAGAGCGCGCCTTGCTGTTCGCCTCCTACCTTCCTTTCGCCATCTCGCCCGTCATCCTGGCGACCTGCCTGCTCTACGTCTACATCAAGCTCGGGCTCTCGGGCTCGCTGCACGGGGTCATCCTGTCCCAGACGACGGTGGCCTCGGGATTCGCGACGGTGTTCCTGCACGGGATGTGGAATCCGCGGCAGCGAGGCCTGGAAGAAGTGGCGCGCACGCTGGGTGCGAAACCGCTGCAGTCGTGGATCCGCGTGCTGCTGCCGGCGTCGGCTCCGCTGCTGCGCGTGTGTTTCATCCAGACCTTCCTGATCTCCTGGGCTCAGTACGGTCTCACTCTCATGATCGGGTCGGGCAAGGTGCGCACGCTGCCTCTGCGCGTGTTCGACTACCTGTTCGAGGCGGATCCCGGGTACGCGGCGGTGGCGGGCGTGATGCTGGTGGCTCCGCCCATTCTCCTTCTCTGGATGGAGCGGCGGCTGCTGTTGAGGACGCCGTGGTGAGCCGATGTTCCTGCAGCTGAAGGATCTCTCCAAGTCGTTCGGGAGCGTCGCCGTGCTGCGGGGCGCCAGCCTCAGCGTGGACCCGCACCGGACCGTGGCGGTGGTGGGGCGCTCGGGGAGCGGCAAGACGACCCTGCTCCGCATCATCGCCGGCCTGGAGCACGAGGATGCGGGCGAGGTGCGCCTGGACGGCGCGCTGCTCAACGGGATGACCCCGGAGCGGCGCGGCGTCGTCTACCTCTCGCAGGAGCCGCTGCTCTTCCCCCACCTCGACGTGCACGAGAACGTGGCGTTCGGGCTGCGCCTGAGACGCGTGGCCGAGGCCGAGATCCGCGCGCGCGTGGGCACGATGCTGGACGAGCTGGGTCTTGGCGGGCTCTCCCGCCGGCGGCCCGAATCGCTGTCGGGCGGGCAGCGACAGCGGGCCGCTTTCGGGCGCGCGCTGATCGTCGGCCCGCGCCTGATGCTGCTGGACGAGCCGTTCGGGGCCCTGGATCAGGACACCCGCGCCGCCATGCAGGAGCTGTTCAGCCGCGTGGCGGCGCATCACCGCATCACGTCGCTCTTCGTCACCCACGATCTCAAGGAGGCGATGGCCGTGGGGGATCGGTTCGCCCACCTGAACGACGGCGCCCTGAAGGCCTATCCCGATGCGGCCGCGTTCATCGATGACCCTGGCACCGGAGCCCTGGCGGAGATACGGTACTGGACAGCCCTGGGGGATCGGATCGAGGACAAGGGATGATGGACTTCGAGCAGTGCGAGTCGCTCTACTGGGTCTTCACCCACCGGTGCAACGACGTCTGCGATCACTGCTACAACACGTCCGGTCCGGGCGGCGGCACGCTGACGCTCGATGAGTGCCTGGCCATCATCGGCAACCTTCCCCAGCGGATCGACCGGCTGATCCTTTCGGGAGGCGAGCCGCTCTCCGAGCGCGAGAAGCTGCACGCCATCCTGGAGGCGCTGGCCGCTCGGAGCGCCCCCCCCCGGCAGGTCATGCTGCAGACCAACGGGGACCTCCTCACCGGCGAGCGGCTCGACGACCTGCTGGCGCGCGGCGTCAGCCGGATCGACGTGGCCTCCATGGACCGCTACCACAAGCATCAGGGACAACGTCGCGCCGAGCTGGAGGAGCTGTTCCAGTCCCGCGGCATGGTGGGCGACGCCCAGGATCCTCTCATCACCAGAGAGGGCTACCTCAAGCCGGGCGCGGCCAGCTACGGCTTCTGGGGTGTCGAGGGCGGCTTCTGGATCGGGGGGAACTGGGCCCGCGGCCGGGCGCTGCAGACCGGCGTGTGGCTGCGCCAGGGGGAGCACAACTTCTGCGCCGTGCTGTCCGGGGGCAGGGGATTTCTGGGAGGCACCGAGCTGCCGCAGGAGATCTCGATCCAGCTCTGGAAGATCAACCCCTGCTGTCCCGGGACGCGCGATCCGCTGGGAGACGCGCGGGTCGAGCGGGTAGCCGACGTCCTGCGGCGCGTGGCGGAATCTCCGGTGTTCCTCAAGATCAACGAGGGGGACCCGTACGGCATGGGGGCCACGCTCGGCGTGGATCGCGAGCACGGGCTGCGCCGGGCGAAGGAGCTGGGCAACGTCTGTTTGTGGTGTGACGAGTTCTTGGAGCGCCACTTCGACGCCCGGAGCCTGAAGCCGCGCTAGTCGCGTCGGCCATCCGCAGATCGATCCAGTTCCTCCGAAAGACCAGGGCGGTGGTCCTGCCCGAAGCGTCCTTCTCGAAGTAGTACTCACCCTCCACGTCGGGCAGGAAGAAACGATCCCCGGCCATGGGGAGCAGATCCCGCGGCTCCCCGCCCTCCCGTTGAAGGCGAAGCTTGTCCCCCTCACGGGTGATCCGGGTGATCCGCTTGCCCGGAGCCAGCTCGTAGGTGCCCACCAAGGGCTCGAGCGTCCCGGGGATGGGCGAGATCACCGCCGGGGCGGAGGGCTTCTCCCAGTACGTGTAGAGGACCACCTTCCAGGCTCCGTCGATGCGGTGAAACAGGAGGTGGTTGCGGTACACCGTGGAGACGTCGTGTCCGAAGATGTCCAGGCGTTCCTGGAGGAGAAACGTCAGGAGCGCGGATTCCCCCCGCTCGATGACCCGCGTGTCGAGCATCGTGAAGCCCAGGTCGTAGCCCTCGGGCGGGGGGACCATCTCGGCCAGAAGGTAGTCGCGCGAGTACTCCTTGCCGTCCCGGTTGATGAGGATCATGTCCTGCGCCAGGTGGCGCTCCACCGTTCCGCGATTCCCGGTCCGGATGGCTTCGATGATCTCTTCCGTGATCCCGGTCAGGGCTCGCTGAAGCTCCTGCGTCTGTGGAGCAGGCGTGGCGTCGAGCAGGGCGGCGATCAGAAGCGTGGCGGCGAGCACGGCGTCTCCCTACTTCAGACGCACGGTCTGCACCCACGTCCCGGTCTTGCCGAACTCCTCCGAGACGATCACGCCATCGGGCCCGGCGACGTAGACGTACTTCCCGTCGGCGCTCGTGGCGACGGTGACGCTGCCGCCCGGATCCACGATGTCCATCTTCTCCTTGAAGTCATCCTGAGTCTTCTGCGCGTGGAACACCTCGGGAAGAATGATGAAGGTGATGGCGATGGCCGCCACGGCGGCAACGGCGAGCAGGGCTCGGCGTCCGAGACGGATGGTGATCACGGGCTCGTTGCTCATGTGGTCTCCCTACGGGCGCCCGGCGATCCCCAGCTCTTCCGCATGGGGGGACAGGGCGCCGATGATGAACTCGATGTGATCCGGCAGCTCGACGCCCAGCAGCGCGGCTCCGGCGGTGACTTCGTGACGATCCACCTTGGCCGCGAAGGCCTTGTCCTTGAGCTTCTTCAGGACGCTCCGGTGAGCCAGGGTGGCCACGCCGTCCGGTCGCACGAGGCAGGCGGCCATGACGAAGCCGGTGAGCTCGTCGCAGGCAAGCAGGGCCTTGTCCAGCGCGCTTCGGTGCGGCACGTTCCACTGCGTGTAGTGCGCCGAGATGGCGTAGGCGAGCTCCTCCTCGCCCCTGTCCTTCAGCCAGGCGACGATGCGACGGGGATGCTCCTCGGGCCACTGCTCGTAGTCCGCGTCGTGCAGCATGCCGGCGATCCCCCAGCGCTCTTCGTCCACGGCCCCGGCGCCGTACCGGTGGGCGGCCCGGCGCATCACGATCTCCACGGCCCGGGCGTGGGTGCGGAGCGATTCCGTCTTCGTCCACTCGTACAGATGAGCCCAGGCTTCGTCGCGCGTCAGCATGTCATCAGGCGGAACTGTGCTCCGCTCTACATCTTTAGCATCTTCTACTGTGCCTTCAATCCGGTCCTGCACCGACTCCCTGGCCGGAGGAGGCGACGCGGCTGGGCCCGCGGCACGGTAGCGGAGCGACGGCCCCGGGAGGGCCGCCGCTCCGACAGCCGGACTACTTCTTGGTGTAGGTGATCTCCATCATCTTCATTTCCTTGCCGTCCGGTCCGGGGCCATGCATCTCGAAGACCTCTGTCGTGGGGCTGGTCCACTTGGTGGTCATGCGGGCCTTGACCTCGGTCTTCTTGATGGGATCCATCCAGCTTCCCGTGAAGGTGCAGTTCTTGGCCTGCGCGTCGCAGGTCCCTTCGCTCACCATCACGCCGGTGGACATGCTGTCGTTCCAGGTGCTCCACCACTTGCCGGTCACGTTGTCGTAGCCGGTCATGCCGTGGCCCATGAAGGGCATGCCCATCATGGAGGAAGAAACCTTCTCGACCAGAACCCGCCCGTCGAGGATCATCGTGCGCTCGGCCGTCCCGGGTTCTTCCATGGCCGGCCCGCCCGGCTCGTGCCAGCTCTTGACCGTCAGCGTGTAGCTTCCTACCGACGACGCCAGCGCCTTGTGCTGCGCGCCCGGCGTGCCGGCCTTCATGTAGGCCTCCATCTCCGCCTTCTGCTCCGGCGTCATCTGCGGCTGCTGACCCGTCTGAGCCAGCGCCAGCGTGACGGGCAGCGCCGCGATTGCGACCGCGGCGAGCAGCCTTCCGGCGTGCTTGTTCATCCTCGATCCTCCCTGAAAAAGTGTTCTGACGGACACTCCGCGAGACGGCGAGTATACACAAGACGAGGACGCCAATTCACCCGCGCCCGGGTGGCCATAATCGACCTCCAATGGCGACATTCAGGGCGGGACCGCTCATGCCGAAATAGTGGGCTTGGGGATTGAACAATGGGAGGCTTTTCGATATAGTCTGGGAACGCCCCGCAATAATCAGGAGACCACATCATGACCGGACGAATGGCACTTTCGTGCCTCACCTCGGGAGTTCTGCTTCTGTCATTGGCGGCGTGCAATGGGGGGCATGACGACGGTGTCAGCAGCACGAGCGGCAAGGGCCACCTGGCGGTCCAGTTGACCGATGCTCCCCTCGACATGGACACGGTGCAGAGCGTGAACGTCACCATCGACAGCGTCGAGGTGTTCACCGCCGACGAATCATCCACCGAACGGATCGAGCTCCTGCCGCACACGGAGACGTTCGACCTGCTCACGCTGACGGATGGCGTCACCACGCTCCTTGCCGAGGGAGACATGCCCGTCGGGTTCTACAAGAAGATCCGCCTGGGAGTCCCGCAGGCCAACCTGGTATTCAAGGACCAGACCGTGGTGGACCTGAAGCTCGACTCCCGCAAGGTGGACATCAATCTGCCTTTCGAGATCCTCCTGAATGATTCCCTGCTCATTATCCTGGACTTCGACGCGGCCGCGTCGCTGCACATCGTGGAGACCGGCAGCGACAAGTTCATCCTGCGCCCGGTGGTCAATGCGGTGAAGGGATCGAACCCCAACCCCATCCCGTTGCCGCCCCCGACCGACCCGAACGCGCCGAGCGACCCGAACGCGCCGGGCGACCCGAACGGCTGAGGCCTCGCGGGGGCAAGAGCCGGTTGCCGGGGGGCCCTCCAGGCCTCATCTTGGTCCGCCTGGAGGGTCCCGGATGAGAAAACTGATCACTTTTGCGCTGGTCGTGGCCGCCGGCTTCGCCGGCTATCACTTCTTCCTGAACGCCCCTCCCGCTTCGGCCGATGAGCGGGCGCTGGCGGATCTCGAGCACCAGTTCGACTCGGCCAACCAGTCGATGATGCAGGCGAGTCGATCGGCCGGCGCGTCCGGTCTGGACACCACCGCCGACATCGAGGCGGCCCGCGCCGCGGTGCGCCGCGTGGACAGCGATCTCAAGCGACTCAAGGGGAGCCTGGCGACCGACGCGGCCCGGGCCCGGGCCGATCGTCTGATGGAGAAGGTCCGGGCGTTCCTGGAGGCGACGGAGTAGCGGCTACCGCGCGGGATACGCCTTTCCCGGGATGCCGCCGATGGCCAGCACGGTGACCCCCCGCGGCCCCGGGATGATCTTCCGCATCGTGGACGCAGAGACGCGCACGAGCGTGCCGCGCGCGAGCGGTGTCTCCTCTCCGGCAGTCTGGAGCGACCCTTCGCCCTCGAGCACGACGTAGACCTCTTCCTGTCCGTCCTTGACGTGGTCGTGCTCGAAATAGCCCGTGCACCCGGCATCGATCTGGAGCACGTTCATGCCCCAGGCGCTGACCCCCAGCGCGCGGCCCGCGGATCGGAACCGGATCCCCGGGATGGTCCCCGGCCCGTCATAGGGGGCGATGTCGTCGATCCTGCTCACCTTCACGTCGGCCATTCTTCACCTCGCCTCGGAATGCTCACGGCCCGAACAGGGCGCTGATCTCGCCATAGTTCACCGCGTCGGCCGCGAACGTGAAAGTCCCGTGCTCGCGCATCTCGCGGGCGGCGCGAAGGAAGGCCCCCAGCGCCGCGCGGCAGAGCGCGCTCCCCACGCTGATCCGCTTCACGCCGATTTCCGCGAGATCCGAGAGGCTGAGCTGGACGCCCTGAAGGCCCATCACGACGTTCACGGGGCGATCGACGGACGTCACCACAGTGGTGATGTCGTCCTTGCTGGTGAGGCCCGGGGCGTAGAGGACGTCGGCCCCGGCGTCCTGGTAGGCCTGGAGGCGCCCGATGGTGTCCTTGAGATCCGGCCGGCCCACGAGATAGTTCTCCGCGCGCGCGGTCACGGTGAAGGGAAAGGGAAGGGAACGCGCCGCCTCCACCGCGCTCTTCACCCGCTCGGCCGCCAGCGTGCGTTCGTACAGGGCCCCGCCAGGCGGGCCGACCATGTCCTCGATCGAGCAGCCGGACAGTCCCGCGGCCGCTCCCAGGCGGATGCATTCCGCCACGGCTTCGGGGCTGTCTCCATATCCGTTCTCGAGATCGGCGCTCACCGGCAGGTCGGTGGCCGAGGCGATGTCGCGCGCGTGCGACATCATCTCGTCGCGGCTCACCATGTTGTCCCTCCGCCCCAGGGTGAAGGCGTACCCCGCGCTCGTGGTGGCCAGCGCCTCGAACCCCACGTGCGCGAGCAGCCGTGCGCTGCCGATGTCCCACGGATTCGGGATGATGAAGGCCCCCGCCCGCTCATGCAGCGCCCGGAAGGCCGCTGCTTTCTGTGCCTGCGTGCGCTTCAGGCCTGATGCGTGCGCATCAGGCATGCTCGAGCCCCAGGGCCCGGAGGGCCTCGTCCCGGGTGGTGACCAGGGGAACTGCGGCGCCGATGTTCGTGATTTCCAGAGCCTTGCGCGCGGGGGTGGGCCCCGCCACGAGCACGAGGGCATGACCGAGGGTGCGCATCGATCGGGCGATGGAAACCAGCAGCCCGATCCCGAGAGACGTCATGAAGCCGACTTCGGTCATGTCGAGGATCACCGGCTTGCGCTGGCCGACGGTCAGGCTCGTCAGGGGCACCTGGATCCTGCCCACGCCCCCCTCGTCGAGATTGCCGTGCACCGCCACGTGGGCGAATGCATCCGATTCCTCTAAGAGCCTGACCTCGGCCATGGTTCCTCCCGAGCCCGCACCATAGCATGCAGATGTGGCGTTCAGGGCTGGTGGAGGGATTCCGGCGCTAGGGATCGCACGGCCTTCTCGGCCAGCCGTGCCGCCTCGTCGCCGGGGATGTTGGGATCGACCTCGAAAGGACGGCCGAAGACGAGGCGGGCCCGGCCGAACCGAAGCCAGCGCGCGGCGGCGGGAAGGACGTCGGCGGTCCCCTCGACGTACACGGGCAGGACCGGGCAGCGCAGCTCACGGACGAAGAGCCCGATCCCTCCGCGGAAGGGATGCATCTCTCCTTCCGGGACGTGGCGCCCTTCGGGGAAGATGAGAGGGATGAAGCCGCGGTCCGCCAGCTCGCCCGCATAGGAGAGGCTATGGCGGAATCCGGCCGTTTCCGGCAGCGGCCAGGCGTTGAACAGGAGCTGGAGCAGGAAGACCTGCAGGCGCTCCTTCAGGTAGCGGCCCGGCGGTCCGGGCACCTCCCCGAACGCGCAACGATGATGGCGCGTGGTCATGGCCGGGGCCACGCGGCCGCGCAGCCGCGCGGGGAGGAAGCGCTTCACGAGCTCCATATCGAGGTGAGAGCGGTGGTTCGCGATCACCAGGAAGGGCGGGGTGAGGCCTTCCAGATGCTCGCGCCCTTCCACCCGGGTGCGGATGTACAGAGCCATGAGCGGGAACAGGGTCGTCTCTTCGATCGCCCGCCGCAGGACGCGCACGGGGGTCGAGCTGGCCCAGCGGGGCATCCTCAGACGTCCGCGCCGCCCTGCCTGCGGGGCCGCCGTCTCCTCCATCTCGTCTTCGTTCTCGACGACCTCCACCCGGGCGGCTTCCGTGACGTTTCGACCGGCGTCGTGGGAGTCGCGCGCGAGCTTTCTCAGGTCACCGAACGTCGCTGCCTCCAACCCTTCCTCCGGGAGTGCGATTCCCAGCTCGTCCTCGGCGGCCACGACGAGCTCGACCAGGTCGAGGCTCCCCAGCCCCAGATCATCCTGAAGTCTCGTGTCGTCTTTGATGCGCCCCGGATCCACGCGGGCCACCCGGGCCACCAGCGAGCGCAGGTCGCCGCCCAGTCCCTCCAGGGCCTCGCGGGGCGGCGCCCCCGCGCTCATGGCCTTCAACGCCTCCACCACCGCCCCCTTGCGCACCTTGCCGGTGGAGGTGCGGGGGAGATCGTCATCCGGCCAGATGGTGTGGGCCCGGATCCGCTGGCGCGCCTCGAGCTTCTGATTGGCGGCGCGCACGACGTCGTTCCCCTCGACCCCCTCGGCCAGCAGCAGCACGGCATGCACGTGGTCGCCCCCGCCGTCCGGCAGACCCACCACGCAGGCCCCACGCACGCCGGGGATCGCCTCCAGCACCTGCTCGACGTCGCCTGCGTGGACGTTCTCACCTTCGGGCGTGACGATGACGTCCTTCGCGCGTCCCTTGATGTGCAGGCTTCCCTGGGCGTCGATCTCCCCGACGTCCCCGGTGGCGAACCAGCCGTCCGGCGAGCCCGACGCCTGCTCGCCGAGATAGCCGGGTGAGACGTTCCCGCCCCGCACCCAGATCTGGCCGTCCGGGCCGATCCTGACCTCCTGGCCGCGCAGCGGCCTGCCGACCGCCGTCGAGCCGCGGCGGAACGGGTTGGAAAGGGTGACCACCGGCGCCGTCTCCGTCAGTCCATAGCCCTGCGTCACCAGGTAGCCGAGCCCCTCGAAGAACTGGAGGAGCCCGGCCTGCAGAGCGGCGCCCCCGACCACCATGAAGCGGAAGCGCCATCCCATGTGGCGCTGGACCCGGCGGAACGCGAGTGACTGACGCACGAAGGAGCGGCCCTGGAGCCGCTGGTGGCGGCGCTCGAAGGCCTCGAGGCTCCCGTCGCGGCGGATCTCGCGCCGAAGCTCTGCCGCCAGAAGCTCCAGGACACGTGGCACGGTGACCATGCCGTAGGCGCCGTGACGCCGGGAGGCCTCGATCACCTCGAGCGGCCTGGGTGGCGTGAAGACCAGCGTGAGCCCCATGGACGGAAGCAGGAAACCCGCGAGCACCTGGCCGAACATGTGGGAGAGCGGCACCGTGGACAGGATCGGCACCGTTCCCGCGAGCCGGATGTAGCGTTCCCGGCGGCGGAAGCCTCTCTCGATGGGGGCCAGGTCGGAGATCAGGTTGCCGTGCGTGAGCACGACCCCTTTCGGATCGCCGGTGGTGCCCGAAGTGAACATGACTTCGGCACGGTCGGACAACACAGGATCGGCACGGGAGGGCTCATGCTCGGGACGGTCGGGCCAGGAGCCCAGCTCGACGCGAGTCACTCCGGGAGGCGGGGACACCGACTTCGGTGCAATGAGCAGCCTGGCGCCGGCTTTGTCGGCCACCTTGCGGCGGAACTCATCGGGCGTGTCGGGCGACAGCGGCACCGCCACCGCCCCCAGCCGGATGACCGCGTGCAGCGCCTCGACCCAGTCGGCTGCCTCCGGGCCCTGCAGGAGCACCGCATGGCCCGGCCCGATCCCCGCGCCGGCCAGCTGTTCGGCGCAGGCCAGCGCCCGGCCGTGCACTTCGGCGTACGAGCGCCGGCGCCAGCGCACCCCGTCGCGCCACAGGTACAGGGTGCGCGACCCATGGGCAGGAAGCTCGTCGAGGTAGGAAAGGAGATTGCGCCGGCCGTCGGTCATCGCGAGCGAGAATACACCGTCACGACGAGGCCAATCGGAGCGTCAGGGGCAGGTCACTGCCAGAATCTCGGTGCCGTCCGACCCGAAGCCGGCCGGGCCCTGGCCGCAACCGTTCCGCGGGCGCACCAGATAGAAGAACGTGGCGAAAGGCGGCGGGATCTCGCTGTCGATGGCCAAGTTGTCTGCACCGTCCGTTTCCACGCAGAATCCCGATCCCTGGGGCCCGAACCCCTGAGCGTCGTAGTCGGCGCGGATGACGTCGTAGTGCGGGAGCAGGGCCCCTGGAGCCGTCGGGGCGGACCAGCTCAGGACATCTCCACTGTTGAGCGTCAGACCGACAGCCTCTCCAGGAAGATTCCAGAACGAAGCATCCTGATCGTTGCAGTCCTGCTGGCAGAGCGACAGACCGTCGCCGTCGTTGTCCGCTTCGTTGGTGCCGGCGAGGGACGGCCAGGAAGGGTGCGAGCAGTCATTGTTCAGGCCGTCCCCGCAGACCTGGGCGGCCCCCGGGTAGACGGCGCCGTTCGAGTCGGCGCAGTCCCCCGCACACACGCGGAAGAAGTCGCCGTCGGCGTCGACCTCCGAGGCCGGGGGCGTGGGCCAGGAAGGGTCGCTGCAGTTGTTGTTGATGCCGTCACAGGTCTGAGGCGCGCCCGGGCGCACGTATCCGTTCGCGTCGTCGCAGTCGCCCGCGCACGACATGAAGCCGTCGAGATCCTGGTCGCGCTCGGCAGGTGGGACAGCGGGCCATGTGGGGTCGCCGCAGTCGTTGTTGAGGCCGTCGCAGAGCTGAGGCGCGCCGGGCCTCACGCTGGCCCGCGTGTCGTCGCAGTCGCCGGCGCATGACATGAGGCCGTCGGCATCCTGGTCGCGCTCGGGAGCTGGGAGAGCGGGCCAGGCGGGGTCGCTGCAGTCGTTGTTGATGCCGTCACAGAGCTGGGCCGCGCCGGGATGGACGGCGGGGTTGGTGTCGTTGCAATCACCCGCGCAAAGGGGATAGAGATCCAGGTCGGCGTCGAGCTCGCCGGGGTCGACCGCGGGCCAGGCAGGATCGCTGCAGTCGTTGTTGAGGCCGTCGCAGAGCTGAGGCGCGCCGGGCCTCACGCTGGCCCGCGTGTCGTCGCAGTCGCCCGCGCACGACATGAGGCCATCGGCGTCCTGGTCGCGCTCGGCAGGTGGGAGAGCGGGCCAGGCTGGATCGTCGCAGTCGTTGTTCAGGCCGTCACAGATCTGAGGCGCGCCTGGGCCCACTCCAGCTCGCGTGTCGTCGCAGTCCCCCGCGCAATCGGACAGACCATCTCCATCGTCATCGACTTCGTTGGTGCCGGCCAGGGTCGGCCAATAGGGATCGCTGCAGTTGTTGTTCAGTCCGTCACCGCAGATCTGGGTTCCTCCAGGGTGCACCGATGCGAGGGCGTCGTCGCAATCGCAGGAGGAGTCGAATCCGTCCGCATCCACATCCGTGCCGTTCGGAACTGCGCCGTACCGGCCACCGTTGAACAGTGTGCCGCTGAAGGGACCTTCCCTGTTTCCGCCCCAGAGGATCAGCTCGGAGCCCGTCCAGACCAGGGCGCTGCGCGTCCGTGGAGACGGGGCGTTGGTGGTCGAGATCGGCGTGACGATGCCGGACTGCGGATTGTAGCGGAACCCGTCCTGACGGTTGATCACCTCAGGGGGTGTGTTGCAGCCGAGCGCAAGGCAGTTCGCTCCCCCCCAGAAGACGGCTTCGCTTCCGATCGAGACGGCGGACAGCAGCTCTCTTCCCTTGCCGAAGCCGGCTTCGAAGCCGGCCCAGCTGTTGGTTGCGGGATCGTAGGCGCCGCCCGAGGACGGATCGATGATGGCGTAGGCCCCCTCATTGAAGCAGGGAGGGGAAGTGCACGTCCGGTAGCGGCCGCCAAAGACCACCATGCGGCCGCCCGCCCAGACGGCCTTGTAGCCTCTCGTGGGGGTAGGCCTGCCGGTCAGGCTCATCGGGGACCAGGTATCGGTCGCCGGGTCATACAGGCCGCCGGCGTTGACGACGTTGCGATCTCCCCAGACCGTATCTCCCCGGCTCCCCCAGATGATCATGCGGCTGCCGGTCCAGACCCCCTCATAGACGTATCCCGCCGGAG
>JBOGOC010000087.1:0-43714 GCA_050747525.1 Candidatus Polarisedimenticolia bacterium | reverse complement strand
GTCCCCCCCTGTTCCGGCCGGCGGGCAGGCTACAGCCCCCTCAGATGCGGTCGAGCGCCTGCTTCATGTCTTCCACGAGGTCCTGGGCGTCCTCGATCCCGCAGCTCACGCGGATCAGGTCATCGGTCACGCCGGCCCTCTTCCGCTCCTCGACGCTCAGGCCGGCATGCGAGGTCACGGCCGGCCGCGTCATGAGCGACTCCACTCCGCCCAGGCTGGGAGCCACGAACGGAAGGGTTACCGATGCGAGCACCTTCTCGGCCGCCTCCGTTCCACCGCGCGGCCGGAAGCTCAGCATACCGCCGAAGCCCGCCAGCATCTCGCGCGCCAGCGCGTGATCCGGATGGGATTCCAGTCCCGGGTAGTTGACCTGCTGCACCTTGGGATGCTGCTGCAGCGCGCCCGCCAGGGCGAGGGCGTTGCGGTTCTGTGCCCCCACGCGCAGCGCGAGCGTCTTGATGCCGCGCGCGAGCATGTAGCCCGCGTGAGGATCCATCGTTCCACCGAGGTGGTTGAGCATCTTGCGGACCCGCGTCACGCGCTCGGCCGACCCCACCACGCACCCTCCCACCAGGTCCGAATGGCCGTTGAGGTACTTGGTCGCGCTGTGATAGACGAGGTCGAACCCGGCGGCCAGCGGGTGGAAGTTCACGGGGCTGGCGAAGGTGTTGTCCACGACGCTCACCAGCCCGTGCCGCCGCGCGAACGCCGCCAGGTCGCCGAGCAGCGGCACCCGCATCAGCGGATTGGTGATGGTCTCCATCACGATCATGCGGGTGGACGGTGTGCGCGCCGCCTCCCACCCGGACGGATCGTGCGGATCGATGAAGGTGTAGCTCAGCCCCAGGTCGGCCGCGTGATGAAGCAGGAAGCCGTGGGTTCCCCCGTAGAGGCAGTCCCCCGCCAGGAGGTGATCCCCTTTCCTGAGATGCGAGAGCATGATGGTGGTGAGCGCCGCCATCCCGGACGACGTGGCCACAGCGTCCTCGCCCCCTTCGAGCGCCGCGAGCTTGCCGTGCAGATAGCGCTGCGAGGGGGTGGTGCTCAGGCGGTGGTACTTGATGTCGTCGTAGCCGGTCCCCGGCTCCACGGTGTACACGGTCCCCTGGTAGATGGGGAACACGAGAGAGCCTTCGTGCCCCTCGCGGTCCTCTCCCCCGTGAACGGCAAGCGTCTCGATGCGTCGGGACGAACGGTGATCGGTGGCCATGACTCTCCTTATGCCCTGCTTTTCTCATCTGCCCAGGCGCGCACATCCGGGTCGGCATGCGCCCATAGGCGTTCCAGGCCATCCGCGCCGGCGGCAGCGGCCTCGTTGCGCCCCGCCTCGGCGTCCAGCCGGCGCAGCCGCACCAGGCCCGGTGCCACGTACAGGTCGTCGTACAGCGAGGTCCCGACGAACGATTCGTACCAGCGCCGTGCTTCCTCGCCGCGGCCGAGCCGGCGCAGCAGCTCGGCGCGGACCCATCGATCGGGGCAGCGCGAGTGGAGCGGCGACCACGTGATGGTGTCGAAGCGCGCCTGGCGGCTGGTGCTCTCCAGCAGGGCGAGCGACTCGGCGAGGTCGCCGCGCGACTCGGCGATGCGGGAACGCAGCGAGAGGGCCAGGTCGGCGATGAGCGACGTGCCGTCGTCGGGCCCCGTGGCCACCTCCAGTGCTTCCGCCTGCTTCAGAGTGAGATCGAGGCGCCCCAGCTTCGCGGCGAGCTGGCCGATGAGCCAGGCCCTCACGGACCCCTCCACACCGTCATGCGGATGCAGCCAGGCCACCGCGCGCCGCGGCCCGCAGGGGGGCGGCGACGCTTCTTCCAGGCGCTTGATCAGGACCGTCAGGTCTTCAGAGGGAAGGGTGACGAACGGCGCCAGCGTGAGGAGCGCGCGCGCCTCCAGGGCGCGCCACGGATCGAGGGAAGCGGCCCGATCGAGGTGCCTCACCGCTTCGCCCCACTGTCCCCGGGACATGTGTATCCACGCGGACACCACGTGCCCCATCGCCCTCACGGGCGCCACGCGCATCGGCTCGGCCAGCACCCCGGCTGCGCGCAGGGCCCCTTCGGGACGGCCCAGCCAGGTCCCCAGCGCCAGGGTCGTGTACACGACCTGGTAGTCGGTGGCCTCGCGAAGCGAGGCGAGCGTGCGGTCCTGATCGGCCGCACTCCCCTCGGTGAAGGCCCGCCGGGCGCGCACCCAGCGCGCGGCATCCCCCTCGGGGCTCGTCTCCAGGATCCGGCCCAGCAGCATCTCGAACTCGTCCCACCTCCCCTCGCTCGACTCCACCGCGCAAAGGTGGACCAGGGCCGAGGCATTGCGCGGGTCGAGCTCCTGCAGGCGCTCCCAGGCCCGGCGCGAGTGCTCCAGGCGCCGCCCCTCCAGCGCGGCGCAGTGAAACAGGATTTCGGCCAGCTGGTACCACGCGTCCACGTCGTCTGGATGCAGCCCCACGATCGCCCGCAGCCGCTGCGCCGCGTCGTCGTTGCGCCCGCGCAGCGAGGCCTCGAACGCCTCCAGCAGACGCCGGTCGCGCTCGGACAGCCGGCTGGCGTGGGCGACCGCCTTCTCCGAGGCCTCCCGTGAGAGCCGGCTCTGTCCCGACCACAGGGCGGCCAGCCCCAGCCTGTACCATGCCAGGGCGAACCCCGAGTCGGCGGCGACGGCCCTCTGGTAGGCGTCCACGGCGGGCAGACGGCGCATCGCGCGCATCTCCTGCTCCCCTTCCAGGTAGGCCTTGAGAGCCGGGAACGAGCCGGTGGCCATGGCGGCAATGCGGCTGAGCCGGGTGCCGGGCCCCCCGCACCGGTCGGCCAGCAGCCCCGCCGTGAGCTGATCCACCAGATCGAAGATGGAGTCGACCTCTCCCTGTACCGACGAACGCGCCACCACGCGAGGCGCAGGGACCGCCTCGTAGAGAGAGGCCTCCAGCCGCAGCCGGGTCCCCACGGCCAGCACGCTCCCCAGCACGAACAGCCCCGCGCCGAAGCGCAGCGAGAGCGCGGCGGCCTCTCCCGGCTCGCGGGGTCCGCCGGAAGGCATCGGGCAGCACAGGATGACGTGCGGATCCACGCTGCGGATCTCCCCCGCTCCGTCCAGCTTGGTTCCGAGCAGATCGACCATCCCCGCTCCCAGGTACTCGTACTCGGCGCCGCCGCGCACGGCAAACGGGAAGACCGCGATGGTGTTGGGCGACACGGCCGTCGGGCCGGTCAGGGATCGATCGGTGAGGGCTTCCAGCAGCTCGCCGCCGTCCGCGAACCGCTTTTCGGGAGCCTTGCTCAAGCAGCGGCTCACGGTGGCTTCGAGCCAGAGCGGAAGGTCGGTTCGCAGGGACGCGGCCGGCTCGGGCTCCGCCTCCAGCACCCGCGCCAGGGTCTCGCTCACCGTCCGGCCGCCGAAGGGGCGCCGCCCGGTGAGCATCTCGTACAGCACCACGCCGAAGGAAAAAACGTCGGAATGCGGTCCGGCCGGCTCCCCGCGGGCCTGCTCCGGAGACATGTAGGGAGCGGTCCCTCTGAGCCGCCCGGCCATGCTGGCGTCCAGGGTGATCACGTCGTCGGCGGCCTGCAGGGGGCTCCCGCCGGCGTCGTCGCACGACAGGATCCGGGCCAGGCCGAAGTCCAGGATCTTCACTTCGCCGTCCCCGCCGACGACCAGGTTCCCCGGCTTGAGATCACTGTGCACGATCCCCGCCTGATGCGCCCGGGCCAGGGCGGCCGCGACACGGGTGGCGATGCGCAGCGCTTCATCGAGCGGAAGCGGCCCACGCGCCACGAGCGCCTCGAGGAGCGTTCCCTCGGCCAGCTCCATCACGATGAAGGTGACGCCGTCCGCCTCGTCGATCTCGTGCACGACGGCGATGCCCGGGTGGGTGACGGCCGCGGCCGCGCGCGCCTCGCGCAGGAACCGCCGCCGCCGCGCGGGGTCCGAGTCCATGCCGGGGGCGAGCACCTTCACGGCCACGTGCCGGCTCAGCCGGGTGTCGAGCGCCTTGTAGACGACGCCCATCCCGCCCTCGCCGATCTTCTCGACGATGGTGTAGCGGGAAAGGGTGCTGCCCGCGCTGAGCTCCCTGCCGGCGTCCATGATTGGATGAGGTCCGGCTGCAGCCGGACCGGGGCGAGGATACCATGCGGTCCGGCTCATCCTGATCGTCATGCACATGTCGGATGGATGTTGCAGGGCCCCTGCGGGTGGCCTCGATTCCCCGTGCTATCCTGTTGGCCGGCCAGAGGATCCCCTGCCAGACATGACCCGAGAGAGTCGATGAACGTCCTGGAGCCCGGCGCTCAGCTCGCCCATTACCGCATCGTCGCCAAGATCGGCGAGGGCGGGATGGGAGTGGTCTACCGGGCAGTAGACACCAAGCTGGAGCGCGAGGTGGCCCTCAAGGTGCTGCGGCACGACATCGCCTCCGACCCGGATCGGTTCGCCCGCTTCCAGCGGGAGGCGCGCGCCCTGGCGGTGCTGAACCACCCGCACGTCGGGTCGATCCATCAGATCGACGAGGCGGACGGGACCGCCTTCATCGTCATGGAGCTGATCGAGGGCCAGACGCTGCGCCACCGCATCGCGGGGCGCGCTCTTCCGGTGGAGCTGCTGCTCGACCTGGCGCTGCAGATCGCGGACGCGCTGGCCGCGGCCCATGCCAAGGGGATCATCCACCGCGACATCAAGCCGACCAACCTCCTGGTGAACGACCGGGGCCAGATCAAGATGCTGGACTTCGGCCTGGCCAAGCTGGCGGCCGCCACCGACGAGTCCGGCGACGGCTCGTCGCGCATGGAGACCGCGATGGACGTGCGCCAGCTCACCACGCCCGGCTCCACCATGGGGACCATCGCCTACATGTCGCCCGAGCAGGTGCGCGGCGAGGAGCTGGACGCGCGCTCGGACCTCTTCTCTTTCGGCGCGGTGCTGTACGAGATGGCCACCGGACGCTGCGCCTTCCAGGCGGCCACATCGGGGCTCACGTTCGACGCGATCCTGAACCGTGCGCCATCCGCCCCGGATCAGCTCAATCCCGAGCTGCCGCCGCGCCTTGCGGAGATCATCGATCGGGCCCTGGAAAAGGATCGGAGGCTCCGCTACCAGAGCGCCGCCGATCTGTACGCCGATCTGTCGCGAATCCGGCGCGACTCCGACTCGTCCGGCAGGATCACGGCGCGCACGGCCTCCTCCGGCAGGGTGCGAGCCGCGGCCGGGGCTCCCTCGCTCGGTCGCCGGATCAGGCCGCTGACTCTGGCGCTGGCGCTGGTGGCACTTCTGGCCGCCGGACTGGGAGTCTGGATGATGTCGCCCGCTCCGGCGGCGATCAGTTCCATCGCCGTGCTCCCCTTCGAGTACGCCGGGCAAGAGCCGGATGGCGAGTACATGACCGACGGGATCACCGAGGCCCTCATCAACGGCCTGTCACGCGTGGGAGAGCTGCGCGTGGTGCCGCGCAGCATGATCTTCTCCTACAACGGCGCGCGGATCGATCCGCGCAAGGTGGGGAGCGAGCTGGGTGTGGGCGGCCTGGTCACCGGGCGCGTCGTGCAGCGCGACAAGACCCTGGTCATCAGCGCCGAGCTGATCGACGTGGCCACCGTCTCGCAGATCTGGGGGCGGCAGTGGACGCGTCCGGTCTCGGGGGCCCTGGACGTCCCCGAGGAGATCGCGCGCGAGGTGTCCCAGACGCTCCAGGTGCGCCTGTCTCCCGACGCCGAGGAGCATCTGGCGCGGCGCTACACCGGCAATCCAGAGGCCTACGTCAAGTACGTGAAGAGTCTTCAGGGCGTGCAGCGCGGGACGCGGCGCGAGTTCGAGGAGGCGATCAGCGCCGCCGAGCAGGCCATCGTGGAGGACATGCGGGAGCGCGCCCTGCAGGGCCAGGAAGCCCTCGAAGCGGATCCCGGATTCGCGCTGGCCTACACGTCGCTGGCGCGCCTCTACACGCGCCAGGCCTACCTCGGCTACATCCCCGAGCACGACGCGCGCGACAAGGCCAGGGCCGCGGCCGAGTTCGCCCTGCAGATGGACGACGAGCTGGCAGACGCGCACGGAGCCCTCGCCTTCGTGAAGTTCTTCTACGAGTGGGACTGGGAAGGGGCCGAGCAGGGGTTCCAGAAGGCGCTGTCGCTGGCGGACGACGATGACGAGATCCGCCGGGATCACGCCTGGTTCCTGCTCGCGCGCGGCCGGATGGATGCAGCTCTGGGGGAGATGCGCAAGGCCTGCGAGCTGAACCCGACCTCCGAGCCGCTCTCCACGCAGATGGCGGAGATGTACGTGTGGGCCGGACGGGACGCCGAGGCCGCCGCGCAGCTGGCCAGGTCGCGCAGAGGCGAGCCCAGCGCGGCCGCCACCCTGGTGCAGGCGTACCTGCATTCACGCGCCGGCCGGCACGCGGAGGCGATCGCCGGCTACATGGACTACCTGTCGCTGGCCGACGAGGAGTCGTCGATGAGCCCCACGCTCGCCTGGTTCTACGCGCGGGCCGGGCGCGCCGCGGAAGCCAGGGACCTGATCGACCGGGCGGCTCCCGGGGAGTTCACCCCCGTGCAGATGGCCTGGGTGGCCGCGGCGACGGGCGACAAGAACGCGGCCTTCTCCTGGCTGGAGAAGGCCCTCGCCCAGCACGAGGGGAACCTCGTCTGGATCCGGATGCAGCCCTGGTACGAGCCGCTCCGTTCAGACGCGCGCTTCCAGGGGCTCCTTCGCCGGATGAACCTCGCGGGCTGAGGCCGAGGCGCGCGCGCCCCGCTCGAGCTGCAGAAGCCATCTCTTGCGCCACAGACCGCCGCCGTAGCCTCCCAGCTCGCCTCCGCTGTTCACCACCCGGTGGCACGGGATGACGATGGCGATGCGGTTCTGGCCGTTCGCGCTCCCCACGGCACGGCAGGCCGCCGGCGATCCGATGCGCCGCGCAATCCCTTCGTAGGAGCGTGTCACCGCATAGGGGATGCGCAGCAGCTCGGCCCACACGCGCTCCTGGAACGGCGTGCCGCGCGCATCCAGGGGAACCGTGAAGCGGCTCAGCTTCCCCTCGAAGTAGCGCCCCAGCTCTTCCCGCAGGTTCCGCAGAGGCTCGTTGTCTCCCGGCAGGATCGGCGCGTCGAACAGAGATCGGAGACGCAGCAGCTGGGCCTCGAGCATGCGCCGATCGGAGAACTCGAGCAGGCACACGGCGCTGGAAGTGGCGGCGGCCACCATGGGGCCCAGCGGCGTCTCGATCCAGGCGGCCAGCACGCACCCGTCGGCGCGCACGCGCCCCGGCGGCGAGCCGAAGGCGCGGCGGAACGCCTCGCGGAATCCGCTGTGAGACTCGAAGCCGTGTCCCAGCGTGACGTCCTCCAGGCTGGCTCCACCGCGGATCTTCTGGAAGGCCTTGCCCAGGCGCCGGCCACGCGAGTACGCCTGGAAGGTCATGCCGAAATGCCGGGTGAAGTAGCGGCGCACGCGCGCGGGGGCCACACCCATGGAAATCAGATCGGCGTCCTTCAGCCGGGCCTCGGGGCGCCCCTCGACCACCCGCAGCACCTTCTCGATCTCGGGCGGGTGGCCTCCGCCCGTGCTGAGCGGGCGGCACCTCAGGCAGGGGCGGAACCCCGCGAACAGGGCTTCCCGCACCGTGGCGAAGAACTCCAAGTTGCGGGGAAGCGGCTTGCGGGCCGGGCACGAGGGCCGGCAGAAGATGCCGGTGGTCTTCACTCCCGTGACGAAGATCCCATCGAACGATCCATCGCGCGAGCGGAACGCCCGCTGCATGATCGCCACGGGCGGCTTGCTGGGCCATGTGGTCATGGTCACCTCCCTTGTGCCGTCAGTCTCTGCGACCTCACCCCGCGCGCGCCACCGGAAACTGAACACCGAATTCCACGTCCCGCCCGGGCTCACCGGTCACATTATCTGGCGGATCGCGTGTATCGTGTGCGGGTGAATCCGATGCGGAACGTCCTGCTGGCGGCATCGCGCAGTTCCTGGCTGCGCGAACGGGCGACCCGCTACCGGTTCGTGCGCCGGGCTGTGATCCGGTTCATGCCGGGCGAGCGGCTGGAGGACGCCCTGGAGGCCGCCCGGGGTCTGGGCACGGGGCGCATGTCGGCCATCGTCACCTGTCTGGGCGAGAACGTCAGCCACCCCGATGAGGCGGCGGCGGTCAAGCGCCACTACCTGGAGGTCTTCGACAAGGTGAGCGCCATGGGCCTGGACGTGGAGGTCTCGGTCAAGCTCACCCACCTGGGCCTGGATCTTTCCCCCGACCTGGCCGCGGGCCACGTGGCCGACCTGGCCCGGCGCGCGGCCGGCAACCGCAGCCGGCTCTGGATCGACATGGAGGACTCCTCGTACACCGACGCCACTCTCGACGTGTACCGCAAGGTGCGCCCCGCACACCCGACCCTGGGAGTGTGCCTGCAGTCGTACCTGCGCCGCACGCAGGCCGATCTGGAATCGCTGCTGCCGCTCGGTCCCTCCATCCGGGTGGTGAAGGGGGCCTACCGCGAGCCGCCCGACAAGGCCTTCCCTCGCAAGTCCGACGTGGACGAGAACTTCTTCAAGCTGTCCGCGCGGCTGCTGTCTGCCGAAGCGCTCGCGGCGGGGGCCTGGACCGTGATCGGCACTCACGACCCGGTCCTGGTGGATCGCATCCAGGCGCGCGCGGAAGCCCTGGGCGTGGCGCGAGACGGCTTCGAGTTCGATCTGCTGTATGGCATCCGGCGCGACCTGCAGGCCCGCCTGGTTGACGGCGGGTGGAAGGTGCGCGTGCTGATCAGCTACGGCAGCCAGTGGTTCCCCTGGTACATGCGCCGGCTGGCGGAGCGCCCCGCCAACCTGTGGTTCGTGGCCAGAGGGATCCTGGCCCGCTGAGGCTCTCCGTTCAGTCCGCTTCCCAGCTGAAGTGGCCGCTCTTCCTCGGACGTGTCAGCTCGAACGGATTGGTGTCGCGGCTGTAGCCCGCTTCCAGCCTCTGTCGAAACGGTGAGAGGGACGCTTCCATGGGAGCCGGCAGCCCGTCCTGCCACGCGATCCGATCGGGGTTCTTGTCCATGGCGGCGATCTCCTCTTCGAGGGCGCTGCGCCAGGACTTCGGAGCAGCGGCGGGGAGGGCGGCCTGCTGATTGCGCAGCATGGCGATCAGCTCGTCGTGCACGCGCCACACCATCTGCTCGCCACCGAAACGCGCCTGGCGGTCCGTTCCATCCTCCCTGATGCCGAGGTCCCCCGGGCCGTCCCCGGCGGGGTGCTTCAGCCAGGCGTGATAGGCGGTGGCGTAAAGATAGGTGTACTCGCCTCTCCCCATCCCCAGCTCGAGCAGCGTGCGATCGCGCAGCGTCATGTAGCGCCCCATCTCCGGGACCAGGTTCATGGCGTCCTTTCCCGTGCTGAGGACCTTGAGGAACTTGTGGAACCCCTTCGCCTGCTTGATCTCCTCTGCCTGGCTCCGGCTCAGGGGAAGCTTGCGGAAGATGGCCGCGAGGGCCTCGCGGCCCGGTGCCATGCGCTCGCGTGCCTGGAGGAAGACCTCGATGCGCTCCGGCGGGATGGTGCCGTCGGGCCAGGGAGTGAACGTCTCGGCGGCGCCGTGCTCCTGCTCCAGCTTCTTGCGGGCCTCCACCGCCTCGTTGAGCCCGCCCGTCATCCGCCCGAAGAAGACGACGCCGGCCGCCACGAGGCCGGCGGCCACCAGCCCCAGCACCGCGCACCCGATGCCGCACCCATAGAGCCAGGTGGAGCGCTTCTTCCCTGGAGGCACACCGTCCGTCATGGCAACGGAGTCTAATGCATGCGCCTCGGATGAGGGGACTGGACCCCGGGCCGCGGCTCCCGTAGTCTGGCACCCCATGGAGCGCTCCCCCACCCTCGTGCGCGCGGTCTCCCGCTGGCAGATCGTGGGGCTGGGGCTCAACGACGTGGTGGGGAGCGGCGTCTACCTCCTTCCCGCCGCGGCCGCGGCCTTGCTGGGGCCTTCCAGCGTCTGGGCCGTCATGGCCGCGGGAGCGGCCGTCGCAATCCTGGTGCTGGTCTTCGCCGAGGCGTCCAGCCACTTCGACGAGCCCGGCAGCGCCTACCTCTACGCGCGCACCGCCTTCGGGAGCCTGGTGGGGCTCGAGGTGGGGCTGATGGCCTGGATCGCCCGCGTGGCCTCGGTGGCCTCGCTCTCGGTGGGATTCTCGCAGGCCCTCGGCTACCTGTGGCCCCCGGTCACCACAGGATGGGGGCGCGCGCTCGTGATCTCCCTGCCGATCCTGATCCTGACAGGGCTCAACATCGTCGGCGTGCGCTTCGGCGTGGGGGCGGCGATGGTGCTGCTGGCCTGCAAGATGCTCCCGCTCCTGCTGTTCGTGTCGGCAGGCGTTTTCGCGGCGTCGCTCGACACCGTGGCCGGCCAGCCCCCCGGCTCCGGGCGCCTCGGCGAGGCGGCGCTCCTCCTTCTGTTCGCCTACGCGGGCTTCGAGAACACCCCGGCGCCCGCGGGCGAGTACCGCAACCCCCGGCGCGACGTCCCATTCGCCCTGATCACCAACGTCTGCCTGGTGACCCTGCTCTACTCCAGCGTGCAGTGGATCGCGCTGGGGATCCTGCCGAACGCGGCCGCCTCCGCCACGCCGCTGGCCGACGCGGCCGGGATGGTGATGGGAGGCTGGGCCGGGACATTGCTCACGCTCGGTGCCGCCCTGTCGATCCTGGGGACCAACAGCAACTCGGTCCTGGCAGGTCCGCGCTACCTGCTGGCCCTCGCGCGCGACGGGTTCGGCCCCGCGTTCCTGGGGCGGGTCCATCCGCGCTTTCACACCCCCGCGGCGGCCATCCTCGTCCAGGGGCTCATCTGCCTGCCGCTGGCCCTGACCGGAACCTTCACCACCCTGGCCACCCTGTCGGTGGTGGCGCGCCTGGCCACGTACCTGACCACCGCGGCCGCCGTCCCCGTGCTGCGCCGCAGGATGCCGCACGCGCAAGGGGCGCTCCGCCTGCCGGCCGGGGATCTCATCGCGGCGGCGGCCGTCGTCCTCTCGCTCGGTCTGGCGGCCAGCGCGACCATGGCCAACCTGCTGGCGGCGGGCGCCGCCCTGGCGGTGGGAGCCGTCGTCTACGCGACGAGGCGGCGCTGAGGCGACCTACCCCCCGCCCGCGCCTGCCGGGGCGACGGCCACGAGATGGCCGCGCGTGCGGATGAAGAGGGTGCTCTCCGAGATGGCCGGCGTGGCCATCACCGTCTCGCCCATCTCGTTGGTGGCCACGACCTCGGGCTGCGCCCCCGCCCGCAGCACGAAGATGTCGCCGGTCTCGGATGAATAGAAGAGCTTCCCGTCTCCGGCCACTCCGGAGGCCGTGAAACCGTTCGCGACCGTGCCCAGGCGCTGCTTGTGGCGCTGCTCTCCGGTCGCGGCGTCGTACACGGTCAGCTCGCCGTTGTCGCGGCACACGTACAGCAGGCCGCCGCTCACGATCGGCGTCTGCATGTAGGCGCCCCCCTTCATCACCGACCAGGCGACGTGCGGGCCGGTGGGAGCGCCATCCTGTCCCGCGGGGATCTCTCCACGAGCACCGTCGCGCACCGCGAACACGGGCGAGGCGCCTCCGTGGGCGTTGGTGATGAAGATGAGGCCGTTGTCCATGACCGGCGTGGGGACCGGGATGTCCCCCCCGCCTTTCATCTTCCAGACCTCGGCTCCCGTGTCGGCAGCGTAGCCGCCGATGTGCTTCCATCCGTTCACCACCACGCTGGCGCCGGCCCCCTCGCCCACGATGGCCGGCGTGCTCCACGTGGGCACGTCGGCGCGCGGCGTCCTCCACAGCTGCTCGCCGTCGCTCAGCCGGAAGGCGGCCAGATAGCCGCCTCCCTGGATGTCCACCTGCACGATGACCTTGCCGGAGTGCAGGACGGGGCTGCTGGCGAACCCCCACTGAGCGGCCGGGACCATCCAGTACCCCGAGTCGAGCACACCGAGGTCCTTGCTCCATTTCAGGTTGCCGTCCATGTCGTAGAGATGGAGCCCTTCTGATCCGAAGAACACCGCCAGGTGGGTCCCGTCGGTGGCGGGGGTGGGGTTGGCATGGCTCGACTTGGTGTGCCGCTTCACGCGTGGGATCCCGGTGTGGGCCGTGCGCTCCCACAGGATCCTGCCGGTCTTCTTGTCCAGGCAGAGGACGACGAACCGATGCTCGCCCTCGTCGGGGACCGGAGCGATGTCGCCGTACAGGCCCACCTTGAGCGGCGCGTCGTCGGTCGGCCCGATGGCGGTGGTGACGAAGACCTTGTCGCCCCACACCACGGGGCTGGAGAGGCCCAGGCCAGGGATGCGCGTCTTCCACAGGATGTTCTCCGATCGCTCCACGCTCCAGCGGTCGGCCAGCGCGTGCCCTTCCGAGATGCCTGCGGCCCGGATGCCGCGGAACGAAGGCCAGTCCACTCCGGGGCGCGGCGCCTGCGCGGCCGGCGAGGCCGCGGGACGGGAGTCCTTCCCGGGTTGAGGGGCCGAAGCGGGTGGCGGGACCTCCCCTGAAGCGCAACCGATCAGCAGGGAAAGGACCATGGACAGGAGCAGAAGCAGCGACGCAGGACGCATGGGTCTCCTCATTCGTAGCGAAGGGACTCGATCGGATCGAGCGTGGACGCCTTCCAGGCCGGATAGATCCCGAAGAACAACCCCACCGAGACGCTCACCAAGAAGCCCAGCACCACCGCCCAGACGGGGGTCTCCGCCGGCAGCGGGCTGAGCCATCCGGTCAGAAATGAGACCAGCAGACCCACCGCCACACCGGCGATTCCGCCCAGTCCGGTGAGGGTCATCGCCTCGATGAGGAACTGCTGCGTGATGTCGGCGCGACGCGCACCCACCGCTTTGCGCACTCCGATTTCGCGCGTGCGCTCCTTGACCGCCACCAGCATGATGTTCATGACCCCCACGCCCCCCACCAGCAGGCCGATCGACGAGATGAATGTGAGCACCACCGCGATCCCGCCGGTGATCTGCTGGAAGGTGCTGATGAAGGCGTCGGGCGTCAGGATGGCGAAGTCGTCGGGCTGGTCGGGGCGCAGGTGGCGGCGCCGGCGCAGGATCTCGCGCCCCTCCTCCAGCGCCTTCTGCATCAGTTCGGGGCTCTTGGGCACCGTGGCGATGATGGTCCCCCACTGTTTCTCGATGTTGGGGTAGATGGAGTCGAACGCGGTCAGGGGGATGAAGAGCCGGTTGTCTCCCGGACCGAAGAAGAGCCCTCCACGGCGCTCCAGGGTCCCCACCACGGTGAAGGGGCGCCCTTCGATGGAGATGGTGCGGCCGATGGGGTCCGTGTGCGGGAAGAGCGCTTCGGTCACCTCCACGCCCAGCACCGCGGCGTGGGCCGAGTGCTCGAACTCGGCGTCGTTGAAGAAGCGCCCTTCGTCGATGAAGTAGTTGTTGGCGTGGGGGTAATCGGGCGAGACCCCGCCGATGAGGGGGGCGTTCGCCTCCACATCGTGATACCTCACCTGGCCGCCCCCGAAGTTGTAGCGCTCCGCGGCCACGGCGGCCATGGACGGGGCCGACTTGCGGATCTCCATGGCGTCTTCGTAGGTCAGGTTGCGTCGGAGCCGTTCTTCCTCGGGAGCGTCGAGGGGATCGCCGAAGCGCGGCTCCATCTTCTGGTACTGCACCAGCGTGGAGCCGAAGGACGAGAAGCCGCGCACCACCACCTGATTGAAGCCTTCGATCACCGAGACCATGGCGATGACCGTAGCCACCCCCACGATGATCCCCAGGATGGTCAGGAACGAGCGGATCTTGTGGTCCCGGACCGCGCGCAGGGCGAAGGCGATGTTCTCGCGCCCGCCGCTCAGAAGGCTACTCACTGCGAAGCGCCTCCGTGGGCTGCAGCCGCGATGCCTGGATGGAGGGAAAGAGCCCCGACGCCACGCCCACCAGCGTGGCCACTCCCAGGGCCGCGATGACGAGTGCCGGACCCACGGACACGGGGACCGGAGAGAAGGCCTTCACAGCGGCCCCCATCATCCATCCCAGCACGACGCCGATCAGGCCTCCCGCCGCCGACAGCAGCACCGCTTCCATCAGGAACTGGAGCTGGATGGCGGATCGTCTCGCTCCCAGGGCCCGGCGCACCCCGATCTCCTGGGTCCTCTCGGCCACCGAGACCAGCATGATGTTCATGATGACGATGCCTCCCACCACCAGCGAGATCGCCGAGATGGCGGTCATCAGCGCGAACGCGCCCGCGCTGATGCCGCGCCAGATGGCGTCCAGCGCTCCGGCGGTCACCAGGGCGAACGGATCGGGATCCGCGTAGGGGGTGTGGCGCCGGGCGCGCAGGATCTGGCGCACCTGTTCCTGCGCGGCGTCCAGGCGCTGCTTGCCGCGCGCCTTCACAAGCACGTTGAGGCTGCGCCGTGCTCCGAACACCTTCTGCCAGGACGTGAGCGGCATGTACACCACCTTGTCCTGATTCTGCCCGAGGATGCTCCCCTTCTTCTCGAGCACGCCGATCACCTTGAACGGCCGCCCCCCCACCTTCAGCACGCGTCCGGTGGCGGCCAGATCGCCGAACAGCTCGGCCCGCACGTCCCAGCCGATGACGGCCACCGGCCGGGCGCTGTCCACCTCGGCCTCGGTGAAGAACCGGCCATCCTCCACCTCGAGGTTCTGGGCTTCGTTGGCGTTGGCGGTGGCGCCGTGCACCGGCGTGTCGGCGAGCCGCCGGTCCAGATAGGTGACGGCGTGCGGCGCGGCGACGTCGGCTCCCACCAGGACGCACTCGCTGCAATGACGCTGCAGCGTGTTGACGTCGTCGTAGGTGATGTCCCGCCGCTTGAAGGCCTCCAGCAGCTGCTGGCGCGAGGTGATGATGCCGAAGCGATCCACCACGAAGGCGTCCGCCCCCAGGGTGAGGACCTTGTCCTCGATGTAGGCGTTCAGCCCGCTGATGATGGAGACCACCGTCACCACAGTGGTCACGCCGATGATCACGCCCAGCAGCGTGAGGAACGTGCGGAGCGGGTGCCCTCGCAGCGAGCCGAGGGACATCCTGAAGATCTCGAGCGCGATCATGACTTCTCCGGGGCAGCCTTCTCCACGAGAACCTTGTCCCCATCCTTCAGGGTGCGCAGCACGCGGAAGGGGCCGGTGATGATCTCGGCGCCATCCGCCACCCCGGAGAGAGCCTCGATGTCCAGCTCTCCGGTGATCCCCGTGGCGATGGGGGTGAAGTGCGCGACCCCTTTTTCCAGGACGAAGACGCCCTCCTGATCGCGGCCCCGGGCCGCCACCGTGGTGGCGCGCAGCTTCTTCGCCCCCTGCGGATCCTCCTCCTCGGGCGCGGCCTGGCGTCCCGGGTCCTCCCGGTCACGCAACACCAGGGCCTGCAGCGGCACCGCCACCACGTCGTCGCGCGCGCCGGTCACGATGTCGGCCGTCACGGACAATCCCGGCTTGAGCCCTGCGGGCGGATCCTCGATCCGTATCTTCACCTCGAAGTCGATGCCTGCCGTGGTCCCCGGAGCCTGGGCGATGGGGCTGCTCCCCACCTCGGTGACCGTCCCGTCGAACGTGCTGTCCCGGTAGGCGTCCACCAGCAGGACGGCCTTCTGCCCCACGGACACCTGGGGCACGTCGGTCTCGTCCACCTCCATGACCGCCTCCATGATGGCCAGGTCGGAGATGGTCATGAGGACAGTCCCCGGGTTGTTCATCGTCCCGATGACCGCCACCTCCCCTTCCTCCACCGAGAGGCGCGTGACCACGCCGTCGATGGGGGCGAGGATGGTGGTCTTGCTGAGGGTGTCCCTGGCCCCCGCCAGCGCCCCGCGCGCTTCCTCGATCCGGCTCTCCACGGCGGCCAGCGTCGCCCGCGACGCGTCGTAGTTTGTACGCGCCCGGTCGTAATCCAGCTTGGAGATGATCTCGCTGTCGTAGGAGGCCTGCGACCTCTCGAACTCGATGCGGTTCCTCTCCAGGTTGGCGCGGCTGGCGTCGCGCTCCGACAGAAGGGCCTGCAGCGCCGCCTGGCTGGAGTCGGCGCTGGCCTGAAGGGAGACCCGGTCGATCTGCATCATGAAGTCCCCCTTCTTCACCCGGTCTCCTTCGCGCACCGCCAGGTTGACGATCTGCCCCGAGATGTTGGCCGACAGCTCGACCTTGCGGCGGGCCTGTACCTTGCCGTTGCACGTGACGCGCGACACCAGCTGCTGGCGGCCCACATGCGTGGTGGTGACCCGCGGGAGGTTGCGGTCCCCTCTTCCCACGACCGCCCATCCCGCCACCGCAAGGCCGGCCGCCGCCACCCCTCCCACGATCCACCAGCTCCGCTTCTTCATGGAGACTTCGGAACCCCCAGGGCTTCGAGCCGCGCCGCCACGTCGTCACCCGCCGAAGCCGGCTTCACCTCACGATCCACGTAAAGGACCTTTCCGTCTGCGCCGATGTAGATGGTGTGCCGCCTCGCGTAGTTCCCTTCGGGCGAGAGGACCCCGTAGGCCGCGGCCGCCTTCTTGTCCGGATCGCTCAGGATCGGATAGTCCAGTTCGAGCGAGGCGGCGAACTTGCCGTTGGTCTCGGCATCGTCGATGCTCGCCGCGTAGTAGGTCACTTTGTATCCTCTGAGCTTGTCGCCGCTCGCACGGAGCGACTTGCACTCGGCCGTTCAGCCACCGGTGAACGCCTTGGGGAACCAGGCGATCACCACCGCGCTCTTTCCATTGTGATCCTCGAGCGTGTGCACCTTGCCGTCCGAGCCCTGCAGGCTGAAGGCGGGCGCGGCGTCGCCCGGCTTCAGCTCCGTGGGCGCCGCGGGCGGGGCATCCGTCGCCGCCAGCGTGAGCCCGATTCCCAGCACCAGCGCGTCTATCACCACTGCCTCCTGTGAAAGGGCCTCATCGTGAGGCCGTGAGCGGCCGCAGGGCAATCTGCCCCCGGCGCGAAGCATCGATCGACAGCGTCAGAAGGCGTGCCGCCTCCTGGGGCGCGTGAAAGCCGCTGGAGTTCTCGGCTTCCACGAAATCGAGCAGAAACTGCGCGGACCGCTGCTGCGCGCGGGCGGGTGCGAGACCAGCCTCGCCGACCCCCGCCTCACGGGCCGCTTTCAGATCCGCGATCAGCGCCACGAGAGCGTCCATGGCCGTGTCGCGCATCTGAAGGGTCCGCTCCTGTATCAGCTCGACCCGGGCCCGCAGCTCTTCTTCCTCGAAGTGATGGCAGGTCTGGCAGGCCCTGTTGATGTTGAGCACCGGGCTGCGCACGTGGTGATCGCTCACCTTGAGGGCGCCTTCGCGCACGTAGGGCATATGGCAGTCGGCGCACGCCACCCCGGAGCGCGCGTGTATCCCCTGGTTCCACATCTCGAACTCCGGGTGCTGCGCCTTGAGCACGCCGGCGCCCGTGTCGGCGTGGGTCCAGTCCACCTGCCCCACCTGGTCGTAGTAGGCGAGGATCTGATCGGCCTTGATCCCCTGCGCCCAGGGATAGACGAGGCGCTTCTCCGGGCCCTTGAAATAGTACTCGACGTGGCACTGGCCGCAGACGAAGGTGCGCATCTCCTGGCGCGTGGCCATGGTGTTGACGTCGTAGTGCTCGACCCCCTGGGAGCGCTTGAGGGCCTGGATCCCTTCGATGAACCCCGGCCGGCTCACGCGCAGCTGCATGGTGGCAGGATCGTGGCAGTCGATGCAGGCGATGGGATGCTCCACCAGCCGGCGGGCCTCGGCGAAGGGCATGGGGTTCATCCGCTCGAACCCCTGGATCAGATCGCCGCCCCCCAGCCGGCGGTAGGGAACGTAGATCGACGCGTGGCAGTGCAGGCACGTGCCTGGCTGCTTCGAGGCGATCTGGCGCTCGGTGAAGGTCTGGTCGTCGAGCATCCAGGCGTGGCCGCGCTCTTCCCTGAAATCCCGTGCGAAGGCGTACCCCGCCCACATCGTCTTGAGCCGGGGATCCTCCTCCAGGCGCGACCGGGAGACGGCCGATCGTGGGTCTGCCTGCGTCGGAGTGCGCGGCACCGCCTCGCTGCCGCCGAAGCGCGTGCGCACCATGTCTACGGTGCGGCGGTATCCGTCGTACTGCAGCGGGAAGTTCTTCCCCCAGATGGCGGGATCCTGGGTCTCGTCGTCCAGCTCCACGACGCGATAGAAGGGATGGCGCGCTTCCTGACGGTGCTCGAAGACGCTCAGCAGCAGCGCCATGGCTCCGGCTGCCGCGAGGGCCGACACCAGCCCCACCGTCACCAGCGTCCACCTATTCATGCCCGACCCCACCGTGACACCGGATGCACGAGATCGGCTCCCCGCCGCCGTCCTCGTCGATGGCGTGGGTGACGTCGCCATGGCAGTCGCGGCAGGCGCGCTCGGTCACCGCGCGATTCACTTCGTGCATCTGTATGGGCTCCACGAAATCCCCCGACGTGAAAGCGTACGAGTGCCAGAAGCCGTTGCGCGCCTTGGTGGCGTACTTGCCCACGAGGGTGTGGGGTGTGTGGCAGTCGTTGCACGTGGCCACCGCGCGGTGACTGGAGCGCAGCCAGCCTTCGAGCTGCTCGCGCATGACGTGGCAGTTGGCGCACGCCTCAGGCCTGTCGGTGAGGTAGGAAGCCCCTTGCGCGTACACGAACGTGTATCCGCCGACTCCGGCGGCCAGCCCCACCAGGCCGGCCGCACCCAGGGACAGGACTGTCGCCAAGCTGAGACCGACCCCGTGGTTCATGTTCGACATCATATCGTGAGCCGGGCCGGAGGGACGTCAGCGCGGGGCGAAGGAGGCGACCGCTTCGGTCTCATCCTCGAAGGTGCGGAAGACTTCCGACAGCAGGGTCATCACCAGGAGCTCCTGCACCTTCTTCCGCGGATGCACGAGGACGATGTCGCCGCCGCGCTCCAGGGTGCGCTTGCGGCAGGCCACCAGCTCGCCCAGGCCCGCGCTGTCGATGAACCTCAACTCGCGCAGGTCCATGACGATGCGGCAGTGCCCCTGCTCCAGGAGGCCCCGGATGGTCTCGCGCAGGTCGTCCATGGGATGCCCCTGCAGGTCGAGGGGGCGGCTCAGCTGGCGGCCGATGGCGATGTCGCCGTGCAGCTCCACGACCCGGACGTTGTCACACGCGCGGACGTGGATGGACACTGGGCTCAGCGGCCCGCGGAGGCGCCCGTGGTGGTGTTGGCGCCCAGCTCCGCCAGCAGCCCGCGAGCTTCGTGGATGGTGTCCATCACCCACAGGACGTAGCGAATGTCCACGCCGATGCAGCGGGTGGTCTCGGGCTGGAACTCCCATCCGGAGATGATGCTCTCCCAGTTGCCGTCGAAGGCCAGCCCCACCAGGTCGCCCCGCGCGTCGAGGACCGGGGACCCCGAGTTCCCGCCGCTGATGTCGAGCGTGGTCAGAAAGTTCACGGGGACGGTGTCGAGGGCAGTGTCCTTCCAGGAGCCGAACCGCTTCGCGCGGATCGCCTCCAGCTGGGCGGGCGGGGCATCGAAGGGATCCACTCCGGTGTCCTTGCCGAGGATCCCGTCCAGGACGGTGAAGGGGGCGTACACGACGCCGTCCCGGGGACGATAGCCCCGCACCTGTCCGTAGCTCACTCTCAGGGTCCCGTTGGCATCCGGATAGAGAGGACGTCCGTGGCTGGCCAGGAACTCGATGCGGGCGGCCATGGCCTGGGCCCGCGCCGCCTCGATGCGTCCTTCGTGATCCTTGCGCTGCTCTTCCAGGGCCAGGTCGCTCTCCAGCAGGCGGGCGGCCAGCTGAAGGAACGGGTCATCGCTCCCCTGCAGCTCCGCGCTGGGGGGGGCTTTCATCAAGGAGAGCCGGGTGGCCGTGTCCCCGAGACGGGTGCGCCCGTACATCTCGTCCAGCTTCGCGTCCAGTGCGGCGGCGTCGACAGCGGTCCCCTTGATCCCGAACCAGTCGTCGAAAGGGGCCACGTGCTGGCCGGCGGGAATGGCCGCGTAGTCCAGGATCGCCTGGCGCCAGAGAGCCCTGTCCACCTGGGGGTCGAAGGTGCGCTCCATGCGGGCCAACCGGTCCTTGATGCGGGGAATGTCCCGCTCCTGGTATCCAGATTCGCGATCCGGATCGGGCCTGGTCTGCTCCACGCTCAGGCGCACCAGGGTGCGGGCCGCTTCGAACAGCGAGCCCGCGCGCACGTTCCGCTCGTAGAAGATCCCCCGCTCGCGCAGGGCCCGATCGGCCGCCACGGCCTCGGTGAGACCGCTCAGGGAAGATTCGAACCGCTTCCGGCGGGCGGGATCCTGAGCTACCCATGCCGCCAGGTCCGCCTCCTCGCGCCGCTTGCGCTCCAGCATGCCGCTGTGAGCGTAGCCGGCCAGCATCCCCTCGTTGTTCTTCATGGTGTTGTTCAGGCGCGCGACCAGCGACGCGGTGCGGATGGCGCCTTCGGGGCGCCCGTTCGTCTCGCGCGCGACGATGTCCAGCATCTGCCTGTTGACGCGCGTGGTGAGCGGATAGAGCCAGTCGAACGTGGACTCCACCTCGTCGGCCAGACGATGGCGGTTGGTCATGCCCGGGTAGCCCACCACCATCACCGGGCTGCCGTCGGTCAGGCCTTCGCGCGCGATCTTCAGCACGTGCCGGGGCCGGTAAGGGACGTTGGACTGAGAGGGGTCGGCGGGCCTGCCGTCCGGCCCGACGTAGGCGCGGTAGAACGAGTAGTCCCCCGTGTGGCGGGGCCACATCCAGTTGTCCACGTCCCCGCCATAGTTGCCGATGGAGCCCGCGGGGGCGTGCACCAGGCGCACGTCGCGGATCTCCAGCTGCTTGATCAGCTCGTATTCGAGGCCCCCGGAATAGGTGGCCACCCGGCAGCGATGCCCCGGGTCCTTCTCGCAGGCGGCCACCAGCTCCTTCTTGCGGTCGTCCAGCATCTGGTAGCGCTTCCTCCCCGAGGTCCCGGGCGGCAGGTCCTTCTGCATCTGCTTCGTGACATCGGTGACCTGCACGGTGACCGAGATGCGGCTCCCGGGTCCGGCGGGGAGCTCCTCGGACTTCTGCCGCGCCAGAAAGCCGGTCTGCAGCAGGTTCCTCTCGGGCGTGGAATTGAACTGGATGGCCCCCAGCGCGCAGTGATGGTTCGTCACCGCCAGCCCATCGGCGGAGACGAACGAAGCAGTGCATCCGCCCAGGCTGATGACGGCGGCCATCGGGTGCCCCGCCAGGTCGGTCAGCCTCGAGGTGTCGAGCCTGACGCCGGTGCGCTTCAGATCGTTTTCGAGATGCGCGAGCTGCCCGGGGCGCCACATCCCCTCGTCGGCGCGCACGACGCCGGCCGAGAGGAGAACCACACTGGCGAAGAGGGAGAGTGGCCGGTTCACGGCGTGGATCCTACCACGCCGGGGCCCGATCAGGCTCGCGGAATCAGACCCGGATGATCAGAAAGAAGGCCAGCCCGGCCATCCCCAGCAGGATGGCGGTGGCGAGCAGGAAGCCCGTGGAGATCCCGGGGGACGGGGTGACCAGGAGGCGAGGCTCGGAGCGTGCCGACACCGGAGGAGTTCGATGGACGAGGCGCAGCGACATTGAGGATATCTCCGGGGCGCCGTGCGGGCGCGGCTCACCCGGATAATCTAGGCGGAACGCGCGGGGGCGCAAGCCGGGCGATCCCTACGGTGGATTTCCTACCCCGTAGTGCGGCGGGTCACTTGACTCCCGAATTGTCCCGAACTCATGTTCCCCTTCCGCCCGCATGCCAGCACGACGGCACGGACGGCACGAGGAGGTCCGATGCGGCTGGGCGAGGCTCTGATACAGAAGGGGATGCTGAGCGAAAAGCAGCTCACCAAGGCGCTTCACGCCCAGCTCATCTTCGGTGCCCACCTCGGGACATGCCTCCTCGAGCTGGGCTACATCGACGAGAAGAGCCTGAGTACGCACCTTTCCGAGCTCCACGGGGTCCCCTGCGCCTCCGCCGAGAGCCTGAAGGACATCCAGCCGCATGTGCTTGCGCTCCTCCCCGCCGCGGTGGCGGAGCGTCTGATGGCCATCCCCTTCCACCAGCAGGGGCGGCAGCTCAAGGTGGCTCTCGTGGATCCCAGGAGCCTCCCCATCCTCGACGAGGTCGCCTTCATCACGGGATGCCGCGTGGAGCCGTTCGTGGCTCCCGAGATCAGGATCTTCCAGGCGCTCGAGAAGTATTACGAGGTCACGCGCCGCCAGCGCTACGTCGCCCTGGCTCGCCAGCTCGACAACATGGAGGTGAAAGAGCAGGCGCGCGTGGTGACCGCGGCCGTCGGGTCCGAATCACCCGTCGCCGAGACCCCCATGCCCAGAGGGCCCGTCCCCACCGCCGAATGGGTCGACGATGTGCGCCCCCAGCTCGCATCACGCAAGGACGGCTGGCTCACCGAGGCCGCGGAGCGACTCTGCGGCGCGGATGACGTGGCGGGCCTGGGGAAGATCGTGGCCCAGGTCGCGTCGAAGGACATGGCCCGCTGCGCGCTCTTCTCGGTCAAGGCCAGCAAGGCCTCGCTCTGGGAATGTCATGGATTCCACGCGCCCCCTCCCGCTTTCAAGGTCACCCTGGAGCCTCTCTTCACCCTCCCGCACGGTGAGCCCGTCTACAAGGGCGCCGTGCCCGACCAGCCCGACTACGTGGGGTTCTTCGACCGGCTCGGCGTATCCCGGCCGCACGAGGTCCTGATCGCCCCCGTCTACGCCAAGGAACGGCTTGCAGCCCTGTTCTACGGCGACGGCGGGGATAGCGGGTCTCTGAACCTCGACCCGGACGAGTACGTGCGGCTCTTCAAGAAGCTCTCGCTCGCCATGGGGATGCTGGTCCTCAAGAAGCAGATCCGGCTCGTCTGACCCACCTCACTCTGCCGGGTATCGGAAGCCTCCCGAAGCGCACGCCGCGATCCTGTCCTACGCTGTCGCGCATCACGTTCCCCCCTGATCACGAGAAAGGAGCCAGGATGTTGACGCTCGAAGCGGCCTCGACGGCGTCCACCGGCGATGTCAGGGTGCTGCGGCGTACCGGCGACCTTCAGCCTCTGGCGGATGCCTGGGATGGAATGGCCGACCGGGCGGCGTGCCCGGCGGCGTCCGCGGTCTGGTGCATCGCGGCGGCCAGGGCCTTCGGCCTGGAGGACAGGCTGAGGGTCGTCACGGTGGAGTGGAACGGCGTCCCGGGCGCCATCGCTCCGCTGGTCAGCGAGAACTCGCTCACCCGTCCATGGCAGCTGATCGGCCTGCGCCAGATGGGGGAGCCGGCCGACTTCCTGTCCTCCCATCCGGGCGCCCTGAAGAGCCTCGTCGACGAGCTGGCGCACCTCGGCGCGCCGCTTCTCCTGGGGCGGATTCCGGCGCGCTCGACGACTGTGGACGCCCTGCACAACGGCTGGCCGGCGCGCCGCTTCTTTCTCGTCCGCACGGTGGGCGGCTGCCCGCGCATCGCCCTGGATCCCTCCTGGGCGGACCCGGAGCGTCACATGAGCGCCGACCGGCGCGAGCAGCTTCGCCGCGCGCGACGCCGCGCCGCAGGCGCGGGTGAGGTGCGCTTCGAGTGCCACGCACCTCGTCCGTCCGAGGTGGCCCCGCTGCTGGAGAAGGCCTTCGCCGTGGAGGCGGCCGGCTGGAAGGGACGAAGCCTCACCGCGCTGGCCGTCGACAGCGCGCGCGGCCGCTTCATCAGGCTGATGGCCGAGGCGGCGGCGCACAGAGGCTGGCTGCGCGTGGGATTCCTGTGCATCGGCGATGCGGCGGTGGCGATGGAGATAGGCCTCGACATGGGAGGCTCTCGATGGGTGGTGAAGATCGGCTACGACGACCAGTACCGTCGGTGCTCTCCCGGCACGCTGCTGACCATGGAGATGATCCGATCGGCCGCGGTGGCCGGGCTCGCCTCGTACGAGTTCCTGGGCAGCGAGGAATCGTGGCTGCGGCCGTGGACACAGGATTCGCTGGCCTGCGTGAGCGTGCGGGTGTGCCCGCCTCGCCTCCCGTCGATGGTGGCTCATGGATTCGAAGGAGCGCGATCCACATGGCAACGGGCCAGGTCCATCGTGCGGGCGCACTGAAACGCTTGGCCCTGCTGGCCAGCGGCCGCGTGGCGGCGGTGGCCGCCCGCCCCTACGTGGCCGGAGCCACGCTCGAGGCGGCCATGACGGTCTGCGGGCGCCTGGGACGTCGAGACCTCAAGGTCTCCCTCGCTTACTGGAACACGGGCGAGGAGAGCCCCGCCGACGTGGCCTGCGTCTATCGTGCCGCCCTGGAGGCCTTGAGCGGGATCCACGGCGGGTGCCTGTCCATGAAAGCGCCCGCCCTCGGGTTTGCAGACGAGCACCTGGGCACCATCCTGGCCGACGCGCGTGGCACGGGAGTGCGCCTGCACTTCGACTCCATGGCGCTCGATTCGGCCGACGCAACGCACGCCTGCATCGAGCGGGCGGCCCGTCAGGGGACGTCGATCGGATGCACCCTCCCCGCGCGCTGGCGGCGCAGCCAGCAGGACGTGAACCGGGCCCTGCGGCTGGGGATCCCCGTTCGCCTGGTCAAGGGGCAATGGGAGGACCAGGAGTTTCGCGGGGAGGTCCGCGCGTCGTTCCTCGAGCTGGTCGAGCGGCTCGCCGGCACGGGGGCACGGGTCGGTGTGGCGACTCACGACCTCGTCCTCGCGCGACGGGCACTGCAGCGTCTGCGCTCGAGCGCGACCCGGTGCGAGCTGGAGCTCCTCTATGGTCTGCCCATGAGGCCGCTGCTCCACCTGGCCCGCGAGATGCGCGTCCCCGTGCGGGTCTACATACCCCACGGGCACGGCTGGCTCCCCTACGCCCTGTCGAGAATCCGCGACAACCCCCGGATCGCGTGGTGGATGCTGCGTGATCTGGTGCGGGGAGTGGCCGTCCTGCCTCTTTTCGACTGAGCCCGCGGCTCACCAGCGGTGGTAGGCGGGATGCCCTTCCTTCACGGCCACGAAGACGCCGCGGCAGGTGGCGCAGACCTCACCTCCTGCCATCAGCTGCGCCTCGACCACGACCCGGCGGTCCGTGGATTCGATCACCTGCGCTTCGAGTCGAACGGGTCCTCCGGACGGAGCGGGCCGCCTCAGAGTGACTGCGTATTCGGCGGTGACCGTGCACGGGGGCACCGGCGCGCCGGCGCGCGTCATCAGATGCCACGCGGCCGTCCAGTTGGAATGACAGTCGAGCAGCGTCCCGATGATCCCGCCGCTCAGAATGCCCGGGAACGCCTCGTGATGAGGAGAAGGCTGCCAGGTGGCCACCACGCGATCCCCCTCCACGAAGCTCCGCACCCGCAGCCCCATGGAGTTGGCGGGACCGCAGCCGAAGCAGGCGTTGCGGGGCGCATAGGTCTCCTGAAGGCTTCGCGGCGCGCTCATGCGCGCAGGCTACCACGACCGGGCATAGGGAGGACTCCGAAGCGGCACGATCGATGATGGTCTAGGGTCCCGTATCCGCGCGGAGGGAGCGTGACAGGACATCGCATGCAACCCGGCCGCAGTGCCGCGCCGTTGAGACACCTGGCCGGCGCGGCACTCGGCTCCCTGGCGGGACTGGCCGGCGCCTCCCTGGGTGCGGCGCTGGAGATCTGCGCGCGCCTGGAGCGCCACGGCCTGCGGACCTCGCTGCGCTACCGCAGCGCGCCGAGCGAGCCCCCTGCCCGGATGCTGAGCGCCTGCCTCGCGGCGCTGGATGCGCTGTCCTCGCGTGAGGGAAGCCGTCTGGTGATGAAAGCGCCCGCCCTGCAGGGAGACGACGCCCTGCTGGAGCGCCTTGCCGTCCGGGCACGGAGCACGGGGACGCGGCTGCACTTCGACCCCATCGACCCGAAGACGGCTGACATCGCCTTCTCGTGCATCAAGCATGCCGCTCGCGCGGGAACGATGACCGGCACGACCCTTCCGGCGCTCTGGAGGCGCAGCCTGGACGACGCGGGGCGGGCCGTGCGTTTCGCTGTGCCCGTGCGCGTCGTGAAGGGACGATCGGATGGCTCCGATCTCCGCCACGACACCCGAGGCGCGTTCCTGGCCCTCATCGATCGGCTCGCGGGCCGTGCAAGCCTCGTGACGGTGGGGACGCACGATCCCGCGCTGGCGATCGAGTCTCTGCAGCGTCTGAAGGCGCGCGGCACTCCGTGCGAGATCGACCTTCGGCACGGGCTCCCGCATTGCGGGATGGTCCGTCTCGCGGAACGCATGAGCGTGCCGGTGAGCGTGATCGTCCCCTTCGGGCTGGGATGGCTGCCTCACACGGTTTCCCAGCTGGCGCACAACCCCCGCCTGCTCTGGACGGCGATGCGCGACCTGATGGGAGCGTGCCTGCTGCTGGTTCAGTGACTCCGGCTCACGGCGGGAAAGGACAGGCACCCTGCGCCGCATGGTGCGCGAAGTCGCCGGGGAACAGCTTCAGCGCGCTCACCACGGGCGCGGCGGCCATGGGGATGAGGCTGCAGTATCCCTTACCGGCGGCGAAGGCCACCACGCGCTCGATCTGATCGGCGTAGCCGCCGGCGGCTCCGTCGCGCACCTGGCTCACGATGGCGGCCAGGGTGCTCGTCTCCATACGGCAGGCAGGACACTGGCCGCACTGCTCCCGCTTGAAGAACTCGGCGATGGCTGCCACGCGCTCCACCACGCACTCTCCGTCTTCGAGCACGGTGACGCCTCCGCACCCCAGCCCCGAGCCGGCGGCGCGCACATCCTGCGCGGTCATGGGCGTGTCGAGGCATGACGCGGGAAGGAAGCACGACGACATGGCGGGCAGGATGGCCCGCACGTCCCGGCCGCTCGCCGCCCCCCCGCCGGCGTCGTAGAGCAGCTCACGGAAGGTCGAGCCCACCGGCAGCTCGTGCACCCCCGGGTGCGAGAGCCTGGCGTCCAGCGTGAACAGCATCGTGCCGGTCCCGCCGCGCCGCCCCAGCGCACGGAACCACGCGGCCCCTTCCCGCGCGAGCGACGGGACGCATGCGAGCGTCTCCACGTTGTTCACGGTGGTGGGCTGCCCGAAGAGACCGTGCTCCCCTGGGAAGGGAGGCTTCTTCCGCGGCCAGGGTCTGCGCCCCTCGATCACCTCGAGGGCGGCCGTCTCCTCGCCGGCCACGTAGGTGGGAGGAGCTTTCACCAGCGTCACGTCGAAGCGCTCGCCCAGCAGCCGCGCGCTCCTCGCTTCGTCCACGGCGCGCGTGGCCGCCTCAAGGGCGTCGGTCATGTCCTCGATGAGGTACAGGTATCCGTGGGCGGCCCCCGTGGCGTGACCGCACAGGGCCATCCCCTCGAGCACCTTATGGGGATGACGCGTCAATAAGACACGGTCCTTGCTGCTGCCCGGTTCGTGCTCGCCCCCGTTGGCCACGACGTAGCGTGGGGTGCCGGGCGCCGCGGCCGCGAGATCCCACTTGCGCGCCGCGGGGAAAGCCGCGCCGCCGCGCCCGAGCAGGCCCGATTCGCCCACCATGCGGCGCAGCGCGCCGGGGGTCAGATCGCCGGCCACGGCGCGCCGCCAGGCGTCCCAGCCTCCGGTGGCGCGGTAGGCGTGCAGGGACTCGGTGCGCTCCCCTTCGGGAAGCGGCGTGAGCAGAATGGCCGTCATCCGATCAGAAGCCGGTGGTGAGCAGGTCGTAGGTGATCTGCTCCACGTCCTTTTCCACCTTGCCGGTGAGGCGCTCCACTTTGGGCCCTTCGTCCATCAGGTGGTTCACGATGTCGGGCAGGTCGGCCATCGTGACCTTGCTGTAGAAGCACCGGTCAGGGAAGACCACCACGTTGATGCCGTGCGCGCACCCGCCGAAGCACGGGTACTTGCGCAGCTTGTTGCGTCCGTCGGGATCGCGCTCGTGCAGGATCTGCTTGAGCTCCTCGTGCAGCTCGACGGAGCCCTTCTCGCTGCAGTCGCCTCCCTCGCAGACGTAAACGAGACGCTTCTCGCCCGGCATGGCTTCCTTCCTTCTCAGTGGAACTTCACGTACTCGAAATCCGCCGGCTGTCCGTTGATCCCCTGGTGCGGCGGGGCGATCCAGTTGGCGAACCGACCCCGCTCCTTCACCGTGATCATGACCGACTGGACGTAGTCGTAGTCGGCCTGAGTCGGCATGCGCCGCGCGATCTCGCCGGCCAGGGCGGCGGGATCGATCGGCTCGCCGTCGTAGCCGTAGGGCTGGCCGGCGTGCATCCCGATCTGCCGCGCGAAGCGGAGACTGGGGAGCGTGATGCGCTCCGACAGGCCGTGATCGGCCAGCGTGCGGTTCCACCGGGCGCAGATGCGCTCGCAGTCGGCGTTGTAGGCCTCCAGCAGGAGCGCGTTCATGGCCCTGCGCAGCGGTATCCGCGCGGTGACCAGCCGGCCCTGCTCGATGAGCGGCGTCTCGTAGAACTGATCCAGAGCCCTGGGGTCCTTGTAGATGCCGTCCCCCTCCCGGTAGCGCCCCTTCAGCCCCGAAGCGAACGACTCGGCGGCGTTGGAGGAATCCTCGCCGCCGAACAGATCGTGCGAGGCGCTGCACCACTCGTTCACGTAGCGCTGGATGACATCCAGCGGGATCGCCCCCACCTTGCGGGGGTCGGTCCCCTCTTTCATGATCTCCGCGGTGCGCTGGACCACGCGCCCCACGCCGTTCTCTCCGACCGACAGGTGATGCGCCTCTTCGGTGAGCATGAACTGCGTGGTGCGGGCCAGCGGATCGAAGCCGCTCTCGGCCAGCGCCGCCAGCTGATACTTGCCGTCCCGATCGGTGAAGGTGGTGAAGCAGAAGAAGGCCAGCCAGTCGTCCACCTTCTTGTTGAAGGCCTGGAGGATGCGCGGGTTGTCCGGGTTGCCCGAACGCCGCCGCAGCAGGTCCTCGGCCTCGTCGCGACCGTCCGACCCGAAGAACCTCTGCAGCAGGTAGACCATGGCCCAGAGGTGTCGGCCCTCCTCCACGTTCACCTGGAAGAGGTTGCGCAGGTCGTACAGCGACGGAGCCGTGTGGCCCAGCAGCCGCTGCTGCTCGACGGAGGCGGGCTCGGTGTCGGCCTGCGTCACGATGAGCCGGCGCAGCCGGTTGCGCAGCTCGCCCGGGACGCTGCTCCACAGCGGCTGGCCCGCCACGTCGCCGAAGCCGATCGTCTTGCCCGGCTCGGGCTCCGCCAGGAAGATCCCCCACCTGTAGTCGGGCATCTTCACGTAGTCGAAGTTGGCCCAGCCTCCCTTGCCCACCCCCACGGCGGTGCGCAGGTAGATCTGATCCTCGCGGTAGTCCGAAGGGCCCATGTCGCGCCACCACGCCAGGTACTTCGGCTGCCACTGCTCGAGCGCGCGGCGCAGGACCGGGTCGTCATTGAGATTGACGTTGTTGGGGATGCGGGCCGAGAGATCGACGCTGGTCACGTTCTCCTCCAGTCGAACCGCGGGCGCTCCGGCTGTCCGTACAGGCGCAGGGCGCCGTGGTCGCCGGTGGCGTTGGGTCGGGTGAATATCCAGTTCTGCCAGGCGGACAGCCGCCCGTAGATCTTGCTGTTGAAGGTTTCGGGGCCCGGGAACCGCAGCGAGGCCTCCATGCCGGTGAGCGCGTCCGGCGAGAGCGAGAGGCGCTCCTCCACCGCCACGCGGACCTCTTCGTCCCAGTCCAGCTCGTCGGGCGCGAAGGTGGCCAGGCCGGCCTCGAGCGCGGCGGCCGCGTCGAGCGGCGCCGAGCCCGCGGCGTAGCGGCGCGCGTGCTCCGGCTCGCGCAGGAAGCGCGCCTGGAGGCGCGACAGGCCGTGGGACATCGGCAGGAGCGCCGGCTCGCTCCCCGAGAGCTTCCCCACCTGCAGGTGCGCCGGATGGGCCTGATCGCGCTTCATGTAGATGCGATCCGCCGAGAGCGCCATCTCCAGCAGCGGGCCGGCGAAGCAGCTCTGTTCGTCGGCGATGGCGAACAAGCTGCGCGCCGTCAGATCGAGCCGTCGCAGCACGCGCGCCATGTGCAGCACGATCTCGCGCACCAGCCAGTCGGAGCCGGAGGCGCTCAGAAGCGCGTCGACCTTCATCAACGCCTCGCGCCCGGCCGCTCCGCCGGTGGTCTTGAGGAGAACGAGACCGATCTCCTCTTCGTCGAAGCGCAGCCGGCACAGGGCGTCGTCCATCTCGCGAAACGCCGCCAGGGCCCAGGCCTGAGCCCCTGCTTCGTGCAAGGCCGGGACCGTCCCGGGCTGCGGCCCCGTGGGAGCGGACACCGTCAGCTCGCCGAGCCGCCGCGGGCGGTCGACGGTCAGCCGGACGTGGCGGTATACGAGGCTCGCGCGGCCCTCACCGTGCTCTTCCACGCGCGGCTCGATGTCGTCGAGGGTGATCCCCCGCAGTCCCTGCCGTTCGGGCGGAGCCGCGGCCGCCAGGGCGGCCGCGCGTCTGCCGATCTCTTCGTCGAAGCGGCTGCGCGGGAAGGCCCCGTCGATGATGCCCCATTCCTTCGCCCGGCGCGCCTTGAGGCCTTCCGCCAAGGTGGAGAAGACGTCGGCGTGGTCTCTGCGCACGCGGCGCTTGTCCACGAGCCGGGTCAGTCCGCCCGTGCCGGGGAGCACTCCCAGCAGCGGGACCTCCGGAAGCGACACGGCCGAGTTGCCGTCGTCCACGAGATAGATCTCCTGGCAGGCGGAGGCCAGCTCGTATCCGCCGCCGCTCGCCGTGCCGTTGACGGCGGCGATGTACTGCTGGCCGCTGTAGGCCGAGGCGTCCTCGATGGAGCAGCGCGTCTCGTTGGTGAACTTGCAGAAGTTGACTTTGAAGGGATGCGAAGAGCTTCCCAGCATCAGGATGTTCGCCCCCGCGCAGAAGATGCGATCCTTCGCGCTGGTGACGACCACCACGCTCACCTCGGGATGCTCGAAGCGCAGCCGCTGCACCGCGTCGGCCAGTTCGATGTCCACGCCCAGGTCGTACGAGTTCAGCTTCAGCTTGTAGCCCGCGCGGAAGGGCTTCTCCTGATCCACGTCCATCAGAAGCCGGGCCACGGGCCCGTCGGTCTTCATCTTCCAGTGAACGTACCGGTCGGGGCGTGTGGAAAAGGTCGTCATGACCCCGACTCTACCACTCATGAGCCTCGGGAGCAAGCAGTTTATTTCCTGAATACCACTTGGATGGCTGTAATTCATGTACTATAGTGCCGTCCATGGATGGCGCATCGTTATTGAAGGGGCTCGGTGAACGTGTGCGGAAGCTGCGCCTGCAGAAAGGCTGGAGCCGGCGCGAGCTGTCCTCGCGCGCGACCGTGTCGGAGAGGTTCCTCTCCCAGGTGGAGGGAGGCGACGGGAACCCCTCGGTGAAGAGCCTCGCCCGGATCGCCCACAGCCTCGGAACCACCCCCTCGGCGCTCCTGGCCGACGCGTCGCGCGCATCGCTCGTGGCGCTGCTCGGCCTGCGGGGCGCCGGCAAGAGCACCGTGGGAGCCGCCCTCGCCGCGCGGCTGGGGATCCCTTTCGTGGAGCTGGATCAGAGGATCGAAGAGACGGCGGGCCTGTCCCTGCGCGAGATCTTCGAAGTGCACGGCGAGGAGTCGTACCGCCGCTGGGAGCGCCAGGCTCTCGAGTCGTTGCTGGCCGCCGGCGGTCCGGCCGTGGTGGCCGCCGGAGGAGGGATCGTGGCCCACGGCGACACCTTCGATCTGCTGCGACGCTGCGCCATCACCATCTGGCTCAAGGCGCGCCCGGAGGAACACTGGGATCGGGTCGTGGCCCAGGGAGATCACCGCCCCATGGCCAACGATCCGCTGGCGCAGGAAAGCCTGCGCGAGCTGCTGGCGCGGCGCGAGCCTCTCTACCGCACCGCCGATCACACGGTGAACACGTCGGAGCTTTCCGTACAGCAGATCGTCGGGCGGATCGAAGAGCTGATCTAGGCTACGGCGCCTTGGGTGCCGCCGACAGAGCTTCGATCTGCGCCTTGGCTCGCTGGTTGTCCGGCGCCAGCTCCAGGCAGCGTTTGTACTCCCCGAGAGCGGACGGCTTGTCCTCCTTGCGCACGAGCAGCTCTCCCAGGAAGCAGTGCAGGTTCGCATCGTCCTGGTTGAACTCCAGGTTCGCCCGGGTCACCGCGATGGCGCCGTCCAGATCGTTGCGGCCGCGGGCGAGCGTCTCCGCCACGACGTTGAGGGTGCGGAAGCTGAAGTCGTAGCCTCCCCGGCCGAACGAGGTCCCCCGCAGCTCCTTGTACTGATCGATGGCCGCGGGGACCCCCTTCTCGTCGACGGTGGCCAGCAGGATCCTGTCGAGCGTCTCGGGCTTGGACAGACCACGGTGGCAGGTGATGCACCGCACCTCGACCACCTTCTGGCGCCCGATGGCCGGCAGCAGCTTCTCGTTGATCTCGCGGGTCATCTGCATCATGGCGCGCGCGACCTTCTTGGTCTCCTTGTCGTCGGCGGCGAAGTTGAACCCCTCCAAGGTCATGACGTTCTCGCCGACGTGGCAGTGGTTGCAGCGGACCCCGAGGGCACCGGCGAACCCGCGCATGGCCTCCACCACCTGTGCCTTGGTCGCGTCCTTGGGCAGGACCTGGAGGTTGGTGAACTTGTCGGGGATCTGGGCGGCCACGTGTGAGGCCGCGCAGATCAGGACGAATCCGGCCGCGGCCAGCCGGGATGGGCTCGTGGTCATTCGGTCTCCTAGGGCTGAACGCCTGCCGGGGGGCGGCGCACGGGGTTAGGACACGCCGGAGCACGGAATGGTTGACCGGATGGCCCCGTGACCGTGATACGATTCGGCGCCATGGGCGCGTCACGGCGGCGGTTCCTCACATCGTGCGGCGCGGGGGCGGCCGCGTGGGCCGCCACCCGGATGATCCCGGGGGTGGTCCTCGTCGAGCCTCTGCACGCCGCCGAGGTCTCCCCCGACGCTCTGCGCGAGCTGGGCGCGTTCGCGCTGGAGCGCGCGAAGAAAGCCGGCGCGAGCTACGCCGACGTTCGCATCAACCGCTATCGATCGCAGGTCGTGAGCCTGCGCTCGCAGCCCGACCTCTCCACGGGAACACTGAACCACGTCCCCTCGGTGTCCGACTCCGGGAGCTTCGGCTTCGGGGTGCGCGTGCTGGCCTCGGGGGCCTGGGGCTTCTCGGCCTCCAGCAAGGTCACGCGGGACGAGATCGATCGCGCCGCGCGCGAGGCCGTGGAGACGGCGAAGGTGAACTCTTCGCTGCGCCGCGAGCCGGTGAAGCTGGCGCGGGTCGCCGCCCACACCGACACCTATCGCACTCCGGTGGCGCGCGATCCTTTCGGCGTGCCCGTGGGAGAGAAGCTCGATCTGCTGAAGGCCGCCAACGAGGAGGTCCGGAAAGTGCCCGGGGTCTTCTCGGCCAGCGCCATCATTGCGCAGCGGATGGAGCATCGCTTCCTGGTCTCCACCGAGGGGAGCGCCGTCGAGCAATGGGTCTACCAGATCTCGCCGGAGATGACCGCCACGGCCGTGGAGCGCGGACGCAAGACCAAGACGCGCACCTACCGGCCGAACGCCGTGACCGCCGGATACGAAGCGGTGGAGCGGGCCGCGTTCCGCGACCACGCCCGCCGCATCGGCGAGGAGGCCGTGAGCCACCTGAAGGCGCCGCCGGTGGAGCCGGGCACGAAGGACATCGTGCTCCTCCCCACACATCTGGGCCTGACCATCCACGAGTCGATCGGTCACTCCACGGAGCTGGATCGGGCGCTGGGGTGGGAGGCCAACTTCGCGGGGACCTCGTTCCTGACTCCCGACAAGCTCGGGAAGTTCCGTGTGGGGTCCGACCTGGTGAACTTCAACGGCGATCGAATCCGTCCCGAGAGCCTCTCCACCTGCGGGTACGACGACGACGGCGTGAAGACACGCCAGTTCCCCATCATCCAGAAGGGGGTTTTCGTCGGCTATCAGACCATCCGCGATCAGGCCCACCTGGTGGGGCAGGACGAGTCGATGGGATGCTGCTACGCGGACTCCTTCGGCTCGGTCCCGTTCCAGAGGATGCCCAACGTCTGGCTCGCGCCCGCACTCACGGTGGTGACGCTCGAAGACCTGGTGGGCGGCGTCGACGACGGAGTGCTGATCGACGGGCGCGGCTCCTATTCCATCGATCAGCAGCGCTACAACTTCCAGTTCGGGGGGGACGCCTTCTGGGAGATCAAGTCGGGCAAGGTGGGACGCATGATCGCGGATGTCGCCTACCAGAGCCGGACGCCGGACTTCTGGCAGGCGTGCGACGGCCTGGGCGGCATGGCCACCTGGGAAAACGTGGGTCTCAACGCCGACGGCAAGGGGCAGCCGCAGCAGGTCAATGCCATGAGCCATGGATGCCCCCCTTCGCGCTTCCGTCGCATCAACGTGCTGAGGACGGCATAGATGACCTGGACGCCCGACGAAGCGCGCGCTCTGGCCAGGAGCATCCTGGAGCAGTCCAAGGCGGATGAATGCGAGGTCTCGCTCACCTCCACGCGTTCCTCCCACACGCGCTTCGCCGCCAACGACGTCACCACCTCTGGCACCCTGCGCGACGCCTCCGTGACCATCACCAGCAAGGGGGGCGGCCGAGCCGGAGCTGTCACCCTCAACGAGATCGAGCCGGAGGCCTTGCGGGATGCCGTGGCGCGCAGCCACGAGCTGATGAGCGTGGCCCCCGTGGATCCCGAGTTCGTCGAAGGGCTCGGCCCCCAGACCTACGAGGAGATCCAGGCGTTCCACGAAGAGACGGCGGCCGCGGGGGCCGACCGGCGCCGCGACGGCGTGCGGGCCGCCCTGGAGACGGCCCGCACGAAGGGACTGGAGGCTTCGGGCTTCTACGAGACGGAGGCCAGCTGGTCGGCCATCGCCAACACGCGCGGTCTGTTCGGCTTCCACCGGGCCACCACGGCGTCATGCTCCAACACCTTGCGCACGAAGGATGGGACCGGATCGGGGTGGGCTGGTTTTCAGTCGCCGCGCATCGGGGACATCCGCCCGGATGAGCTGGCCGCGGTGGCCGCGCGCAAGGCGAGCGCCTCGGCCTCGCCCACGGATCTCGAGCCGGGCCGCTACACGGTGATCCTGGAGCCGCGCGCCGTGGCCGATCTCCTGGGGAACCTCGGCTTCGCCCTCTCGGGCCGGGCCGCCGACGAGGGCCGCGGCTACTTCGCCAAGCCCGAGGGAGGGACCCGGGTCGGCGAGAAGCTCTTCTCCGAAGCGGTCACCCTGCTGTCCGATCCCTTCGATCCCAGGATGCCCGGCCGTCCCTGGGCCGGCGGAGGCGGAGGGGGCGGAGGCGGCGGCTTCGGCGGAGGCGGCGGGGGGACGTTCCTCGGGCTCCCCTCGCGCAAGGTGACCTGGATCGAGAAGGGCGTGGTGAAGAACCTCAGCATCGATCGCTACTGGGCCGCCAGGACGAAGAAGGAGCCGATCCCCTTCGGCTCCAGCCTGGTCCTGCAGGGAGGCAAGGGCTCGTTGGAGGATCTGATCGCCGGAACCGATCGCGGCCTGCTGGTCACGCGCTTCTGGTACATCCGCGTGGTGAACCCTCAGACCCTGCAGCTGACCGGCCTGACGCGCGACGGCGTGTGGCTGGTGGAAAAAGGGAAGGTGGTGCGTCCGGTGAACAATTTCCGTTTCAATGAGAGCCCCGCCGCGATGCTCGCGAAGGTGGAGGCCATGAGCGAAGCGGTCTCCACCGGCACCATGGTGGTCCCCGGAATCCGCGCGCTGGACTTCAACTTTTCCTCGAAGAGTGACGCCGTCTGACGCCCGGGGGCAGGCTTGACTGAGGTGTTCGTCTCGTGTATGTTTCAAGGTACTTACCACCTGCAGTTTCCATCCCCGCCGGTGAATCACTCACGAGCGCAGATGCAAACGTAGCAGTAGTAGGGCTGACCGTCCTCACGTCTGTGAGAGGCAGCAAGGGCAATCAGGCCCCATCACCAAGAAGGTGAAGCAGCACATGGCAACTGGCACCGTGAAGTGGTTCAACGACGCGAAGGGATTCGGGTTCATCACCGTGGATGGTCAGGCGAAGGATGTGTTCGTCCATCACAGCGCCATCATGGGCACCGGGTTCAAGAGCCTGGCCGAGGGACAGAAGGTCGAGTTCGACATCGTCCAGGGCCAGAAGGGCCCCGCCGCGGAACGCGTTCGCGCGATCTGACGCCGTCCCTCAGCCAGCGGTCTTCGAGGTGATCGAGGGCCGCTGGCCCATATCCCCCTAGTCGGGCAGGTCGTAGTTTCCCATCATCTGGATCGAGTATCCGTTCAGAGTGGCATCCTTGTCCCCCGACAACGAGTAGTTCCACTCGAACGAGAAGCTCCCCTTCAGCCCCTCGAGCTTCCCCGTCCCGCCGACAAAGCGCCCCTGCACGGCACCGAAGGCGCTCATGCCGCTCGATTTGAGCTCCACGTAGGCGAGGTCTCCCAGGGGGCCCTCCCACACGCACCTTCCGACGCCGTGCTTCTGCTCCTCGGAGAAGACCACGCATTCCGTGCGGAAGTCATTGAACGGCCCCTTGTCGACCTCCACGAGGATGTTTCCTTCCAGATGCCCAGCGGCGACCATCGCGCCCTCGACGAATTCCATGACGTGCACCGTCCCCGACACGTTCCACTGCGCCTGAAAGGTCCCGCGCCGTGCGGTGAGGTCGGACACACCGGCGGACGTACCCCCGCCGGATGCGGCCCCCAGGGCGGCCACGGCGAGCAGGCCGGCAATCCTGATCTTCATCCACGTCTCCTCCATGAATATCCCGGTTCATCCGACAGGAATGCGCATGATACGTTCCTGCCGGCACTGTTGAAAGGAGGCTCCCCGTGTCCATTGGAAACCGGAAGGATCTCGAAGGACTCAAGGAAGCCGGCCGCGTGGTGCGCGCCTGCCTGCGGGCCATGCGGCGTCAGGTGCGGCCCGGCGTGTCCACCGCGCAGTTGAACGAGATCGGCGCGGCGGTGATGCGCCGCGAGAGGGCGCGCTCCGCTCCGATGGCCGTGTACGGCTTTCCCGCCGAAGTGTGCCTCAGCGTGAACGACGAGATCGTGCACGGGATCCCGACGGGCCGGCGGCTGGCCGACGGTGACCTGGTGAAGATGGACGTCACCGTCGAGAAGGACGGCTACGTGGCCGACGCCGCCATCACCGTGGGAGTCGGCGCCCTCGGCCCGCAGCGCGCGCGCCTGATGGAAGGGACGCGCCGGGCTCTCTACGCCGCCCTCTCCGTGGCCGTGGCGCGCGCGGGCGCCCCCATCCACGCCATCGGACGCGCGGTGGAGGATGAGGCGCGCCGCCACGGCCTGGCCGTGGTCCGCGACCTGACCGGGCATGGGACGGGCCGCACCATCCACGAGGAGCCGGTGGTCCCGAACCACTTCGATCCGTCCGCGGGGGCCCCGCTCACGCGCGGCCTGGTGATCGCCATCGAGCCGCTCCTGACCGTCGGCTCGGGCGCGTGCCGTCCCGCCGGCGACGGTTGGACCATCCTCACGTCGGACGGAACGGCCGCCGCGCACTTCGAGCACACCATCGTGGTGACCGAGGACGACCCCGTGGTGGTTACGGCCGCGGCGTGAGCTGGTCCGGGCCGGACCGGCCCTCCGGAGGGCGGCCGCCGAACCACGTCGCCATGACCCGTTCGGCGGGCTTGTTCTGGGGCGAGAATTCCCGGCCCGGAGGGACGTCGCGCAGCTCGAGACCCGGATACCATTTCCAGAAATAGGCACCCGCCAGCCAGTCCGCTTTCCAGACCATCTGGAAGAAGGCCTCGTAGGCGTCGGCCTGCGCCTTCAATCCGTCGACCGTGGCCGCCTCCGGAGAGCGCGGCTCACCCCATTCCCACGGCCGGATGGCCGTGTCCGGCATGCTGCGGTAGCCGATCTCGGTGAAGATCACCGGCTTTCCGGCGCGGCGTGCCACGCGCTCGATGGCGGCCAGGTGAGGTCGCCATCCGTCCTTCAGCACCTCGAGCGAGGGCCGCTCCGCCTGCGCGAGCGGGAAGTAGGCCTGGATCCCGACGTAGTCGAGCGCGTCCCAGAAAGGGATCTCCTCGAACTCGCGATCCCAGTTGGCCGCGTAGGTGAGCGGGCCCGGGTAGACGGCCCTCACCTCGCCGATGAGGCGGCGCCACGCGGCCTCGTGTCCGCGCGTGGTCGACTTCAGCTCGGCCCCCACGCAGAGGAGATCGATCCTCTCGCGCTTCGCGAGCCGGGCGTAGTGGAGGATGAACTGGCGGTAGCTGTGGAACCAGCGAGCCCAGTCCTCCTCGTTGCGCATGGCGATGTCGCCGACCCAGCCTCCGTGCCCCGACGGCCCGGCGAGAAACAGATGCGGGCGCAGCAGGGTCCGGATCCCACGCTCGCGCGCCAGGGCCGTGGTCCTGGCCAGGCCGGCGTCGGTCTCTCCCCACCATCCCGAGTCGGGACGCAGCAGGATCTCGGGCGAGTCCAGGGCGCGCACCCAGCCGAACGGGTTCTGAGCGATCCACTGGACGCCGTTCCCCACCAGCCGGTCGAAATCCCGCGCCGAGACGGCCTGGCGGCCGCCCACCCAGCTCACACCGCGTTGTTTCGGAGGTGATTGGTCCGCGGCCGCCGCAGCGATGGATGCCAGCAGCGCCACGGCCAGCCCGACTCTCGCTTCCCTGATGGACGGCACGACGGCCCCTCCACGCCGGGCTCATCGTACCACCGGAGTGTATAATCGCGGCTCCAGGCTCCAGGTCCCATCCGGCCGATGACCCATTCCGTGTTGACGGAGATCGCATGACCCCGACTCGTCGCCTCCGCGTCCTGTCCGGCTTCGCACTTGCCCTATCGCTCACCTTCGCCTTCGCTTCCACCGTATCCGCGGACGACTGGTCGCAGTGGAGGGGACAGAACCGGGACGGCCGCTCGGCCGAGACCGGCCTCCTGGGAAGCTGGCCCGAGGGAGGTCCCCGCCGGCTCTGGTCGGCGCCCGGGTTCGGCGCCGGCTACTCCAGTCTCGCCGTCACGGGAGGCAGGATCTTCACGCTGGGCGATCTGGGCGATGGCCAGTACGTCATCGCCGCCAAGGAGGCGGATGGGGCCATCCTCTGGAAGACGAAGCTGGGTCCCGTCCATGAAGATCAGTACCCCGGGCCGCGTTCCACCCCCACACTGGCCGGCGGCAAGCTGTACGCGCTGGGGACCTCGGGCATCCTGGTCTGCCTCAACCCGGAAGACGGGAAGGAGATCTGGCGCCGGGACCTCAAGGCCGACTTCTCGGGGGACAGGCCGCACTGGATGTACAGCGAGTCGCCCCTGGTGGATGCCGGACGCGTGGTGGTCACCCCCGGCGGAAGCGATGCCCTGATGGTCGCGCTGGATTCCGCCACCGGCAAGGAGACCTGGCGCGCGCGGGGCGGCGTCCCTGGAGACAAGGGCAAGGACGGCCCCGGGTACGCCTCGTCCGTGATCTCCACGGCGGGCGGAGTGCGCCAGTACGTCCAGCTCGTGGGGCGCGGCGTGGTGGGGGTCGACGCGCAGAGCGGGCGGCTGTTGTGGAGCTACAACAAGGTGGCGAACGACGTGGCCAACATCCCCACCCCGATCGTCAACGGAGACTCGGTGTTCGTCTCCACCGGCTATCAGACCGGCGCGGCCCTGCTGCAGCTGGCCGGAGGCGGAGACGGGGTCAAGGCGAGCGAGAAGTACTTCCTCCCCTCCAATGTGTTCCAGAACCACCACGGCAACATGGTGCTCGACAAAGGCGTGATCTACGCGGGGCATGGCCACAACCGCGGCAACCCCATCGCCGTGGAGATGGAATCTGGCAAAGTGCTGTGGGGGCCGGCCCAGAACGCGGGGAAGGGCTCCGCGGCCGTGGCCTGGGCCGATGGCCGCCTCTACCTGCGCTACCAGAACGGATTGATGGTCCTGGCGGAGGCCAACCCCACCGCCTACCAGGAGCGCGGCTCCTTCACCATCCCCGAGGTGAAGCGGGAGAGCTGGTCCCACCCGGTGATCGCCAACGGCGTGCTCCTGCTGCGCGAGCAGGACCAGATCCACGCCTACGGGCTCAAGGATAAGTAGCCTCCAGATTCCCGTATAACCCGTGCGTCCCAGTAACCGTCGGGGGCGTTTCACGTTATACAGGCATCGAGGGGGAAGTCTCATCCGGAGGGGCCCGTCATGAAAAAAACCACCGTCGTCCGCACCTTGGGCGCGATCACCCTGGTCGGAGGGTGCGTGGGCGCCTACATGGTCTTTTCCGGCGACGAGCCCGGCCCTGCCGCCGGCCTCAAGACCACCGCCGTGGCGCGCGAAGACCTGGCCAAGGTGGTCCTGGCCACGGGCAAGATCGAGCCACTCACCAAGGTGGAGCTGAAGTCGCGCGCCAGCGGCGTGGTGGAGAAGCTCCTGGTGGACGTCTCCGACAGCGTGGAGATCGGCCAGGTGGTGGCCGAGCTGGACAAGTCGATCCTGGAGGCCCGTGTGCGCGAAGCGCGCGGCTCCTTCGACGCCTCCCGCGCCGAGCTGGAGAAGGCGGAGATCGAGGCCGAGCCGACCGAATTCGAGTACGCGCGTAAGGACCTGCAGCGTTCTAAGGAGCTGTTCGACAAGCAGCTCATCTCCAACGCCGACATGGACACATCCGAGAAGAACCTCCGCCTCGCCTCGAGCCGCTACCAGGCCGCCCGCTCGCGCCTCGCGGTGGCCAAGGCCCAGGTCATACGGGCCCAGGCAGAGCTGGACCGGGCCGACGAGGAGCTGCGCAACTCGCGCATCGTCTCCCCCGTCGAGGGGATCGTGCTGGGACGTGACGTGGAGGTCGGGAACGCCGTGGCCTCGGTCATCTCGGCGGCGTCGGGCGGCACGCAGATCATGACCATCGCCGACACCAGCCGGATGCACGTGAAGGGAAAGATCCCCGAGAGCGACGTGGGGAAGATCAGCGTCGGGATGCAGGCACGCATCGGCGTGGACTCCTTCCGCGACGAGACCTTCCAGGGCAAGGTGAGCCGCATCTCGCCCCTGGGGAAGGAGCAGGACAACATCACATCCTTCGAGGTGGAGGTGGTGATCGCCAACGACACCCGCAAGCTGCGGACCGGCATGACGGCCAACGCGGAGATCATCCTGGAGGAGCATCCGGCCACGCTGGTCGTTCCGGAAGCCTCCATCATCTACGGCGATGCCTCGTCCACGTCGGTGGAGGTGCCCGATCCCGCCGACCCCACGGGCAAGAAGAAGGTGCCCGTGAAGACCGGCATCAGCAACGGCGTGAAGACGGAGATCGTCGAGGGGCTGAAGGAAAAAGACCTCGTCGTGACGCGGTAGTGCGGCATGGACCTGCGTGACGCCTTCTTCCAGAGCCTGGCCGACCTGAGGCAGAACCGGCTGCGGTCAGCCCTCACCATGTTCGGCATCGCCTGGGGGATCGCCTCCGTGGTCTTCCTGGTGGCTCTGGTGGGCGGCTTCGCCGAAGGGTCGAAGAAGAGCATGGAGACCCTGGGCCGCGACCTGATGATCTTCTGGGGGGGCCGCACCAGCATTGCCAGCGGGGTGGCCCGGGCGGGTCGTCCCATCAAGCTGCGCTACGACGAGCTGCCGGCGCTGGCCCGCAACCCCGAGATCCGCAGCCTCAGCCCCGAGACGGTCCTGTGGGGAGGCCAGCTGTCGCACCTGGACCAGTCCACCAAGGCGCGCGTCCACGGCGTGGCCCCCGAGTTCGCCGAGATCCGATCCCTCACCGTGGAGGAAGGGCGCTTCCTCAACGAGCGCGACGTCGAGGAAGAGCGCCTTGTGGCGGTGCTGGGAGCCGAAGTGAAGCGCCGCCTGTTCGGAGGGCGCTCGGCGCTGCACCAGACCATCACCCTTCAGGGGACCCCCTTCCGGGTGGTGGGCGTGATGCCCACCAAGAAGCAGAACTCCATGTACTACGGCCCCGACAACGAGATGGTGCTGGTCCCCTGGACGGTGGCCCGGGGCACGCTCGGAATCCGCTGGATCGAGAACCTGGTGGTGCAGCCCGCCCGCATCACCCGCTACGAGGAGACCAAGCGCGCGGTGAAGGAGACGCTGGGCGGCGCCATGGGATTCAATCCCGACGATCCGCAGGTGATGCCGTGCTGGGACACGGTGAAGAACGCCGCGGACGCCGCCACGCTGTTCGCCGCCATCCAGATCCTGATGGGAGCCATCGGCGCCGTGACGCTGGCCATCGGCGGGCTGGGGGTCATGAACATCATGCTGGTGGCCCTCAGCGAGCGGGTGCGCGAGATCGGCCTGCGCAAGGCCCTGGGGGCCACGCGCCGGTCGGTCCTGTCCCAGTTCCTGGCCGAGGCGATGATCCTGTGCGGGCTGAGCGGGGCCGGCGGGATCCTTCTGGGATGGGGACTGTGCGTGCTGATGACCTCCGTTCCCATGCCCGACGGCTTCAATCCCCCCGTCATCTCGATGAAGGCCCTGGCCGCTGCCACCCTGGTGCTGGCCGGCGTGGCCATCGGCTCGGCCATCTATCCCGCCGTCAGGGCGTCGAGGCTCGACCCGGTCACCGCCCTGCGCTACGAGTGAGGGAGCACACGTGATCCTCCGTGATGCCGTCGGAGACCTGAGGCGCAACTGGCTGCGCAGCGGGCTCACCTTGTTCGGGATCCTCTGGGGGATCGCATCGTTCGTGGTGCTGTCGGGGCTCGGCCGCGGATTCCAGGCGTCCCAGCAGGGGCGATTCCAGGCCTTCGGCGTGGACATGGTGGTGGTCTGGCCCGGGCAGACCGGCAATCAGGCGGGTGGACGCCGCGCCGGAGAATGGATCGCGCTCACCGAGGCGGATACGGCCATGCTCAAGGAGACCGCCCGCCTGGTGAAGCGGATCAGCCCCGAGCTGATCAACTGGGGCGTGAACTACCAGCTCGGCTCGCGATCCTTCTCGGGCGAGGTGCACGGCGTGCTCCCCGACTACGGCACCATCCGCAGCATGGTGCTCAAGCGGGGCCGCTTCATCACCCAGGCCGACGTGGACGAAGCGCGCCGCGTGGTGGTCATCGGGGGCGAGATCGGGCAGAACCTCTTCTCGGAGCGTATCGCGCTGGGCGAGCGCATCCGGGTGCGCGGCGTGGAGTTCACGGTGGTGGGCGAGATGGAGATGAAGAACCAGTCCTCGGCCTACAGCGGGCGCGACAACAAGAAGGGGTTCATCCCGTTCACCACGGCGCGGGCCATCCTGGCCCGCCCGTTCCTCAACAACTTCGTCTTCCAGCCCGTGAGCGCCGACCAGCACGAGGCGGCCATCCGCGAGGTGCGCACCATCCTGGGGCGGAAGCACGGCTTCGATCCGGACGACAAGGATGCGCTGCACGTGTGGGACACGGTGGAGAGCTTCCAGAACATCACCAACCTCTTCCAGTCGATCAAGCTGCTGCTGGGGATCGTAGGCGCCGTCACGCTGAGCGTGGGGGGCGTGGGCGTGGTCAACATCATGCTCGTGTCCGTGCGCCAGCGCGTCAACGAGATCGGCGTCCGCCGCGCGGTGGGCGCGCGCCGCCGCGACATCTTCCTCCAGTTCTTCGCCGAGTCGCTGCTGATCTCCGTCACCGGGGGTGTGGCCGGTGTGCTCTCCGGCGTGGGCCTCTGCCGCTTCATCGCCGGCCTGTCCCTCCCCGAAGGCTTCGCCCCCCCCACCCTGTCGCCCGGGATCATCGTGTCCGCCGCCTGCGTCCTGGGGGGCGTGGCCATCCTGGCCGGCCTCATCCCCGCCCTGCGTGCCGCCTCCACCATGCCCCTGGCCGCCCTGCGCGAAAGCGCCGCCACCGTCGGGTAGGCCGCTTTTTCTCGCGGGCGGCCGACGGCGGGGAGTGGTCTCCGAGAACGTTCGGCGTCGTGGCGTTGGCCACGACGCCTCACTCCCGCATACGCC
>JBOGOC010000086.1:0-89678 GCA_050747525.1 Candidatus Polarisedimenticolia bacterium | reverse complement strand
CGTCGGTCGTGTTGCCGCCCGAGTCGGTCGACCTGTACAGGATCGAGTACGTCCGCGGCGCCTCGGTGCCGGCGCACAGCTTGCCGCGGAGCCTGAAGTCGAAGTCCGCCGTCCCGAAGTCGGCGTTCTGGATGAGGTTATTCTGACCGTCGTTGCAGCTCTCCGTGATCGACACCAGCACCACCGAGACCCCGCCGCACGTGTCGCTGGACGAGGAAGTCACGTGGATGTCGAACGGCTTCGCGGCCCTGATCACGGCCGGCAGCGCCAGCACGTCCAGTGACGGAGCCACGCTGTCCGTGACGCTGACCGTGTCGGTGAAGGTGAGCTGCGCAAGCGTCGAATCGGTGACCCGCAGCGTGATCTCGTGGTCCCCCGTGCTCAGCTGCACGTCCAGGTCCTGACCGGTGCCGAGCAGGGTCTCCCCCGCCTGACCGAAGTCCTCGAACCACTCGAACGACGTGATGGGGCCGACCGGCGAGCTCGCCTCGCCGTGCAGCGAGACCAGAGCGCCGGACGCCGAGGTGCACTCGCTCGAAGTGGCGTCGAACGACGCGTTGAACGGTGGAGGCGACAGCACCACCAGGACGTTGCCGCCCGAAGCGATAGCCGGAGGAGGCGGAACGAGCTGCGTGACCGCCAGGTCCTTGGTGGTGTCGTCGTTCAGATCCACGGTCAGCACGGCCGAGAGTCCGTCCTCGGTGGCGAGCACGAGCACACGCGGATCGAACGTGCCGTCCCCGTTGCCGTGCAGCTTCGCGACGCCGCTGCGGTACGGGAAGAAGATCCCCTGCCCCGCCGCCACCAGGTCCAGGTTCCCGTCATAATTGAGGTCGGCAGCGGCGAGCGAAGCCGAAGGGATGCCCGTCGCGAACATCGACTGGGGCCCGAAGGTTCCATCGCCCGCGCCCAGCAGCACGGAGACGTTTTCGTTCGGGAAGTTGGCCGTGACGATGTCCAGGTTCGAGTCATGGTTCAGGTCGGCGATCACGATCGCCTCGGCCGCTCCACCGGCGTAGCGCGTGTCGGGTCCGAAGGCGCCGCCACCCGTCCCCATCAGCACCGACAGATCGGTGTCCGCCTCGTTGGCCACCACCAGGTCGGCGTTAAGGTCACCGTCCAGGTCGGCGATGGCCACCGCCGACGGCGACAGCCCCACCGGGATCGTCTGATCGAAGGAGAAGCCGCCGGCCCCGTCGCCCGTGAAAATCGAGATGTTGTGATCGGCCTGGTTGGCCACCACGATGTCGTTGGCCAGGTCGCCATCCACGTCGCCGATGGCGATGCCGAACGGCTGCAGGCCCGTCGACACGCTACCAGCCGACGTGAAGGTCCCGTCACCGTCGTTCAGGAGCACGGTCATGTCCGAGTTGGCGAAGTTGCCCACGACGATGTCGGGGCGCGGATCGCCGTTCAGATCGCCCACCGCCAGCTGGAACGGACCGAAGCCGACCCCGTAGTGGACGCCAGCCGCGAAGTCGCCGGCACCGTCACCCAGCAGCACGGTGACAGTGTTGTCGTTGAAGTTCGATGTGACCACGTCGTCGAAGCCGTCTCCATCGAAGTCGCCCGAAGCCAGTCCGAACGGACCAGCGCCCGTGGAGGCCAGATTGAAGCGGGACCCCTGGATGGCGAGGCTGACCGAGCCGGGGGCCCACAGCACCGCGACAGCGGCCGCGAGGAGAAGGAATGCCAGCGTGGGCCTCAGTGGCCCCGAGCTACGATGCATGACGGATCCTCCTGATCCTGACTCCGTCTCTGGACGGAGACGTTGAATGGGCCGGGCCAAACCCGGCGATGCCGCAGGCGAACAGGGATGAAGAGGCTCGTGCTGCGGAAGGCGAACTCCCCCTGGTCCGGCTTTCCGGACGGGAACGACACGTCTTGGGCTGTCATTGAGTGCAAACAGTCCTCACACCAAGCCTGATCTAAGCGAGCGGGCAGGTCTCGCCCATTCTGCCCCTGGCTAGATGGGGGGTCATCCAGGCCAGGAACGGGTGACACACCTTGAGTGCTCGCCCACTGTATACGCCGATTTGGCACGAAAGACTAATGGTTTCGGAGAATAATCGTGGCTTCCGGCCGGAGATGGCTACTGTCGGCAGGTGCTGTCCGGGATTCCGCACCCTCCTGGAACATCCGTCAGAAGTAGAACGATCTGACATCTTGTTTCACCCTTGCGTCGCGGAACCCGGCAACGCGTACAATGGCTTATGCGTCACCATGTGCTGTTCCAGGACTCCGGCTTGACCCTCCTGCGGGCCGACCACCCCCCGGGGATGCCCCACCGCGATCCCGATGGAGAGGAATCGCGCGGCTACACGGTGAGCTGGGTCGAGTCGGGGAGCTTCGGGCTGCGCCATGGAAAAGATGCCTGGCGCCTGTCGGCCGGGGCCATGTTCATCACCAGGCCGGGATTGCGCTACCGCTGCAGCCACGAGAGCGCGGCTCCCGACGACGTCTGTCTCTCGCTGGAGTGCCCGGAGGACCTCGTCCGGGAGGCCGTCTCCTCCTCGGCCCGGCGCTGGGAGACGGTCGTGCCTGTGGCTCCCCACACAAGCCGCCTCACCTATCTACGCAGGCAGATCCTCGGGGCCTTGGAGGACGGGGTGGGCCCCATGGCAATCCCCTCCATGGCGCCGGAGGTCCTCGCCGCGGTGCTCGGCTCCCGGCCTGCGGACAGGGCTCACCGTCCCGGCCAGCTCTCCTGGTATGCCGAGCGGGTCGATGCCGCGCGCCACATCATGGAAACCCGTTTCGCCGATCCGCTCACCCTGCCGCAGCTCGGGCGTGAGGTGGGCCTCAGCACGTTTCACTTCAGCAGGGTGTTTCGCGAGCTGGCCGGCGTCCCGCCGCACCGCTACCTGGTGAAGGTGCGTCTCGCGCGCGCGGCTGACTCTCTGCGCGAGGGGAGCAGCGTCACTCAGGCCGGCCTGAGCTGCGGCTTCCCCAGCCTCAGTCAGTTCATCCGACAGTTCCGGCGCGCTTACGGCGTCACCCCGTCCCGCTACGGCTGCACGGCTTCGAAATAGCAGGAAAGAGCAAGCCGCGGCGGAGCCCGGCAGCCTACGATGCGATCCGTTCGCATCCTTTCATGGGAGGGCTCATTCCATGTTCGACCACGTCACGCTCAGAGTGAAGGATCTCGGCAAGGCGAAGCGGTTCTACGCGGAATCGCTGGCGCCGCTCGGGTACAAGGTGCTGCACGAGTCGGATGGCTCCATCGGCCTCGGAGATGCAGGAGAGCCCACGGTCTGGATCGCGAAGGACGACCCGATCACCACCGGGATGCACCTCGCCTTCACCAGCCCCGATCGGAAGAAGGTCGACGCGTTCCACGCGGCCGGGGTCTCGTCGGGCGGGCAGGACAACGGAGGGCCGGGCCTGCGGTCCGACTACGGACCCGACTACTACGCCGCTTTCGTCAGGGACCCCGCGGGGAACAACATCGAGGCCGTGTGCAACAGGAAGTAGCTCTCGAAAACAGGTTGCCCGTGGGAGCTGCTGGCGGGGACGCAGCCCTAATCGCGCAGGAAGTGGCAGGTGTAGCCGCCGGGGTTCTTCTCGAGGTAGTCCTGGTGGTCTTCCTCGGCCGGCCAGAAGTCCGACGCGGCGACGATCTGGGTGACGATGGGGCGCGGCCACTTCCCTGACGCGGCGACCCGTGCCTTGACCGCCTCGGCGGTGCGGCGCTGCTCTTCGCTGGTGTAGAAGATGGCCGACCGGTATTGCGAGCCCATGTCGTTCCCCTGCTGGTTGAGCGTGGTGGGATCGTGCATGCGGAAGAACCAGCCGAGCAGGTCTTCGAAGGACAGTCGCGCGGGGTCGAACACCACGCGAAGCGCCTCGGCGTGGCCGGTCCGGCCCGACTTCACGTCCTTGTAGGTGGCATGGCTGGTCGTGCCGCCCGTGTAACCGACCTCCGTGTCCACCACCCCGGGAATCTTACGGGCGATGTCCTCCATCCCCCAGAAACAGCCTCCCGCCAGCAGCGCCACTTCCTGAGTGCTCATTCCGTCGCTCCGTTTTTTCGGCGTTCACGTCAACCCTGTCTTCATCATACAGGATCGCCCGGGGCGTGGGCGATCCACGGATGCCTGCATCATAATGGGTGCGGAGACCGAGCCTCATGTCCGAGGAAGAGCGGCTCGACGAAGCGCTCGAGATGACCTTTCCGGCGAGCGACCCGGTGGCCGTTTCCCCCGATACCTCAGCGCCTCCTGATCGGAATAAGATCCTTCAGCCTGATCTCGCGCAGGTAGAGGCCGAGCCAGACCAGGAGGATCAGGGTCGTCTGAGCGATGATTGATTCCCCCACGCGCCAGTGGGTGCAGATCGCGCCCCCCATGAAGCCGGTCAGGAGGATCGCCCCCACGACCGAGGTGGCCGGGATCAGGTAGATCACGGCGCACGACACCTCCAGGATGGCGAGGGGAATAACCATGGACATGGGAAATCCAAGGTGGGTCATCCCTTCCTCCAGCTGCGGGCCGCCCACGAACTTGCCGGCCGCGGCCGCCAGGAACGCCAGCGACGCGATCCCCGTGATCACCCGGCCGATCCACACGGTTCTCCGGCTCCGAGCCTCCATGCGTTGTCTCCTCAGGACAAAGTGGGACGGTTTCGCGGCTTGCGCTGGTGCCGGGGGCAGTAGGAGCTGGTTCGCCCGGCGACCCTGACCTTCGTCAGCACGGCGCGGCAGCGCGGGCAGCGTCCATCGTCGTCGCGGTGCCGCAGCAGGTACGAGCGTGGCAGGCGGCGCGTGTCGCCGCCGCGATCGATGGCCGTGCGGAGCACGCGCTTCATGGCCGTGAAGAGCCCGGCCATCCTCCGCGCATCCAGCGACGCGACGGAAGCCTGCGGATGAAGCCCCGCCTGAAAGAGGATCTCGTCCGCGTAGAGATTCCCGACCCCCGCGATGACACGTTGGTTCAGAAGGAGGGCCTTGACCGTGCCGCGCCGCCGGCGCAGCAGGCTCTCGAACCGCGGGCGGGAGAGGTCCAGAGCGTCGGCACCCAGGCCGCGGCGGCGCACGAAGGCGTCCGGATCGTCGACCAGCCCGAACCGCCCGAACTTGCGCGGATCGAGGAAGGCGATCCCGTTGCCGTCGGTGAACTTCAGGGACGCCACCAGGGCGCTTCCCCGCGGCTCTGAATCCTCATCGAATCTCTGCAGATCTCCGGTCATGCCGAAGTGGAACAGCAGCCATCCCGCCCCGGATGCCTCCGCGAACAGGTACTTGCCGTGCCGGCGCGTGGCGACGAAGCGCCGTCCCACCAGGGGCCGGAACGCCGACGCGGGCGTCCCTCGCAGAGGGCGCCGATCGCCTATCGACAGGCTCTCGAGGCGGCGCCCCAGACCGTGCTTGGCCAGGAAGCGCCGGTACATCTCGACCTCCGGCAGTTCGGGCATCAGCCGGAGCGTCCGGCCCGCCAGAGATCGCCAAAGGCCTGGGCGAACCGCGTGGCCAGCCCCTTGTCCTCGTGCTTGAAGTAGACGTAGGCGCGATCGAGGGGCTGCGACTCCAGCCTGTCGAGCCAGCCACGCAGGTCGCGCTCCTCGTAGTTCGTCCGTCTCAGCCGCAGGTAGGTGCTGTCGGACGTGCAGATGAACGGCGAGCCTCCTTCGTCCGTCTCGGCGACGCAGAGCATGGCGCCGTGGGCGCGAAGTGTCTCGTACACGTCGTCATCCTGCCACGAGGCGTGACGGAACTCGAATACCGCGCGCGGAGTGGAAGGCAGCGTTCCGAGAAATTCCCGCAGGCGCTCGAGATCCTTTCTCTGGAAGGGAGGCAGCTGGAACAGGACCACGCCGAGCCGGCTCCCCAGGACGGCGGCGCGCTTCAGGAACTCCGCCGCGTCGGGCCCGGCCTCGCGCAGCCGCTTTTCGTGGGTGATGCGGCGGGGCGCCTTCAGCGTGAAGGTGAAGCTCTCCGGCACCTCGTCCACCCATCGCGCCAGCATCGACGTGTCGGGCATGCGGTAGAAGGTGTTGTTGATCTCCACCGTGGGGAGACGCTCGGCGTAGTAGCGCAGCATGGACCCGGCCGGCAGCTTCGGGGGATAGAAGTGGCCGAGCCACTCTTTGTAGGAATAGCCGCTTGTACCTGCTAGCATTTGCATTTGAGCACCCAGGAGCCTATATCAAGGACACGCGCGCGCGCCGACCCCGCGGAGCCGGGCCTTCGCCGCTCGGCGAATACGCCGCCAAGCGGACCTTCAGCGCCACTCCCGAGCCGGCTCCGGCGGAGCCGGAGCCCCGGGCCGGACCGCTGCTCTTCGTGATCCAGCAGCACGCGGCGAGTCGCATGCACTACGACCTGCGGCTCGAATGTGATGGCGTCCTGAAATCATGGGCCGTTCCCAAAGGACCGTCGCCGGATCCTAGCGAAAAACGCCTCGCCATGCAGACCGAGGATCACCCCTTCGCCTACGCGTCGTTCGAGGGAATCATCCCGCCGGGGCAGTACGGCGCGGGGCAGATGATCGTCTGGGACATCGGCGTCTACTCGCCGGATGAAGGCCAGGAATACCTGTTCCACGATCGCGACGAAGCGCAGCGCCGCTTCCGGGATGCTCAGGCCGGAGGGAAGATCAGCATCTTCCTGCGCGGCGAGAAGGTGAAGGGCTCCTACGCGCTGGTCCGGACGTCCGCGGGCGATCGCAGCTGGCTGCTCATCAAGCACAAGGATCGCCAGGCCGGCGCCGCCGACCTCACCTCGCAGAACCGCTCCGTGCTGACCAGCATGACGGTGGAGGATCTGAAGATCCTGCCCGCCCGCCGCGGATCCGTCGCGGGGCTTGTCCCCTCCGGGCCGATCGAAACGATGCCCGCGTCCCTCTCCCCCATGCTGGCCGAGATTGGCGAAAAGGCGTTCACCGACGCCGGCTGGATGTGGGAGCCCAAGCTGGACGGCTACCGGGCCCTCGCGTTCATCGGGACGGAGGGCGTTAAGCTTCGCTCACGCCGGGGCCTGGACCTGAGCCCGATCTTCCCGCGCCTGACGGCGGAGCTGGGCAAGCAGGCCGTCTCCGGCATGATCCTGGACGGCGAGATCGTGGCCCTGGACGCGAACGGCGTGCCTTCCTTCCATGCGCTCCAGAATCGCGCTCAGCTGAAGACCCCGCGGGAGATCGAAGCGGCCGACCGCAGCGAGCAGGTGGTGTACTACGTGTTCGATCTCCTCCACTTCGCCGGGATCAACACGCGCAACGCTCCCTACAAGGAGCGGCGCCGCCATCTCACTCAGTGCCTCCTCCCCTCCCCTCTGGTGCAGCTCGTGCATGGGTGGGACGACGGCGAGGCCCTGCATGCGGCGGCGGTGGAGAACGGCTTCGAAGGGGTGGTGGGCAAGCGCAAGGACAGCCTGTATCAGGCCGGCCGGCGCTCGGCGTCATGGCTGAAGGTCAAGTCCATGCTGAGCGCGGAGTTCCTGATCGGCGGCTGGACCAGGGGGAAAGGCTCACGCGAGCCGCTGGGATCCATCCTGGTCGGGTACCGGGAAGGAAAGGAGCTCCGCTACGCGTCGCACGTGGGCTCGGGATTCGACACCGGGACCCTGGCCGAGGTGAAGGCGCGGCTGGCTCCCCTGAAGACCGGCACCTGCCCGTTCGCCACCGAACCCGAGCTGACCGCTCCCACCACCTGGGTCAGGCCCGAGGTGGTGGCCGAGGTGAAGTTCCAGAGCTGGACCCCCGACGGACATCTGCGCGCCCCCGTCTTCCTGCGCTTGCGTGACGACGTCGAGCCGAAGAAGGTGCGCCGCCCACCCGCGCGCAGATCCTCGAAGACCGAGGAGCCCACGGATTCGGGTGAGGGATCGGGCTCCGCCGAGATCGACGAGGTGCTGAAGCAGCTCGACACCGGCAAGGCCGCCTTCCCGCTGGTGGTGGGGCCGCACCAGATCCGCCTCACGCATCTGGACCGCGTCTACTGGCCCGCCGACGAAGCGCTCGGACAGCCCGCCCTGACCAAGCGCGACCTGCTGCGCTACGTGGCCCGCGCATCCCCGTTCATCCTTCCTCATCTGGCCGACCGTCCGCTCACCATGATCCGCATGCCCGAGGGGATCCGGGGGGAGCGCTTCTTCCAGAAGCACTGGGAGCAGGAGCGCCCGCCCTTCGTGGGCACCATCAAGGTCTTCTCGGGGCACAAGGACGAGCAGCACGACTACCTCCTGTGCGACAACCTCCCGACGCTCCTGTGGCTGGCGCAGTCGGGCACCCTGGAGTTCCACGTCTGGCATTCGCGGGCGAAGCCCGGCCCGGACGCAGCCACCCGGCTCACCGACTACGCGAGCTCCCTCGAGGCGCTGGAAGAGTCGGTGCTCAACTATCCCGACTACGTCGTCTTCGACCTGGACCCCTACATCTATTCGGGCCGGGAGTCCGCGGGCGACGAGCCCGAACTGAACACCGCCGCCTTCGAGAAAGGCAAGGAAGTGGCCTTCCGGCTGCGCGAGCTGCTGCAGACCATGTCGCTCGAGCCCATCGTCAAGACGTCCGGCAAGACGGGCCTTCACGTCTTCGTGCCCATCCGCCGGACCATCGATTTCGATGCGGCGCGCCAGGTCTGCGAGATCGTGGGGCGGCACCTGATGCGCCTGCACCCGGCCGACATCACCATGGAGTGGAAAGTGCCAAAAAGGACGGGTAAGATCTTCCTCGACTATAATATGAACGTTCGCGGCAAGACGCTGAACGTCGCCTACTCGCCACGAGGCGTTCCCGGCGCGCCGGTGTCCATGCCGCTCACGTGGGAGGAGCTGGCCGGCGCGCACCCGCTCGACTTCAGGATCTACAATGTCGCGCGGCGATTGACGGAGACGGGCGATCGGTGGCGCAACGCCCTGAAAGGAAAGCAGAGCCTCGAGCATATAACCAGGAGGTGAGCCTTGGCCCCACGATCCATCGCGTCCTTGAGCATTTCCTTCGGGCTGGTGTCCATTCCCGTGAAGCTGTTCTCGGCCACCGAGGCGAGCCGCGCGCTCTCCTTCAACCTGCTCCACAAGGCCTGCGGCTCCCGGCTCAAGCAGCAGTACGTCTGCCAGAAAGAAGACGTGCCGGTCGCACGCGAGGACATGGTGAAGGGCTACGAGTTCGCCAAGGACCAGTACGTGATGTTCAGCCCCGAGGAGCTGAAGGCCCTCGAGGAGGCCGGCACGCACACCGCCGAAGTCTCGGAGTTCGTGCCCATCGAATCGATTGACCCGGTCTACTTCGACAAGCCCTATTACCTCGCCCCCGACAAGGGAGGCGCCAAGCCCTACGCCCTGTTCGCGAAGGCGCTGCGAGAGTCCAGCCGCTGCGCGCTGGGACGCTGGGCGACGCGCGGCAAGCAGTACATCGTGATGATCCGCCCGGTCGCGGACGGCCTGATCATGCAGCAGCTTCTGTACTCGGGCGAGGTGAGGTCCTTCAAGGACATCGACATCCCGAAGACGGAGGTCAAGGCCGCCGAGCTGAAGCTGGCCCAGCAGCTGATCGACCAGCAGGCTTCCGACACCTTCGACCCGGCCGCCTACACCGACGAGGTGCGCGCCCGTGTCGAAGCCGAGATCCAGAAGAAGGTCGATGGCCAGGAGATCACCTTGACCGAGGTGCCCGAAGGAGGCGGCAAGGTCATCGATCTCATGGAAGCCCTGCGTGCCAGCCTGCAGAAGAAGACGCCGGCCAAAACGCTGTCGCCCCGCGCCGAGGCGCGCGAGTCGAAAGCCGAGGCCCGCAAGCCGCCCCGGCGCGCCGCGCAGGCCGAGCCCGTGGGCGCGAGCACCAGGAAGGCCAAGAAGTAGGGCCGGGAGCCCGTCTCGCCATGCACGACTACGGTGTGCGCGATGTCGAGAGGCTGGTTCACCTGCCGCGCAGCACCATCCGCGCGTTCGTCGAGGCCGGCTTCGTCTCGCCCGCGCGCGGTCCCCGCAACACCTGGCGCTTCTCGTTTCAGGATCTCATCGTCCTGCGCACCGCCCAGGCCCTCACCTCGGCCAACGTGCCGCACAGGCGGATCACCCGGTCGGTGAAGGAGCTCAGGCGCCACCTCCCCGACTCCATGCCCCTGTCCGGCCTGACTCTCTGTGCGGAGGACGACCAGGTGGTGGTCAAGGAGGGCGCCAGCCGCTGGCAGGCCGAGTCGGGCCAGTACCTCCTGGCCTTCGAGGGGGACCCCGCCGAGGGAGCGATGAACGTCATCGATCACCCCGAGGGGGCGCTGGAGCCGGGCGCCCAGGCATGGTACGACGAGGGGCTCGCCGTGGAAGACCGGGATTCCCGGAGCGCGATCCAGGCCTATCTGAGGGCCATCGCGGCGGACCCCTCCTTTCTCAAGGCCCATCTCAACCTCGGGTGCCTGCTGCACGAGATCGGTCGGCACGCCGACGCGGAGCGGATCTACCGCCAGGCGATCGGCGCATGCGGCCCCGATCCTCTCCTTCTGTACAACCTGGGGGTTCTGCTCACCGACATGGGGCGCAAGAGCGAGGCGATGGAGACCTACGAGACCGCGCTTCGCCGCGACCCCTCTCTCGCCGACTGCCACTACAACCTGGCGCTGCTCTGCGAGGATCTCAGGAAACCGAAGGAAGCCATCCGGCACATGGCCGAGTACCGGCGGCTCACCGCCGGCAGGTCGGACTGAGTCAGGCCTCAGTCATCCTCAGGTCGGCATGGCCGCGGTCCAGATCGAGCTGCAGATCCTGGTGGATCCGGTCGTTCACCGCCCCCTGATCCCGCAGCTTCAGCAGCGCGTCGGCCTGTGCCTGGTAGACCGCACGGCGCACGTCTCCTGCCACCGCCAGACGCTGAAGAGCCTGGGAGCGCAGGACCTCGTCTTCCGCCTGGAGCGCCGCCAGCTGATCCGCCATGATGTCGCGATAACGGAAGACCGCGACGGGGCACTTGTCCTCCATGCAGAAGGCGTCGAGCCGCGCGATTCCGGCCGACAGGATCGCCTCGCGGGCGCGCCGCACTTCCGTCTCTGACGGATCGGCATCCGACAGGCCCAGGAGCCGCACCAGCGGCAGGAGCGTCGCTCCCTGGCCGATCAAGGTCACCAGGATCACCACCAGGGTGCAGGCGATGATCTCGAGCCGGCCCGGGAAGGGCGACCCGTCCGGCAGCGTGAGGGGGATCGACAGCGCGGCCGCGAGCGACACGGCCCCACGCACGCCGCACCACGACCCCAGGACCACGGCACGCAGCGGGGGATAGCCTCCCTCCCGCCGGCGAAGCCCCGGCAGGAGCCAGACGGGCAGGTATGCGCCGGGAAACACCCAGACCAGGCGCGCCAGGATCACCGTGGCGCTGATCAGCAAGGCCACGCCGATGAAGCCGGGCACGGAAACGACCGCTTGCTCGAGGATGGGAGGCGTCTGCAGCCCCACGTAGAGGAACATCACGCCATCGAGCAGGAACACGAGCTGAGCCCACGAGCTGTACAGGTCGAGGCGGCTGTCGGGCGCGATGTAGTGCACCCGCCATGACGCCACGAGCCCCGCGACCACCACTGAAAGGATGCCGGAGGCATGCGCGTACTCGGCCAGGACGTACGCTGCGTACGGCGCGGCCAGAGAGAAGGCGAACAGCACGTTGGAGCCGCGCATGACGTAGTTGAAGAGGGCGGCCAGGAGCCCGACCGCCGCGCCGATGACCAGGCTCAGCACCGCGATCCGCGCGAAGCCGAGCGCGATGGTGCTCGCCTCGAACACGCCGGTGAGCACCACCACCGTTGCCAGGCTGACCCCCAGCAGCCCGGTCGCGTCGTTCACCAGGCTCTCGCCTCCCAGGACGGCCGTCACGCGACGCGGCACGCGGAGCCTCTCGAGCACGGCGTGCACCGCCACGGTGTCCGTGGGCGAGACCACGGCCCCCAGCAGGAAGCACACGGCCCACGGCAGGCCGGGCATCGCCCAGTGGGCCACCAGGCCCACGGTCAGGATGGTGAACGCCACCAGCCCGACCGCCAGCTGCAGGATCGATCTCAGCCACCGCCGGAAGTCGAACCACGACGCCTCCCAGGCATCGGCGTAGATGAGCGGGGGGAGAAGGACGGAGAGGATCACCCAGGGCTCCAGCTGGAGCCGAGGCACCGACGGCAGCAGGGACCAGACCACGCCCGCCGCGGCCAGCAGCACCGGCGCCGGTATGGCGATCCTCTGCGACAGGAACGCCATCAGGGTGATGACGCCCAGCACGAGGAGCGGTGTCGGCAGCGGCTCCATGAGGCCTCCGGATGTCCGGGCGCGAGTCTACAGAATGCGGGAGCCCGTTGCGCGAGTCGTCCTTATTTCGGGTAGACTGCCGGCTGTTTTGTCGGGGGAAACTCGATGGGGATGTATCGCTTCGGACAGACAGCGCGGCGTGACACGTGGTGGTCCCAGCCGCTGGTCGCGCTGGTCGTGTTGTCCTCGTTCGTCGTCTACGCGACCTGGGCCGCGCTTCAGGGCCGCTACTACCATTGGGGGCCCTACCTGTCCCCCTTCTATTCGCCGGAGCTGTTCGGCGAGTCGCCGCACGCCTTGTTCGGCCCGAAGCCGTCCTGGTTCCCGGCATGGCTGCCGTGGTCGCCGGCCCTGCTGATCCTGTGGGCCCCGGGCATGTTCCGCCTCACCTGCTACTACTACCGCGGGGCCTACTACAAGAGCTTCTGGGCCGACCCGCCTGCCTGCGCCGTGGGAGAGCCGCGCCGCAGCTACCTGGGTGAGGCGTCCTTCCCGCTGATCCTGCAGAACACGCACCGGCTCTTTGTCTATCTGGCGCTCCTCTTCCTCATCGTGCTCGCGCACGACGTCTGGAAGGCGATGTGGTTCGTCGATCCGGCGACCGGGCAGGCCACCTTCGGCATCGGGCTGGGGACGCTGGTGCTCGCGGCCAACGTGATCCTGCTGGGAGGCTACACGCTGGGCTGCCACTCCCTGCGGAACCTCGCCGGCGGCTACCTGAACACGTTCTCCCGCGCCCCGGTACGCGCGTGCGCCTACACATGCGTGAGCTCTCTGAACCGCGGACACATGCGCTGGGCGTGGCTGAGCCTCTTCATGGTGGCCTTCGCCGACATCTACGTGCGGCTGTGCGCCGCGGGAATCTGGCACGACGTGAGGTTCCTGTGACCCAGCCCTATCCGGTGCACGACTACCAGGTGCTGGTGATCGGCGCGGGCGGCGCTGGCCTGCGGGCCGCCATCGAAGCGTCCGCCGCGGGCGTGTCGGTAGGCCTGGTCTGCAAGTCGCTGCTCGGGAAGGCGCACACGGTCATGGCCGAAGGCGGGGTCGCCGCGGCCATGGGCACCGTGGACGAGAGGGACGGATGGCAGGTCCACTTCGCCGACACCATGCGCGGGGGCCAGTACCTCAACAACTGGAAGATGGCCGAGCTGCACGCCAAGGAGGCTCCCGAGCGCGTGCTGGAGCTGGAGCGCTGGGGAGCCCTGTTCGACCGCACGCCCGATGGGAAGATCAATCAGCGTCATTTCGGCGGGCACCGCTACAAGCGCCTTGCCCACGTCGGCGATCGCACCGGACTGGAGATGATCCGCACCCTTCAGGACGAGGGAATCCACCGCGGCATCCAGGTGCACATGGAGGTGACGATACTCAAGCTGCTGGTCGAGGGGGGCCGCGTGGCGGGCGCCTTCGCTTACGACCGGGAGAAGGGATCGTTCCATGTGTTCCGCGCCGCGGCCGTGGTGCTGGCCACCGGGGGGATTGGCCGCATCTATCAGGTCACCAGCAACTCGTGGGAATACACGGGGGACGGCCACGCCCTCGCCTATGACGCCGGCGCCGAGCTGATGGACATGGAGTTCGTGCAGTTCCATCCCACGGGGATGGTCTGGCCCCCCAGCGTCCGGGGGATCCTGGTGACCGAGGCGGTGCGAGGCGAGGGAGGGATCCTGCTCAACAGCGAGGGCAAGCGCTTCATGTGGCAGGACATCCCCGAGAACTACCGCGACCAGACCGCGGCCGACGAGGAGGAAGGGTGGCGCTACACGCAGGGCGACAAGACCGCCCGCCGGCCGCCTGAGCTGCTCACCCGCGACCACGTCGCGCGCTGCATCATGCGCGAGGTCCGCGAGGGGCGCGGATCACCCCACGGGGGCGTCTTTCTGGACATCGCCTGGATCAAGAGCAAGCTCCCCAACGCGGCCGAGCACATCAAGAAGCGCCTGCCGGCCATGTACCATCAGTTCAAGCAGCTCGCCGACGTCGACATCACGCAGGAGGCGATGGAGGTGGGCCCGACCACCCATTACGTGATGGGCGGGGTGAGGGTGGATGGCGAGACGCAGATGTCGACGGTCCCGGGCCTCTTCGCCGCCGGAGAGTGCGCGGCCGGCCTGCACGGGGCCAACCGGCTGGGAGGCAACTCTCTGTCGGACCTGCTCGTGTTCGGCAAGCGGGCGGGAGAGTTCGCGGCGCGGTTCGCGCGCGAGGCTCCCGTCAGGAGCGTTCCGGAGGAGCAGGTCGCCCAGGCGGCCCGCCTGGCCCTGGCGCCGTTCGAAGCCGCGGCCGCGGGCGGCAAACCCGAAGGGCCGTACGAGCTGATGCAGGAGCTGCAGCAGAACATGCAGGGCCAGGTGGGAATCGTCCGCGAGGATGCGGCGATGCGGCAGGGCCTGAGCGCCGTGCAGTCGATGAAGGACCGCGTGAAGCGCGTGGCCGCGAATGGCAACCGGCATTTCAACCCCGGATGGCACACCGCGCTCGACCTTCCCGGGATGTTCACGGTGGCCGAGGCGGTGGCCAGGGCGGCGATCGAGCGCAAGGAAAGCCGCGGCGCCCACTTCAGGGAAGACTTCCCTCAGAAGGATCCGGGCGAAGGCAAGGCCAACATCATCGTGCAGCGCGGGGCGAACGGCGAGATGGTCGTGCGGCGCGATCCGATCCCTCCCATGCCCGCGGAGCTCCGCAAGATCATCGAGGAGGCCGGCTGATGGCGCGCACCACGTTTCGGATCTGGCGCGGCGACGCCGAGGGCGGCCGCTTCGTGGACTACCCCACCGAGGTGACCGAAGGGATGGTGGTGCTGGATGCGCTGCACAAGATCCAGGCCGAGCAGGCGGGTGACCTGGCCATCCGGTGGAACTGCAAGGCCGGCAAGTGCGGCTCGTGCTCGGCCGAGGTGAACGGCCTGCCCAAGCTGATGTGCATGACGCGGCTGGGCGAGCTGCCCCCGGGAGAGCCGGTCACCGTGGAGCCGATGAAGGCGTTCCCCCTGGTGAAGGACCTGGTCACCGACGTGTCCTGGAACTACGAGGTCAAGAAAGGAATCCGGCCGTTCAGCCCGCGCTCCAAGGACGCGGCAGGCGGTCCCTGGATCATGCAGGAAGAGGACATCACCCGGATCCAGGAGTTCCGCAAGTGCATCGAGTGCTTCCTCTGCCAGGACGTCTGCCACGTGCTGCGCGACCACGGCCTGCACCAGAGCTTCATCGGGCCCCGCTACTTCGTCTACGCCGCGGGGGTGGAGATGCACCCGCTCGACACGGTCGAGCGCGCCGAGGATCTCAAGGACCGACACGGCCTCGGCCTCTGCAACATCACCAAGTGCTGCACCAACGTGTGCCCCGAGGGGATCACCATCACCGACAACGCCATCATCCCGCTCAAGGAGCGGGTCACCGATCGTTTCCACGATCCGATCGCCCGGCTGCTGCGCATCGGACGCAAGGCGCCCCGATAGCCCTATCTCTTCCTCCGGTACTGCGCGGTCATGAACTGGTTCCACGTCCCGTCGTCGCCCAGCATGTGCGAGGTCAGCACCCGGTGATCGTCGCTCTTCAGCTCGATGACGTCGCGGTACCGGGCCATCTTGCCTTCCTCGGCCATGTTCGGCCCCTCGGCCTCGAGGGTCAGGACCCTGCCCGTCTCATCCAGGATGCCGTCGTACACCCAGAGGTTGGTCATCATCGACCCGATCCACGTGCCCACGAAGCGCTTCCGCTGCGGGTCGTAGCCGAGGGTCATCATGGTGGTCGCGGGGCCGCCGTCGGGCATCTGCCCCTGCCCTTCGCCCACCATCCAGAGCCCGCCCAGCGACCGGAAGGTCTCCGTTCCCGTCGACTTGCCGGCCGGCTGCTCCGGCCCCGCGGGGCAGTCCACCTCGTAGGTCCACGTTCCGGCGAGCCTCTGAAGCCACCGGTGCTCCTTCTGGGGTTCCGTCTTCATCGTTTACCCTCCTTTTTTTCCATCTTCATCTCGCGGAAGCGGTCGATCGCCTCGCTGTCCCCGAAATCCTCCAGCTCGTACAGGGGACGGACTTCGATCTCCGCCTCCTTGCCTTCGCCCGCCGGATTGGGGAACCGCCGGGTCCATTCGATCGCCTCTTCCCTGGACTTCGCCTGGATGAGAGTGTAGCCGGCCACCAGCTCCTTCGTCTCGGCGAAGGGGCCGTCGATGAGCCCGCGCTTCCCGTTCGAATAGCTGATACGCCAGCTGTTCGAGCTGGGCTTGAGGCCCGACGCATCCAGCAGCATGCCCGCCTTTGCCAGCTCCTCGTGGAAAGCCGCCATGCTCGCGATCAGCTTCTCCTCGGGCATGGCGCCTTTCTCGGAATCCCTCGTGGCCTTGACCAGAATCATGAATCGCATGGTGTCGTCTCCTTTGTGTTATGGCCGCCGCGGACGCCCCGCGGCCGGCAGTCCTTCGATCTCCCTGACCGGACGCACCTCCACCGTGCCCCAGCGGGCCCCCGGGATCCGGGCCGCGACCGCGATCGCTTCGTCGAGATCGCCGGCTTCGATCAGGAAATAGCCGCCCAGCTGCTCGCGGGTCTCCGCGAACGGGCCGTCCGTGACCAGCCGTCTGCCCTCACGCACCCGGACGCTGGTGGCCGTCGTAGTGGGCTGCAGGGGTGCCGCGTCCACGTATCGCCCTTCGGCGGCCAGCTCGTGGGTCAGCTTCACCGCTTCCGCCAGGGCCTTGTCCCGCTCCCGAGTGTCGACCTTGGTCCAGGCCTGTTCATCGTGGTGCACCAGCAGCATGTATCTCATAGCTCCCTCCACTGGTCAGTCGAACGACGGGCGCCCGGATCGACACCCCCGACCGGAATTCCGTACCATGGGGCATGCCCCTGGACCCTCATGCCGCTGTGTCCGAGGTCTACCGCTCCGACTGGGGCCGGATCGTGGCCACACTGATACGGCTCACCGGCGACTTCGACCTGGCCGAGGAGTGCGCCCAGGAAGCCTTCGCCGCCGCAGTGGACCAGTGGCCCGGCTCGGGGATCCCCGACGCGCCCGCGGCGTGGATCATCCAGACCGCACGTCACAAGGCCATCGACCGCATCCGCAGCCGGGTCCTGCACCGGGACAAGCTCGAGTCGTTCGCCGCCTCGGGCTCGGCGCGCACCATACAGGAGCCGTACGACAACTTCGGGGAGATCCCCGACGACCGTCTTCGCCTCATCTTCACCTGCTGCCATCCGGCCCTCGCCCCCGAGGCCCAGGTCGCGCTCACGCTCCGGACGCTTTGTGGTCTCCAGACCGACGAGATCGCCCGCGCCTTCCTGGTTCCTCCCGCCACGATGGCGCAGCGGCTGGTCCGGGCGAAAGGGAAGATCCGGGACGCCGGCATCCCCTATCTCGTTCCCGAAGCAGGCGAGATGCCGGGCCGCCTCGACGCCGTGCTGACGGTCATCTACCTGGTGTTCAACGAAGGCTACTCCGCCACCCGGGGAGAGCCGCTGGTGAGGAAGGACCTCTGCGCCGAGGCGATCCGGCTCGCGCGGCTGGTGAGGGCCCTGATGGCGCCACGGCCCCCAGGTGAGGCCACGGGCCTGCTGGCCCTTCTGCTGCTTCACGACTCGCGGCACGATGCCCGCCTCGACGAAGCCGGCGACCTGGTCATCCTCGAAGAGCAGGACCGATCGCTCTGGGATCGAGCGCAGATCGACGAGGCCGTGCCGCTCGTCGAAGAGGCCCTGCGCCGGGGGGCCAGCCCCTTCGCGCTGCAGGCCGCCATCGCCGCCCTCCACTGCCAGGCTCCGGCCGCGGCCGACACCGACTGGCCGCAGATCCTGCGCCTGTACGACGAGCTGGAGCGCGTGCAGCCCTCCTCCGTGGTGTCGCTGAACCGCGCCGTGGCGGTCGCCATGGTGGAGGGTCCACGCCCTGGCCTGGAGATCATCGACGCGCTGTCCGCGACGGGGGATCTGGATAGCTATCATCTGCTGCATGCCGCCCGCGCCGACCTGCTGCGCCGCCTCGGAGAGAGGGGCGAGGCCGCCACGAGCTACACGAGGGCACTCGAGCTGGCCACCCACGAGAGCGAGCGCAGGTTCCTCAGGCGGCGCCTCAGGGAAGTGGCCGGCGCAGGATCATCATGAGGGACCATGACAGCCAACTCCCTGGTGCTCGCCCTGAGTCTTGTCGCGGCACCCGCGTCGCAGCCCGACGTGGAGGAGATGATCGAGCACGCCCGCCGGGTGCAGGAGGCGGACATCCTGGCCTGGAGCCGACACCGATTCCTCCGCCGCGTCACGCGTGAGAAGCTGAATCCCTCGGGCGAGATCCTCGGGCGCGAAGTGCTCGAGTTCTCCGTGACACCAGCAGAGTCGGGGTTCGACGAGATCCTGTTGAGGATCGACGGCAGACTCCCCACCTCCCGGGAGGTGGAAGAGCACCGGCGTGCAGCTCGGTTCTCGAAGCACTACGCGAGGCTGCGGGCCCGCGAGGGAGACCAGGAAAGCAGTCGCTATTCCCTCGCTCACTTTCTGAGGATGTCGGCGTACCGCTACGTGGGCCGGGAGATCATCGAGGGGGTGGCCTGCCACCGTATAGAGTTCGGTCCCGGCACGGCACGATCGGAAGATGGGCTGACGAGCAAGTTTGCCCGGTCGATGTCCGGAACCATCTGGCTCTCGGAGCATGGTCTGCACATCGTCAGGGCGGAGGCCCGCTCCGTCAGGCGCATCTCCATCATCTGGGGGTTGGGGAGGGTCTCGGCGCTCGAGGTGCACATGAACGCCGCCGCCGTGCCGGGAGACGATTACCTGCCGCGCCGGATCGTGATGCGCGCCGGCGGTCATGCGCTGGGTGTACGGTTTATCCGGCGGTACACCTATGAGTACAGCGACTTTGTCGACATCGGTGGAGCCACTACGCGCCGAGGATCTTGATCAGCACCCGCTTGTCGCGCCGGCCGTCGAATTCCCCGTAGAAGATCTGCTCCCAGGGGCCGAGGTCGAGCTTCCCCCGCGTCACCGCGACCACCACCTCGCGCCCCATCACCTGGCGCTTGTGATGCGCGTCGCCGTTGTCCTCCCCCGTGCGGTTGTGGTGGTAGCGCTCCGGTGAGGGATCGTAGGGTGCGAGCTGCTCCAGCCAGCGCTTGTAGTCCTCGTGCAGCCCCGGCTCGTCGTCGTTGATGAAGACGCTCGCCGTGATGTGCATGGCATTCACGAGGCAGAGGCCCTCCTGGATGCCCGACTCGCCAAGCGCCTCCTGGACCTGGTCCGTGATGTTCACGAAGTCCATGCGCGCGGGCACGTTGAGCGTGAGATAGCGGGTGTGTGATTTCACGGTGTCACGACTCTAGCAGCCGTCAACTCCCGAAGTCGAGGCGCAGGCCGGCGCCTCGCTCCAACGCCCGGCGGTAGACCATCATGGCCGCTGCGACGTCCTCGAGCGCCACGCCCGTGCTGTCGAAGAGCGTGATCTCCCTGGATGAAGTCCGGCCGGGCCTGCGCCCCGCCACGATGTCGGCCAGGTCGGCGTGGACGCCCTCGCGCGCGATCAGGCCGCTCTCCAGCGCGTGGTGGAGGTCTCCGAACGCGGCGCACTGATCCAGGCTGTCCACCACCACCGTGCTTCCGGAGAACAGACGCGGGTCCAGCTCCTGCTTCGTCTCTGCGTCGGCCCCCACGCCCGCGATGAACGTGCCGGGCCGCACGTCCTCCCGAAGCAGGAGGGCGCTCTTCGAGGGTGTGCACGTGACGCACACGTCGCTGGCGCGCACCGCCGCGGACAGATCGCGCACGGGCTCCACACGCAGACCCAGCTCCGCGCTCATCTCCGCCGCGTAGCGCTGCGCGCGCGCCGCATCGAGATCGAACGCATGCACCGTCTCCAGCGCCAGCACGCGCGCGAGCGCGCGCAGCTGGGCGCGCCCCTGGTTACCGCAGCCGCAGACAGTGGCGGTGCGCGCGTCCGCGCGCGCCAGACGCCTGGCCGCTACCGCCGTGGCCGCGCCGGTGCGCAGGATGGTGATCTCGATCGAGTCGATCACCGCGAGCGGGTACCCGTTGTCGCCGTCGCACAGCAGGATCAGCCCCTGGATGTTCGGCATGCCGAAGCGCGTGGCGTTGTGGAAGAAGTTCCCGTTGCACTTGACCGCGAACCAGGTGCGCTCGAGCCTCAGCCCCGCCGCCTTGATGTGGAACCCACCGTCGGTGGCCGGCACCCCCAGGACCCCCGGCCCCAGCGTCCGGCCGCCGGCGTGGTGGCCGAAGGCCTCCTCCACCGCCGCGATGCAGTCGTCCATGGTCAGCAGGGCCGCGACGTCGCGGCGCGTCAGGACCAGCGTGCCCGCGGGCCCGGCCTCAGGCGACAAGGTGCTCAAGGTGTCCTCCCGGCTCCACCTCCAGGGGCGGAGTGCCTTTTCGGAAGATGCGCGCGGGCGTCCGTCCCTGGAGCACGACCGTGCCCCCTTCGACGATCAGCATCGATCCTTCGCGCAGGCCCACGACAGGCGCGTCGTTCTCCTCGTGGTATTGCTGGATTCTCTCTTCCTGGGTCTCTCCCATGTGGGTCGAGGCGGGGTCGGGGTCCAGATAGTGCGGGCTGATCTGGAACGGCACCAGGCCGAGGGCATCGAACGAGCGCGGCTGGACGATGGGCATGTCCTTGGTGGTGCGGAGGCTCGGGCCTGCCACGATGGCGCCCGCGCTCGACCCGATGTAGGGGATGCCGTTCCCCACGTCGCGGCGGATGGCGGCGATCAGATCCAGGCGCTGAAGCGCATCCAGGAGCCTGAACGTGTTCCCGCCGCCGACGAACCAGGCGTCCGCGTCGAGGAGCGCGCCATCGTGAATCGAACGAAGCTCGCAACCCATGGCCGCGAACCTGTCGCGCGCCCTGGCCGCATAGGCATCGCAATCGTGCATGGCGAAGGGCACGAAGACCACGCGCTTCACGGGGCCGAGGAAGTCCGCGATCTGGCGTGCGGCATGATCGAGGTACCCCTGGCCATGAAGCGTCGAGTTGCTGATCAGAAGGCATCGTCCGGGCGCGTTCATGGTGTCTCCTCCTAAGACACGAGCGTTCTCATCAGGCCGGCCAGACCACCCGCCAGCACCATCCAGGCCGCGCCCACCTCGAAGCGGTGGAGCGCGACGAACGCCGCGACCGCCACCGCCACCGTGAATCCATCGATCCCTCCCGTAAGCCCGCCCGGAAAGATCACCGCTTCACCGAAGACCAGCCCCAGGTTCAGGATCACGCCGATGACCGAGGCGGTCACTCCCGAGAGGGCGGCGCCGAGGCTCCTGTGACCGCGAAGGACCTCCATGTACGGCGCGCCCGCCAGGACGAAGAGGATGGAAGGGAGGAACGTGACCCAGGTCGTCAGGATCGCTCCCAGGGTCGCCGCCTCCAGCCTGCTCAGATCGCCCGGATGGCTCCACCCGGTCACGAAGCCCACGAACTGGAGCACCATGATCAACGGCCCGGGCGTGGTCTCGGCGAGAGCCAGGCCGTCGACCGCCTGCGCCGGGGTGATCCAGCCGTACGTCTGCACGGCCGCCTGCGTGACGTAGCCGAGCACGGCATACGCCCCGCCGAACGTCACCAGCGCCGCGCCCGTGAAGAACGTGTACTGGCCGACGGGCAGGCTGTCCGCGCCGAGCCACAGGACGAGAGCGAGTCCCGGCAGCGCCCAGAGAGCCAGCCCCACCGCCAGCACGCGAAGGACGCGCGCTTTCGGCGGAAGGGCGTGCGGTGCGGGAGGCGCTGCTTCCTCGGGGCCGGTCCTCCCCACGAAGATCCCCGCGAGGGCGCCGCCCAGGACGATCGCCGGGAACGGGATCCCCGCGAAGTGGATCCCCGCGAAGGCGGCGCCGGCGATGAGGACGAGGGCGGGGCTGCGCAGCGTGCGGCGCCCCATCCTCAGCAGGGCCGCCGCGAGGATCGCCACGACCACGGCCTTGAATCCCGAGAGCACGCCGGTGGCGGCCGGCAGCCGGCCGTACGCCGCGTACAGGAAGGACAACCCGAGAAGGAGGACGGCCGACGGGAGCACGAACAGGGCCCCGGCGGCCACGCCGCCGCGCACGCCGTGCAGCGACCATCCGACGTAGGTGGCGAGCTGCTGGGCCTCGGGACCCGGAAGGAGCATGCAGTAGTTGAGGGCGTGCAGGAAGCGCGGCTCGGAGATCCACCGCCGCCGGTCGACCAGCTCCCGGTGCATGAGGGCGATCTGGCCGGCGGGCCCGCCGAACGAGATGAACCCGAGCTTCGCCCAGAAGCGCAGGGCGTCGCGGAAGGTCACCTCAGCGGCGCACGCGCCGGCCCCCTTTTCCGGCTCGGGCCGGCCTTCCGGCCAGCGTCGCGTAGAGTCCATCGAACACGCCTCCTGCTTCCCGGATGAGCTTCTGATCGTCCGCGATGCGCGCCTCCAGTCCGCGCAGCACCGCGTTGACGCCGGGGGCCTCGGGGCGGCCGAACTTGCCGTCCTTGAGGTCCACGTCGTGCACGATCCGGGCGATGGCGGCCAGCGCGGGATCGCCCTGAAGCCCGAACTGCTTCATGAGCGTCTCGAAGGTGCAGTCCTCCCCCTGATGCCCGAGCTCGGCTCCCGCCATGTCGAACGGGATGCCCCCGCGCGGCACCTCGCCGGGAGCGTGGAACGCGAACCGCGGGCGCCGATCGATGAACCGGCGGATCAGCCAGGCCGAGGCACATCGATCGATGTGAGGCCGCGGCCGCGTCACCCAGAGCCGGCCCTGGTACTGCCCCGGATCGCGGCGAGGGTGAGCGGCCCCGGAGCGCCGCGCCGGCCCGGACCGGCGTCCCTGCGCGGCGCGCAGCAGCGTGTGGCAGCGTTCGAGCGCTCCTTCCGCCTCGGCGCGGCTAGGCGCCGCGAACAGATCCATCTCGGTGATGCGGGTGAACTCTCCTTGCATGGTGCTCATCTCTGCCTCCACGACGGACAGCTCGGCCGGCGCCGGGACCGGAGCGCGCCGCTTGCCGGACATCCGCTTCTCGAACGACTTCAGGCTCGCCGTCAACCGCTCGTAGTCCTCGGTCCGGTCCCTGCGGAAGGCGGCGACGATCTCCTCGTCGGTGGCGCCGGCCACCGAGCGCGCCTCGAACACCACCGCCCCTCCACCGCCGGAGTTGATCTCCTGCTGCAGCCAGGTGAAGTCCTCGAGAGACTTGTCGGACGACGGCAGCACGTACACCGAGTTCTTCACGACGACGGCCCCCAGCTTCTGCAGCTGGCGCCAGACCCTCACCCGCAGGCGCGTGGGGCGCGGAGGCAGGTGGTGGACGAGCAGGAGCCAGGTGCGGGCGGGTGCGATGCTCATGACGGGCGTGATAGTAACAGATGTTACTTGTCGTTACAAGTGATACATGTCATAACCGTCGTGGGCGTCGGCCTCGAGCTCTGGTAGGATTCCCGGACGGGGGGTCTCCATGCGTGATCCTATCGAAGACGTCAGGGATCATTACGATCGGCTGTCGGGGGTCTACGCACTGCTGTGGGGCGAGCACATCCACCACGGCTACTGGGACGGCGGCGAGAATGACGCGCCGACCCTCCGGTTCGTTGAGCACCTGGCGTCCTTTGCCGAGATCGAGCGCGGGTCGCGCGTGCTGGACGTGGGGTGCGGGGTCGGCGGGTCCGCGCTGTGGCTGGCACGGACGCTGGATTGCCGCGTGGAAGGGATCACCATCAGCCCCATTCAGGCCCTGACCGCGTGGGGCCGGGCGCAGAGAGACGGGCTGGGCGGGAAGATCTCGGTTCGCGTGCAGGATGCCCGCACCTGGGACGCGCCGCAGGCAGGCTTCGACGTCCTGTGGATCGTCGAGGCCAGCGAGCACTTCGACGACAGGAAGGAGACTCTGGCCCGCCTGGCCAGGACCCTCCGCCCGCAAGGAAGGCTGGCCCTCGGCGCCCTGCTGGCCGGCGGCGCGCCCACAACCCCGGAGCAGGAGCGGCTTCTCGGCCGCATCCTGGACGGCATGCTCTTCCCCTCGCTGGGAACGGCCGAAGACTACGCCGGCTGGCTCGACGCGGCCGGGTTCGCGGACATCCAGATGGAAGACGCGTCGCTCAACGTGAGCCGGACCTGGGAGCCGCTGCATGCTCTGGCCGCCGGCGCCGCATGGTCCGGGCTCCTGGGCGCGTGCGACAAAAGAGTGCGCGCCTTCGTGGACGCGTGCTCCTGCATGCTGCCGGCCTACGGGTGCGGCGCGCTGCGCTTCGGCATCTTCACCGCGCGCAGGCGTCCCTGACGGCTTCTCAGGCTAGACGCCGAGCAGTTCCTTCAGCGCCACCTCGACCTGCTCGGGCTTGAAGCCGAACGGGCCGGCCTCGCTCTTGTGGGCGACGCGCCCCTCCACGTCGATGACGTAAAGACGATCGGGCCAGCCGGTGTACGCGCGCTCGACACGGTTGTCCGGCCCGTCCACGAGGGCCGGGAACGGGATGCCGAGGTCTTTGACGCACCGGTCCGCCACGCGGCTGCGCTCCTCGGCGTTCGAGGGACTGACGATCAGGACTTTGTCCTTCTCGTTGGAAGCGACCTGCCAGGCATCCACCGGGTGCGCCTCCTGGATGTAGACGACGTAGAAGGCCGCGCGCTCACGGTATCGCTGATGGAGGGCGCTCAGGTCGGGCACCGCCCGGCGAAAGGGCGGTCACGTGTAGCTGCCGAAGACGAGCACGACGGGCTGGCGGCCTCGATACGAGGAGAGAGTGACCTCACCCGAGCCATCCTGCAAGGGCAGGGTGAAGTCGGGCGCCGGGTCTCCGGTCTGCAGATCCCCCTGCCGGGCCCACAGCCACATGTCGGCGGCGGGGAGAAGGCCCCAGACGAGCACCCCAGGCACGTATCTCATGACCATGCCGAACCGCTCGGGCGTCTGGAGCATCGCCAGAGCGATGCCCCCGAACAGCGCCGCGTAGAGAACAGCGAGCACGGCGACGCTTCGCACCGTCCACTTCAGGAAGCCTCGTCCCATCGGGGACAATGTACGCTCAGAGGGCCGGGACGGCGCGCGAAAACCGCCTTCCTCACACCTCATGTCGTGTATCCTTGCCCCGGCCATGGTTGCCTTCCGTTCCCGCGGGATCGTCTGCGCGATCGTCCTGGCCGCGTGTTTCGGCGGCGGTCGCGCGGACGACGCCCCACCCACGACCCCCCTCGACATCGTGAAGCCGCTCGTGGATTCGAGGAACCTCGCGGAGGCGGAGCGAGTGGCCCGGGAGCTGGTCGCCAAAGCACTGTCGTCCACCGGGAACGACTCGCTCGAGACGGCACGGGCGCTGGATGCGCTGGTGCACGTCCTGCTCGCGGTGACCGATGCTTCGTTCGAGGAGATGCGGCGTACGGCCGAGCGCGCCGTCGCCATCAAGGAAGCCCGGCTCGGCAGGCAGAACCTCGAGTTCGCGACGAGCCTCAACAATCTGGGCAGAGTGCACCTTTTCACCGGGAACCACGAGGGGGCCCGCGCCAGCTTCGAAGAGGTCGCCCGAATCCGTGAGACATTGCTGGGCAGCCGGAACCTCGAGGTGGGCAAGGCCCTGAACAACGTCGCCGTCGCCCTGGTGAGGCTGGGCGAGCATGCCGCGGCGCGTCCCATCTACGAGCGCGTGATCGCCATCTTCAAGGAGGCCGGTGTCCGCGACTATCCCGAGCAGTCCACCATCAAGACCAATCTCGCCATCCTGCTCAAGCTGGCCGGGGATCACGGGACGGCCCGCACCCTCTTCGATCAGGTCCTCAAGAGCCAGGAGGCCGCCCTGGGACCCGACTCGCCTCAGGTCGCGGGGACCCTGGGCAATCTCGGCGATCTGTGCTTCGTCATGAACGACATGGAGGCTGCACGCCTGCACTGGGAGCGCGTGCGTGCGATCTGGGCGAAGGATCCGGGCCCGGGCTCCTCGGCCTATGCCGTGGCCAGCGCCAATCTGGGGAATATCCTTCTCCGCACGGGAGAGCTGGCTCAGGGAGCGAAGCTCATCGACGAAGCGCTCGCCACCTTCGTCAAGCTGGGTCTGATGGAGACGAAGGAAGCCGCGGTCCTGCTGCATTTCAAAGCCGGCGCCCTCGCTCTTCAGGGAGACATGCCGGGCGCCAGGGATCACTACCTTCGTGCGCTGGAAAGGGTGCGCGCGATTTACGGTGAGAACCATCCGTTCGTCGCCGATCACGCCTTCCATCTGGCGGAGCATCTGTTTCGCATGCATGAGACGGGCCCCGCTCTCACGCAGGCCCTGGTGTCGGAGAGAATCACCCGCGAGCACCTGCGGCAGACATTCCCCGTGCTGTCGGAGCGCGAAGCCCTCAACTACGAGATGGCGCGGCGGCGGGGCGTCGACCTCGCCCTCACCATCCTGCTGGAGAAGATGCCCACGCGTGAGCTTCAGGACGGCATCGCTCAATCCTGGGATTCCATCGTCCGGTCACGCGCCATCGTGCTCGGCGAGATGGCGGCCCGGCAGAGGGAAGGCCGGGGCGTTTCGTCCGCGCAGGGCCAGACGGCCGCCGATCGGCTCGCCGTGGCGCGCGGCCGCGTCTCTCGCCTGCTCGTGCGCGGCCCCCCGAGCCAGGACCAGGACGCCTACCGGCACGAGCTCCAGGCGCGGCTCGAAGAGCGAGAGCAGGCGGAAAGAGACTTCGCTCAGGTCAACGCATCGTACCGGCGCCTTCTGGCGAGCGAGAGGGTGGGGCTGGCGGGCGTGATCGACTCGCTCCCCAAAGGGACCGCGCTGGTCGCCTACTTCACGTTTTCCAGGAGCAGCCCCCTGCCGGGCATGCAGCCGGTCGAATCGTACGCCGCCCTGACGGTGGACGCCGCCACCCGGCAGCCGCGTCTGGTGCATCTGGGTCCTGCGTCCACCATCGAGGCCTCCGTGGCGCGCTGGCGCCAGGAGGCAGGAACCGAGCCCAGGCTGGACTCTCGCGCCCGGGAGCAGGCCTATCTGAGCGTGGCGAAGGAGCTTCGCTCCCTGATATGGGACCCCGCCTGGTCCACGCTCCGTCATCCCAGCCGTGTCCTCGTCGTGCCCGATGGAGCGATCAACCTGGTCAGCCTGGCCGCTCTCGCGGATGAGAAAGACGGGTACCTGGTCGAGTCGGGACCCACGTTCCACTACATATCGGCGGAGAGGGATGCGGTCCGCGCACCCGGGCTCTCGACCGGAAGCGGCGAGCTGCTCATCGTGGGCGGACCCGATTTCGATTCATCCCCATCGACGGCCGGCGCCCCGCCGAGGCCTTCGGTCCCCACCTCGTCCCTGCGCGGCCCGCGTGGTCTCTGTGCGGCCCTGGCCGCTCTGGACTTCGAGCCACTGCCTCAGGCGCGCACGGAGGCCGACGAGGTCGCGTCGATGTGGGCCAGTTCCGGGCCGGTCCGCAAGCTCACCGGCGCGGAGGCCGATGAGGCCACGTTCAAGGCGGCCGCCGCCGGCGCCCGCGCGATTCATCTCGCCACGCATGCGTTCTTCATGGCTCCCCAATGCCATCCTGAGGGCCCGGCCTCCCCGACGGAGTCGGCGAGCTCACTGATCTTCTCGGGCCTCGCGCTGGCCGGCGCCAACCGCCGGGTGGAATCCGCGGCGAACGAACAGGGCGAAGACGGGATCCTCACGGCCGAGGAGATCGGGGGGATGGATCTCTCGGGCGTCGAATGGGTCGTGCTCTCCGCGTGCGAGACAGGGGTCGGCAAGGCACTCTCGGGCGAAGGGGTGCTCGGCCTTCGCAGGGCCTTCGAGGTCGCCACCACCGGGTCCCTGATCATGTCCTTGTGGAAGGTGGAGGACGACGTCACGCGAGTCTGGATGAGCAGGCTCTATCGCAACCGGCTCGATGGCCTCTCAGCGGCGGACTCGGTCAGGAAAGCCTCCCTCGAGGCCCTCAAAGCGCGGCGAAGCCACGGCCTGAGCGCGCATCCCTTCTTCTGGGGAGCCTTCGTGGCCTCGGGCGACTGGCAGGAGCCCCGGCGCAACCCCTCATGAGCCCTGAGCCGCGCCGGCCAGTGTTCCCGGCCGAGGGCACGAGTACGCCGCCGTACCCTCGTGTCCCCGGCCGGGCCCAACGTCACGCCGCCGGCAGCTCGAGGGCGCGCCGGGTCTGGACCCTGGCGCTCGTCCCCGCCGGCAGGCTGGCGTCGTCGCCCTTGCGCGACGCGATGGCCGTGCCGACGCCGCCGCCGACCACGGCGCCGGCGACTGCATCCTTGGTGTCATGGCCGATCACCTTGCCGAGGATGGCGCCGGCATCTTTGGCCTTCTGACTGTCCGCGTAGGCGGCCATGCCTCCCTCGACGGGGACCGTGCCGCCGCCGGGCAGGGCCACCGTATCGAAGGCGACGGCCACCATGGCCTGGCCGCCGAACCTCTTGGCCGGCTTGACGGCGGTCACCGTGCCGGTGACCTGGCTGCCCGCGGTATCACCACATGGCCATCGGCCACGACGTCAGCCACGACGTCGCCGCGAGCCGACTGGCCCACGGTCCCGCGCTGCTGCTCACGACACCGGTGTTGAGCCGTACCTGCACGACGGTGTTGGCCGGCAGGGAGTAGCGCGCGGGCGAGAAGAAGCGCTCGGCGACGTCGTGGTCGTGGCCCCGCCGCAAGGAGAGAATCAACCTCGTGCTGGTGACCGACGCGCTGCGCCTCGAGCCCGGGGCCCAGTACATGACCCTCTGCGACACCACGTCATTTTCTGCATGGGATCAGCCTGATCGAGGCTGTCGATGACCTCGTTGCCACCGCCGAGGCTTCGGGAATCTCGATCTACAAAGTGCACGCGGGGGGGCTGGCGGATGCGGCGGAACCTCCATGCGGTATTCGGGGAGTCTGCCCATGGTCATGGGGCCTGCGGCCCAAGCGGGAATGGACTCCGCGGTCGGCTTGCAGGCCACGCTGGCGCTCCAGACGGGCGGCAGGTCGTTGCGCAACTCGAACGATCTCGGGGCGGAGGGGCCTGTCCCATGGCGGCCCGGTCAGGACGTCCCCGCGGTCGATTCAGGCACCTCCTGACTTGTGAGCGTGGAGCGGTAGGTACAAGATCGTGTCCTGACCTAGGAAACGACGAGACACCTTCGACGAAAGATTCCGGACATGCCAGTCCAGGTGATGCAGAGCGATTCGTGGACCGCATGGCCTTTGAGATGATACATTTCTTGTCATCTTACGTAATGTCCACGGCGGCACAGCACGCCGGAGACGGGAGATATCCATCCGGGGATTCGGGACATCTGGACCACCGGGCCCGTACGAGTGGGCCTCGAGGCTCAGGTGAACATAGTCAACGACGACGACGTCATCGCCGCCCGCCAGGCCGGCCGAATGCTGGCCGCCGAGACCGGCTTCCCTGCCAGGGAGCAGGCCATGCTGGCTGCGGTCATCACGGAGTTGGCGCGCAACATCCTCGACCACGCCGAAGGTGGAGAGATCCTCATTCGCGCCATCGAAGACTCCGGCCGGCGTGGCATTGCGGTGATTGCCCGCGACCACGGTCCGGGCATCCCGAACATCAAGGACACGGTGGAGTCTTCGTACAGCGTCGCGGGAGGTCTGGGCCTCGGCCTGAGAGGAGTCAAGGGGCTGGTGGACAGTCTCGATATCATCTCTGTTCCGGGCAAAGGAACGACTGTAACCGCAAAAAAGTGGCAATCATGAACTGGACTCTCACGACACCGCTTGCTCGCCCAGTAGCCCCGCTCTCACTCTCTCGCGGGGGCGCACGGTGAGCGGGTTCTCCGACGACCTGGAGCGAGAGTACTGCGACGCCCTGCGCGCCTATCTCATTCGTCCCAACGAGCAGGCGCTTCGGCGTGCTTACAGCACAGGACGCTTGACGCTCAGCAACGGCGCGGGCGTGCTCGGGATCGCGGCCCTCCATCACCAGGCGATGAAGGACGTCATTCCAAGCCTGTCCGCGGAGATCGAAGAAGCGCTGCTGATCAAGCGCGCGGAAGAGGTCTTCATCGAGAGCCTGATGCCCTTCGAAATGAGCCACCGCGCCTTTCGCGAAGCCATCGCGGTGCTGCGCCGGATGAACGAGCGCATCGAGGAGGAGGCGAAGCGGATCGCACACGCGCTGCACGAGGAGGCCGGGGGACTCCTCGCCTCGACCAATCTCGCGCTCGAGGAGCTGGCCCGTGACCTTTCGCCTGAAGGCACCGAACGGCTGAGCCTCGTCAGGTGCCTTCTGGATCAGATGGACGAGCAGCTCAGGCATCTGGCCCACGAGATCCGGCCGACCGTCCTGGACGACCTGGGACTGGCTCCGGCGCTCGAATTCCTGGCGGATGGGTTGTCGAAGCGGTCCGGGCTGGCGATCGCCGTCGAAGGCTCGACGGGAGGCCGGCTTCCTTCGGCAGTGGAAACGACACTCTACAGAAACGTCCAGGAGGCTCTCAACAACGTGACCAGGCACGCTCAGGCGCGCCGCGCCACCGTGGCGGTCACCAGAGAGGCGCGTGCGGTCCGCTGTTCGGTCCGCGACGATGGAGTCGGCTTCGACGTATCCGCGGTGATCGAAACACGCGGAGAACGGGTCCTGGGTCATGTCGGCATGCGCGAGCGGCTGGATTCCGTGCACGGGACGCTTCTCATCACATCGGCGCCGGGTCAGGGCACCGAGTTACTGATGTACATACCTCTCGAAGGCTGATCATGCCGTTACGAGTGCTCCTCGCCGACGACCACGCGATGTTCATCCAGGGGCTGAAGAGCTTCCTGGAGCGCGAGGGACTCGTGGTGGCCGGCGAGGCTCTGGACGGTCGAGAGGCGGTGCGGCTCGCCGAGAAACACAAGCCGGATGTGGCCGTCCTCGACCTGACAATGCCCCTGCTGAACGGTCTGGACGCCGCCCGCGAGATCCGGAAGGTGTCGCCCGAGACGAAACTGATCATTCTGACGAGACACACCGAGGACCAGTACATCATCGAGGGGCTGCGGGCCGGGGTCAACGGGTTTCTCCTGAAGACGAAAGCCGCGGCGATCCTCTTACAGGCGATCAAGGACGTGTCCACCGGAGCGCTCTACGTGAGCCACGCTCTGCCGCCGAACGTCGTCCAGGCCTATCTCGCCCGGGAAGAGTTGCCCAACAGCCCCCTGAGCGGGCGGGAGCGCGAGGTCCTGCAGCTCATCGCCGAGGGAGAGTCGATGAAGGAGATCGCAGCCCGCCTCGGGATAAGCGTCAAGACCATCGAAACCCATCGGATGCGGCTCATGGACAAGCTCGACATCCACGAGACGGCCGGCCTGGTCCGCTATGCCATCCGCAAGGGAATCATCGAAGCCTGACGCCGCTCTTTCCCTAGCGTGTCAGGAATTCCCTTCATCGAATTCAGGTGTGGCCGGATAGACCCCCTGCGCCTGCCGTGAGAGTCTGAGCGCCGTCATTTCGTCGCGGCTTTCCCATGGGCATAGGAGGGGGATGTGATGGGCGGACTCACGCTGCCTGGCCGGCACAAGCAGAAGCAGCAATATCGGCGGCTCACCGTTCCGGAGTTGGAGCTGTACCTCCGCCAGGGATGTTCCTGTTCGGTGTGTGAATACGTTCACGCGGAGATTCGGGCGCAGCAGATGGAGGCCCAGAATGAACAGGAGCGCATGTCGAGGGCTCCGCGCAGGAGTACGAATGACGCCAGGAGCGCGTCAAGGCGCGTAGGCTAAGAGCCGGCGAGCTGGCTCGAGGGCACACCTTCAGGACCACTGTCCCGACGCCCCGTCTGGACTGTCAGGGATTCCCACCCACGGATTCACCCGCTGCCGGACATACCTCCCCCGCCCCCTGTGAGAAGGTGTACATCGGCCGTGCAACCACGGCGTGACGACTCATGAAGGAGACGTCTGATGAACCATGACCATGACCCGAAGCTCATGATCAACTCGAATCACAAACCGATCACCGGCGGATCCGGCTGGCACCCGCTGGGCACCGGTGTCGGCGCCGCCGGAGGAGCGGTGGCCGGCGCGGCGATCGGCACCGCCGTGGGCGGGCCGCTCGGGGGGGTCGTCGGTGGCGCGATCGGCGCCGCGACGGGTGCCCTGGCCGGCCAGACCGCGGCAGAAGCCGTGAACCCGACGGTGGAGGACGCCTACTGGAGCACGAACTACCTCCAGCGCGACTACGTCGATCGGAACCGGCCGTACACGGACTACCGACCCGCCTATCAGTATGGCTGGGAATCCCGCGCCCGATTGGGCAACCGGCCCTTCCGCGACGTCGAGAGCGAGCTCGAGCTCGGCTGGGACATGGCCAGAGGAGAATCCAAGCTCCTTTGGACGCAGGCCAGGCACGCCACCATCGATGCCTGGAACCGACTCGCGTGCGCCGGGCCCGGACCCGTCGACGCGATTCGCGACTGTCACTGATAAAGACACTCTCACTCAGCACTCACAACTCACACAGGAGACCAGAATGAGAAAGACCGTTTGGTTGGCAGCATTCGCAGTCCTCCTTTGCACGGCGGCCATGGCGGAAGAAAGGGTCGCGGTTCTCGACGGCACCAGCTGGAAGGTCGACGTCGAACCGGACACGATGGCCCAGGCCAAGGGTGAGAAGCAGTTCAAGGACACTCTGACGTTCGCGGATGGGAACGTCACCGTGAGCGCTCCGAAAGTCGGGTTCGAAGCGACGCCCTACTCCGTTTCGAAGGCCGGCGAAAAGGACTTTACCTTCAAAGCGTCGCGGACGAGCGCCGGCGAAGGTAATTCCGTCTGGACAGGCACAGTTCACGGCAACAACCTCGAAGGCAAGTTGATTTGGACGAAGAACGACGGATCCGTCCTGACGTACACCTTCAAGGGCACCAAGCTCGATTGAATTGATCCTGACTCTGAGGAATGGCTCCCTCGGCTTCTCGGCCCGGGGAGCCCATCTTCAGGACTCCGCCCACGTTCCCCCAACACACGACCCAAACGGATCTGCAGACTCCAGGAGGCACACACTTTATGGTTCGGATACCGAAAGCGCTGCTTCTCTTCGGGCTCCTGCTCATGGCAGGCCCGATCGCCTCGCTGGCTGCGACATCGACGGCCCCGAAGGAAGGCGACATGGCGGTGAGCTTCAACGCCGGGTTCGCCAACGCGTTCGACGACGACTTCGACGAAGTCGAACCGGTTTTCACGGGGTCGTTCGAGTACTACTCCACCCCGCGCATCTCGTGGCGGGGCCTGCTCGGCACCACCTCGTTCGACACCGACCTCTCCGGGGACGCGAGCCTTGATTTCACGTTTCTCGATGCGAATGTCCTCTACAACTGGGAGGGCGGCCGGATCCATCCGTATGTCACGGGAGGAGTCGGGCTCTATCAGAAGGACGGTTCGTCCGACCTGCCTTCCCAATTCGATGAAAACGTGTTCGGTGTGAACGGAGGCGGCGGCCTCGACTGGTTCCTCGGATCGCGCTGGGCGCTCGAGTTCGAGGGCACGCTCCACGCCCTGACCGGTGAGAATCCCAACACGCTCGTTCTTGGCACGGCCGGCGTCAAGTTCTGGTTCTAGCATCACAAGGAATCCGATTCTCCAGGACGACGACCATGGTCTGCATTCCGACGACGCAGGAAGCGAGGTGCGGCGTGAGACAACACGACGATTCTCCCAAGGGCGCCGACCCTTGCTCAGGCGTCGATCCAACCATGGCCGAAGTCCTGGACCCGGCAACGGCGGAGTCCGTGCCCGGTGGCGCCGAGTCCCTGGAATGCTATCTGAGGGAGGTCTCGCGCTTTGACCTCCTTTCCGCTCCGGCCGAACGGGCCCTGGCCTATCGCACCACGAGGGGCGATCCGGCGGCCCTGGAGGAGATGATCAGCAGGAACTTGAGGCTCGTGATCCACTGGGCCAAGCGCTGCCGCAGCTCCGGGATGCCACTCCAGGATCTGATCCAGGAAGGCAACCTCGGACTGATGCGCGCGGTCGAGAAATTCGATCCTCGAAGAGGCACCCGTTTCTCAACCTACGCTTCCTGGTGGATCCGGCAGGCGCTCATTCACGCCATCTGCGAAAAGCGTGACATCATTCGCATCCCCTTCCACATGCATCAGAAGATGAGGATCATCGATCGGATGCTCGAGAACAGGGGCGGATTGGAATCCGACCTCGACATCGAGGCGACAGTCGATGAATTTGACCTCATTTCCTTCAAGGACTGGCAGGGAGCGCGCCGCCTCCAGCATTCGGTCTCTCTCGACCGAGGGGCCTACGAGGAGCGTGACGGCCTCATCGAAGTGGAGGATCGGAAGGCGATCAACCCGATGCACGGAGTCTATCTGCGGGAGGTCAAGGACCACGTCACCACCCTTCTGAAGAAGCTGTCACCGCGACAGCGGTCCGTTCTCACGCTGCGTTACGGACTCGACGGTGAGACTGAGCACACACTCGAAGAGATCGGAGTCAGGTTGCATCTCTCCAGGGAGCGCGTGCGGCAGATCCAGAACGAGGCCGTCTCACGCATGGCCGAGAACAAGCAATTACTGACGCCCCGGCGTGCCCGTCAGGGATTCTCAGGGGCGCATTCAGGTGCGGCCCGACTTCCGGGCGTCCTGCCCTGTGCGACCCTATGGCGCAACGGGCAGAAGGATCTTCAATGACAGATGACGAGGTGACAGGCATGGCCGCACACGATGCTCGGAGTCGGATGGTGGTGGGTCTCATGGTGATGTCCTTGGCTCTGCCCGTCGGGTCGGTCATGGGGCAGACTCGCATCCGGCCTGGCTTCAATCTTTTCTCCGTGGAACAGGATCAGGAAATCGGACGGCAGTCAGCTGCCGAAGCCGAGCAGCAGCTCCCCATCCTCAGCGACAGGTCGACGGCTCTGTACATCAATGCGATCACCGCTCGCCTCGCGAAGTTCGCACCTGGCGCCGACTACCCATACCAGGTCAAGCTGGTGAACGCCTCGGACATCAACGCCTTCGCTCTGCCGGGCGGTTACTTGTACCTGAACCGCGGCCTCATCGATGCGGCCGGATCGGAAGGGATGCTCGCAGGGGTCATGGCCCACGAAATGGCGCACGTCGCGCTAAGGCATGGCACCAACCAGGCATCGAAAGCCTACCTCGGCCAGACGGGGCTCGGGATTCTCGGGGGCCTGGTTGCGAACGACAACCGCTCGACCGAGAAAACGATAGCTGCCGTCGGCGGCTTCGGGATGAATGCGCTCTTCCTCAAGTTCAGCCGCACCGACGAAGAGCAGGCCGACGTCGTGGGCGCCCAGATGCTCGCCAAGGCCGGATACGATCCCATGGACATGGTCGCGTTCTTCCAGATGCTCGAGGGCAAGAAAAGGAAGGAGCCGAGCAAGGTCGAGCAGTTCTTCAGCTCCCATCCGACCCCCGGCGACCGCGCCGCCCGCGTGAAAAAGGAGATGAAGCTGCTGAAGGTCCGGCCCACGCAGCCGGTAGGAGGTTTCTCGCAGGTCAGGTCGAATCTGCGGAAAATGGCTCCCCCACCCTCGATGCTGCAGATCGCCCAGGCCAAGTCGCGGGCGCAGGGCAGCACGCCCCTCGCGCGCGTGGCCGCCATCCAGAACGTCGAACCGCCCTCGATACAGTTCCGCACCTTCGAGCAGCGCCGGCAGTTCTTCACGATGGACTATCCGGCGAACTGGCATGTCTACGAGGCGATGAACGGCAGCGGCGTGACCATGGCGCCGGAGGGCGGATTCGTGGACAACGGCGGCGAGGAGCGGGACCTCGTTCACGGTGTGATCATCAATCACTACGATCCTTTCAATAATGAGGATGCGAGTGAGAGATTCGCCGGCTCCTACGGGTCGAGCCAGGGTTTCCTCGCGGGAGGCGGTTCCCGCACCGGCGATCGCACGCAGCTCGCCCGGGCGACCAACGATCTTCTGAGTGAGATCCTGGGCACCAATCCCAACCTGGCACTCGTTCCGAGCTCTCAGCGCAACGACAGAATCAACGGAGCCGACGCTCTGTCCGTGGTCCTGTCTGGACTCTCCCCCGTCACCCGGCAGCAGGAGCGAGTGACCTTGTTCACGCGTGCGCTGCCGGACGAGCACGTCATCTACGCGTTGTTCATCGCTCCGGCGGCGGATTATGACGCTCTCAGGCCAACGTTCGAGCGAATGGTGTCGAGCCTGCGAGTGAACAATGAGGCTGCACATCAGTAGCCGCAAGGAGAAATAACATGTTTACGACCCTCGTACTTGTTCTGGTTATCCTCTGGCTTCTTGGTCTTGTCACGTCGTACACGGCGGGTGGTTTCGTTCACCTGTTGCTGGTGATCGCGATCGTGGTGGTGCTGCTCCGTGTCATCCAGGGACGAAGAATTGCCTGAGGAGGAACCGGGATGAGCGCAATCAAGCTTCTGGCGATCGGCCTGATCCTTGCCGGTGTTCTGGGTCTGGCCATAGGCAAGTTCAGCTTCACCAAGGAATCCCATAATGCGACGGTGGGTCCAATCGAATTCTCCGTCAAGGACAAGGAGACCGTGAATATTCCCCTTTGGGCCGGTGTCGTGGCGATCGCAGCCGGCGGTCTCCTGCTGCTCGCTCCCATGAAGAAGCTGTCGGTCAGCTGACTTTCTGTAGCTGCGCGCCCGTCTCCACTGCGACCCGGCGCGCAGCCCCCTTTCCTCGCTCTCCCGCTTCGTCTGCACGTTTGTCCCCGTCAGGGATTCTCACGGGCCAGTTCAGGTGCGGCCCGACGTGCGACAACCATGCCCTGTGCGAAGGTGTACAACGCAGGGGCAGGCGGGAAGGTGCCGCCCGCCTCCGGTCGTGTCTGGAAGCATCAATGTCTTGACTGTCCATGAGAGGTGTTCAATGAAGCCGCTTCACTTAATGACCTGTCTGGCTGCCGGGATCCTCCTGGCCGCCTGTGGGGGGATTGACCAGGCGCAGGTCGAGTCGACTCAGTCAGGCTCCACAGCGTATCAGCCTGCGGCCACGACGCCGCAGGCTCACATGGTCGACATACCGGCCGGCACCGAGCTGATGCTGGCGCTCGACACGACGCTGAGCTCGGAGACGAGCAACGCGGGTGATGCCTTCACGGCCACGGTCGTGGAGCCCATCGTGGTGGAGAATCGCGAAGTGATCCCCGCCGGCAGCACGATCGAAGGAAAGGTCACGGACGCTTCGCCGGCCCCCAAAGGCGCGGGCAAGGCGACGCTCGCCGTGTCATTCGGTACGCTCAGGCTGGCAACCGGATATCGGACCCACATCGTGGGCTCCTTCCAGGAAGTCAGCGCATCCAAGAAGGGCCGCAACACGGCGATTATCGGTGGGTCCGCGGCGGGCGGCGCGTTGCTCGGGCGCATCCTGGGGAAGGACACCAAAGGCGCGGTGATCGGCGCCATCGTCGGCGGCGGCGTCGGAACAGCCGTGGTGATGGGAAGGGAAAGGGAGCAGGCGATCATTCCGGCTGACACCCCGTTCGGGATCAGGCTCGAGCAGTCGATCCAGCTCCCCCACCAGGTGGCTCGCTCGTAGCACGCTCATTGGGCCCCGGGCAACCCCCCGGGGCCTCTTTTCATGGGGAGCCGGGTCCATGAGTTGCTCACCCGGTGCGCGAACGGCGCTCGCGGCGTTCCTGACGGCGTGCCTCACGTCGCCTGCATGGGCCGGGCAGCTGGCCGGAATCACCCTGCCCGACCAGACAACCATCGATGAGTCGACACTCGTGCTCAATGGGATGGGCCTGCGCGAGGCGACATGGCTCAAGATCAAGGTGTACGTCGCGGGACTCTACCTGGAGGCTGAGTCTGCCGATGCCGGCGCCATCCTCCGTGCCGAGCTCCCGAAGCGGCTCGTCTTTGTGTTCCTCCGCCCTGTCGGCCGCACAAGGATGCTCAAGGAGTGGGATGAGTGCTTCAAGGCAAACGACGATTTCGCCGCTCTGCAGGATCGCATCGCAACGCTTCACGCATGGATGCCGGACACCGTCAGAACGGGAGACGAGATGATGCTGACTTACCTGCCCGGGAAAGGTGTCGTCGTGGAAATCAGGGGCGAGACCAGAGGCACGATCGCCGGCGCCGACTTCGCCCGCGTCCTGTTCGGCGTCTGGCTGGGCGCCAGACCACCCAACCAGACCCTCAAGACGGGGCTCCTCGGGCGTCCGTGATGCGGCCGGGGTCCCGCGAGGCCAGCGGACGCGGTCGGAGGAGACGGTCACCCTGGACCAGCCGGTGGACATCGAGGAAGGTGCCCGGATCGGTCAGTGCGCGCAGGGCCATCGGGGCCCTGGTCAGGCGGCGAATCAGCCAGGGAGATTGAACCACCATACGGAAGACCTGCCGCGCGGCGCTGCGGCTGAAGCGCACCTGGTTCGCGGCCCGGAACACCCGCGCCACCTGCTCGTAGAATTCGCGGACGTCGAGGTGGGTGGGCGTCAGTGCGGTGAAGAGCGAGAAGGCCGGGTGCGAGATCGCTTTCCTGTCGGCCAGCTCCGGAGACTCCTTCAGGGATTCCGTGTAGAGGTCGGTCCCGGGAAGCGGGGTCGCGACGGTGAAGTTGGACGTCCTGATCCAGCGCCGATGGATCTCCAGGAACCGGACCATCTCGTCGAAGTAGGCGCGCGTCGCGTCGCACGGGATGACGAACTGCGCCGTCACGACAGCTCCGGCCTCCGCGGCACGACGGATCGCCTCGGTATTCTTGTCGACACTGTTGCGCTTGCTGAAGCTCCTGAGCTGCTCGTCCGTCACCGCCTCGACGCCGAACAGGATTCTCTTCAGTCCCCCGCGCCGGATCCACGCCTTGAAGCGGGGTTCCTGGCGCAGGTAGAGATCCGTCCGGGTCTCCACCGTCAACCAGAAATCGCGACGGCGCGGAAGGAAGTCCGAGGCCATCCATTCCAGGAGCGGATCGTAAAGTTCCTGGATCTGCCGCTCGCTGGCCTGCATCCAGATGTCGTCCGCGAAGAAGAAGGCGCGGATGGCGCCGGGCAGGGAAACGAAGTCGTGCTGCACGTTCGTGAGAGAAGCCACCGACACCTTTCGCCCGTGCGTCTTCCAGACGGAGCAGAAGGTGCAATCGTAGGGGCACCCCTCGCTCGTCTGGCCCATTCCGGTGGGCCGCAGACCTTGAAAGTATTCGCGCCAGTAGCGTTTGGGAAGAAGATGCCAGGCGTAGGGTCTCAGGCTCGCCAGGGGCGCTGCGGGGGGGCCCGGATCGAGGACCCAGCGCCCATCGTCGCGATGGAAGAAGCCGGGGAATCGCGCCGGGGCCCGCCCCGCTTCGCGAATCTCGGCGGCCAGCGCCGCAAAGGGGGCGTCTCCGTTACGGAAGCAGATCAGATCCGTTGCCGAATCCCAGAATGACGCGGGATCTTCCGAGGGAGCGGTCCCTCCGAGGACGATGGTGGTCGCGGGGGAGACGCGTCGGATTGCCGCGGCCACCTCGATGGCTTCGTCCCCGTTCGACGTGAAGGTGAGAGAGATCCCCGCGAGGCCGGGCGGATCGCGGCGGATCCGCTCCAGCAGTCGCTCCTTTTCGCCCGCGATACGGAGATCCGCGATTTCCACGGACTCCGCTTGCTCGAGCTGGCCGGCGAGCCGTGCCTGCGGGAGCGGAGGATAGTTCGCGATGTTCGGGAGGCTGAAGCGACGGGTGACCGGGTTGATGTCGGGCTCGATCAGGAGCACTCCGGGTCGCCGGACAGGGGTCATATGTGCCAATTCTATCCCTGCTTCACCCGGTGGGCGTGAATCCACGCGTCAGGTTATTCCCGACCCGGGTTTCAGGAATTCCCTGAATTGACTTGACCCTTCGGACTCAGCCCGCGAAGCCCTTCTGCGGCGAAGGGCTCCGTAACCCACGAGCTCCTTGCGTCGCTCATCCCAGAGGCGGAACGAGAGTGCCCTCATGCCGGACCAGAGCGTGACCTGCTTGACGCTCTGAAACATCAGGTCCCCCTTGTGGCACTTCTCGAGGTTGTAGTTCGGTATGGCGGGGCTCAGGTGATGAATGTGGTGAAATCCTATGTTGCCGGTGAACCACTGCAGGACCTTGGGCAGCCTGTAGAAGGAGCTGCCGCGGAGGGCCGCATCAGTAAACCGCCACTTCGCGCGCCTTTCCCAATAGACGCCTTCGAACTGATGCTGGATGTAGAACAGCCAGACTCCCACCACCCCGGCAAACATGATCACGGGAAATTGAATGAGCAGGTACGCCTTGAGGCCGATGGTCAGACTCATCAGGAGCACGATCGCCAGGAGCGCCGCGTTCGTCCAGTGCACCTCCCTGCGATCCCGCTTCTTCACCAGGCGCGATGGGAATCTATGCTGGATCAGGAACACGTAGAACGGCGCGAGGACGAACAGCACGAAGGGATTCCTGGCCAGGCGATAGGCAAAGCGCTTCCCCCTGGAGGCCTCGAGATACTCCTGCACCGTCAACGTCCAGATGTCGCCCGGGCCTCGCCGATCCAGGTCGCCGGAGGTCGCGTGATGCAGCGCGTGCAGATACCGCCATTGGCCGTACGGTGTGAACGTCAGGACGCCCGTGATGAACCCCAGGCCATCGTTGGCGCGGCGGGATCCGAAGAAGGAACCGTGTCCGCAATCATGAAAAATGATGAAGGTGCGCGCCAGGAACCCGGCCGCAACGACGGCAAGCGCCAGCGTCACCCCGTAGGAAACCTCGACGGTCCAGATCATCAGCCCCCAGAGAGCGAAGTACGAGGCAAGGGTGTTCACGATCTGCCATACGCTGCGCCGCAGCGTCGGCTTCCGGTGTTCCGCGATCACCTTCATCCAGGGCTTCGTCACCAGTACGTCTCCACGCGTATCTGGCCGGGAGACAGTCGCGTTCAACTCCTCGGAAGGCACCTCTTTCTCACACTCCCCGAAGCGGAGCCGGTCAAGCTTCGCCTCCAAGATCGAGAGTGAACGCCCTCTGAAGAAGGGTCGACTCCCGCCGGCGGATCCCGGCGAGCGCCTGCATCCACTGCTGCACGAAGGAAGGAAGCTTCTCGACGATCCCTGACCTGGGCAGCGACCTAAGGATGCAGGCGACCCGACGATCAACGCTCAGCCGGGAGTTCATGGTCTCTGACCGCATTGTGGCCACCTGACGATTCCAGCGTGGCCATTTCTCGAGCACTTCCGACATGTACCCCTCGCCACGCTGCAGCTTCGCCTCGTTGCGGGAAAGGCTCAGGATACGGCTCAGGGTCAAGAGCAAAGAGTGAGCGCTCAGCGGCTTGCCGGGTTCGGCGAGCAGCAGGCGCAAGTCTTCCAGGGGGTCCGGACCTTCAGCCGCGGGTTCTCGAGGTCGCATTTTCGGATACCTTCACATAACGAGCCAGCGCTCTGGCTGGGATCACAACGATGACACGGCGCAGCACGGCCGAGTGTCGGGCCTCGCCTGAATCCGCGGGTGGGAACACCTGACGGACGTGCCGTGAGCCCTGAGCCGACAGGCCTGCGAGTGCTCACCCTCTCCGAGGCTCTCTATCTCTCAGGACTCTCTCACGCCGTCAGGGATTCTGACAGACGGATTCAGGTGCGACCCGACGTTCGGCTGACGTTTGCCGTGCGAAGGTGTAAAGCGCCTGGTTCAGGCAAGCTGCTGACGGACGAGCATGTCTTCTATGCGCTGTTCATCGCTCCGGGATCCAGGCACGAAGGGTCTTGAGGAGACACTGACATGAAAGCAAGAACACTCCTGGCCGGCTTTCTCATGGCTGTGGGCGTCATGATTCTGACCTACCAGGGCATCATCCACAAGATTCGCGGGACGGCCCTCGATCCAGGCCCACGGCAGGTCACCACCCTGAAGACCAGCACGCTGCTCATGCCTCCCATCGTGGGCGGCATCGCGCTGCTCAGCGGGCTCGCGTTGCTGGTCCTCGGACAATCCAAGTCCACCCAGGGAACCATCTCGGACAAGCAGTGACGACCTTCGATGAAGCCTTACGCCGCCTCATGAGGAGAGTGTGATGGATCCACGCAGAGCTTCGAAATGGTCCTTCTGCATCTCTCTGATCGCCGCCCTGGCGTTTCTGTCGGGCGCCACCGTAAAGGATCACGCCGACAACGGGAAGGACTGGCCGACGCGATTCAGGGGACTCGACCGCAACAACGATGGCAGGGTCACGCGAGCCGAGTGGCACGGCAGTGAGCGCTCCTTCTCGATGCACGACAGGAACGGAGACGGAGTGATCGCGGGCGCCGAGTCAGGAGCCGACGTTGAATCTTGCCGCAGCTCGGACACGGATGCGAACGCGGCTAGTCTTCCTGAAGACCAGTATGCACACTTCACGCGACTCGACCGCGATGGGAACACTCTGATCTCCCTCGGCGAATGGGACGGCGATCGCAGTGACTTCGACGCTCTCGATGGCAACGACGACGGCGCGATGAGCCGCGGCGAGTTCCTGAATGTGAGCGAGGCACGCAAAGCCCTGTTCTACGTGTTTGACGTGAACGGCAACGGCATGCTCTCTCGGAGCGAGTGGAAGGGTGACAAGCGGTCATTCGCGCGGCTCGACACGAATGCGGACCGCAAGCTGAAGCGCGAGGAGTTCATCAAGCGCTCTGACGACCTCGAGCAGATCTTCAGCGGACTGGATCGAGACCATAACGGCCGGCTGGACTTTCCCGAATGGCACGGCGACAAGAAGGCGTTCTGGCGTCTGGATGACAACCATGATGGCCAGCTCAGCCTCGCAGAGTTCGTCGGAGTGAACTAGGTGATGGCGAGGACAGCCAGATCGCTGGTGAGAATGTCGATCGTCGCTCTGGTCGTCGGGGCGGCGATGGGCGCGCTGGTGGCCGCCCCGGTCCCGGTGCGCTTCGTCGAGGGTTCCCTCCACGGCTTTCTGGCGTTGCGCTCCATCGACGGGAGGCTGGTGGCGGAAGGTGATCTGATCCAGGTCGCCCGGGGTGAAGAGATCGAGAAACGGATGGTGTTCCGCTTCAAGGATGGATCCGTCCTCGAGGAGTCGGTGGTCTTCACCCAGCAAGTCGTCTACAGGATGCAGAGCTATCGAATGTTGCAGCGAGGGCCCGCGTTCGCGGAGGACATCGAGGTCTCGCTGGAGCGCTCCACCGGGAAGTACCGCGTGAAGTCAACGCCCCACAAGACCGGACGGGAGGCAGTGTTCGAGGGGACGCTCGAGCTGCCCCCCGACGTCTACAACGGCCTGCTCCTCAGCGTCGTGAAGGACCTCCCCAAGGGGGCGAGCGAGACCGTCCATTTCGTGGCCTTCACGCCCGAGCCCCGGCTCATCCAGCTGGCGGTGTCGCCGGCCGGCGAGCAGAAGGTTCTGGTCGGCGATCTGGCCAAGACTGCGGTCCATTACGTGCTGAAGCCACAGCTCGGGATCTGGCTGGAGCTCTTCGCCACGGTGCTCGGGCGCATGCCGCCGGACGAGCATGTCTGGATCCTCATGGACGACGTGCCGGCGTTCGTGAGGTTCGAGGGACCGCTGTATCCGACGGGGCCCGTCTGGCGAATCCAGCTGACGAGCCCTCGCTGGCCGAATAACTAGGCCGCAGCCTTTGCACCGCATTCGGTCCCTCTCGGGATGTCAGGGATTCTCACGACCAGATCCAGGTGTGGACGGACATACCGCCTCTCCGCCCTGTGTGAACCTGAGAGGCACAGAATCGAAACGATGGACACTCTGATGGAGATTCCCATGCATAAGAAACGCTTGCTCACGTATGCCCTATTCGCCGCGGCCGCTCTATTCCTGCCGGCCGCCGCGTTCGGCCATTCACGTCCCGATGCCTGGATCACGATGAAGTCGAAGACCGCGCTCTACCTCGCCCAGGACGTCAAGGGCACGGCTATCAACGTGGACACAATCAATGGACGCGTGACGCTGTACGGCACGGTGCATGACGAGAAGGAAAAAGCGCGCGCGGCGGAAGAAGTCGGCAAGATCGAGGGGGTGAAGGACGTGCGGAACCTGCTTCAGGTTGCCTCGCCTGCCAAGACCCCGACGATGATGAAGGTTTCCGACGACCGCATCAAAATGGACGTCGAGAAGCGCATGAAGGCCGACCGTTCATTGGACAACAGCAGCCTGTCCGTGAAGTCAGTCGACCAAGGTGTGGTTCTGCTGGCCGGCAAGGCATCGTCCCTTGACGATAGCCAGCGCGCCCTCTACTACGCGTCCAGCCAGCCTGGCGTGTTCCGCGTCACATCCGAGATGGACGTCCCCGACACGCTCTCCGACGAGGACTTCAGGACGGATGAGACCACCACGGCTGCCAACGGCAAGCGCAACGTCGGCGAAGTCACCAGTGACCTGTGGATCACGTCCGCCACCAAGATGAAACTGGCCGCTGACTCCCGCACCCCGGCCACCGACATCAACGTCGATAGCCGTGACGGGGTCGTGACTCTGTTCGGCGTGGCTCCCTCTCAGGAGTCAAAATCAGCCGCTGCCGAGATCGCTCGAAAGGTGACCGGCGTGAAGAACGTGAAGAACCAGATCGAGGTGGTGTCACCCGCGAAGCACGATATGGTCCAGGCACGCGATGAGGAGATCCAGGAGGGCGTGAAGCTGGCCCTGAAAGACCATGGTGATCAGGAACATGCCAACATCACCGTCGAGGTGAAGAACGGCGTCGTGCGGCTGACTGGCACGGTGCCCACCTGGCAGAGAAACCTCTCTGCCGTCTACGTCGCCCGATCCGTGACGGGCGTCCGATCGATCCGTAACGAGCTGAAGGTTGCGACTCTGAACGCCGCAAAGCCGTAACGTTCAACGCACCGAACGGAAGGCAGCGGTGACGTGATGCCGGGGACATCCCCGGCCTCACGGCGCACTGCCTTCCCGGGCAAGGCGTCCGGGGCATAGAGGTTCGTCGACGCGTGGTAGAATCAGCCGCTCCCTGATCCGGCCAACCTCTTGCAGGAGATCGACATGCCCCGCCAAAACGCCATCGTTCCGACCGTCGCTCTCATGGTTCTCACTCTGCTCGCCCTCCCGGCCCGGGCGGAGGCCGCCTCATCCAGCTGGCCCGGCATGCTGGGGCCGGGCTACGACGGGGCGGTTCGTGACGCGAAGCTGGCGGTGGCCGGCGACTCGGTGGCGGCTGCGCTCGCGTGGAAGCGCAGCCTCGGCTCCGGCTACTCGGTGCTCGCCGCGGGGGACGGACGCGTCTTCGCCATGTTCTCGACGGCCGAAGGCAACTTCGCCGCAGGCTTCGATCAGAAGACGGGCGACGAGCTGTGGCGGTATCGCATCGAGGACGTGTACAAGGGGCACGACGGATCCCACGACGGGCCCGTCTCTTCTCCGGCGCTGGGGGCGGGGCGGCTCTTCGGGCTCAGTCCGCGAGGCGTCCTGTTCGCCCTCGACGTGGCCACCGGCAAGGCAGCCTGGACGAAGGACCTGGTCGCCGAGATGGGCGCGAAGTCTCCCTTCTACGGATTCACCAGCTCGCCCATCCTGTTGAACACGACCCTGGTCGTCGAGATCGGAGCGGGTGAGGGAAAGGCCATTGCCGCCTTCCAGGCAGGTGACGGCAAGCTCCTCTGGTCGGCAGGAAACGACGAGATCCACTACCACTCACCGATTGCGGCCACCATCGGCGGGCGGTCGCAGGTCGTGGCGGCTGGCAGCAAGACGCTCTGGGGGCTCGAGCCCGGCACCGGCAAGCTGCTGTGGAGCTACGAGCACAAGGGCGACGAGAGCGCCATGGGAGGCCAGAAGCTCATCCCCGTCCCCGCCGGCGACGGGCGGTTCCTGCTGACGAACAAGCAGGACTCCTCCACCATGATCCGCGTCGCGCCCGGCGCGGGAGGGACGTACCAGGTCAGCGAGCTCTGGACGAAGAACTCGATCCGCGGCACCTACGTCATCCCCGTCTATCACGATGGCCACATCTACGGCGTGACCGGCCTGATCCTGACCTGCGTGGACGCCGCGACCGGTGAAGCGAAGTGGAAGTCGCGCGAGGCGGGCGACGGCTTCGTCACCCTGGTGGGCGGGCACCTGGTGATCCTGACCAAGCAGGGGACGCTCCACATCGCCGAAGCCTCGCCCGCCGGCTACAAGGAGCTCGCCCGCATGAGCCTGTTCGACGAGCATGCCTGGTCGGCCGTGGCCTACGCGGACGGGCATCTGTTCGCGCGCAGCATGGCGCACCTCGCGCGGATCGACGTGGTGTCCCGGGCGGCGGCGCCTGCCGTGACCATCGCCGGGAGCTGGGTTCAGAACACCGGCTTCGGCCGGTTCCTGGCCGAGGCGGAGAAGGCGCCCGACAAGGCCGCGGCCGTCGACGCGTACTTCAAGAAGCAGACCTCGTTTCCGATCGTCGAGAGCGATGGAGCGGTCCACTTCGTCTACCGGGGCAAGGGGACCGACGTCGCCATCGTGGGCGACATGCTGGGAGAGTCGCGCGAGGACCCGATGCAGCGGCTCGCCGGGAGCGACCTGTTCCACTACTCGATGCGGCTCGAGCCCGACGCGTCCGTGACCTATGGATACATCGTCGACTACGAGAAGCCTGCCGCCGACCCGCGCAATTCCCGCAAGGGGTCGGGCGCCTTCGGGGATATCTCGCTGCTGGCGATGCCGGCGTGGCGCACGCTGCCCCAGGCGGCACCCGCCGAGGCGGCCCGCCAGGGAAAGCTGGAGACGCTGGAGTTCACGAGCCGCATCGGCGGGAAGGAGAAGAAGCGGACCGCCGAGATCTATCTGCCGGCCGGCTACGCCACGCGGAGCGACACCCGCTACCCGACCCTCTACGTGCACGACGGCAAGGCGGCGCTCGAGAAGGGGGACATGAAGAACCTTCTCGACAGGCTGATCGGCACGGAGGTGGACCCGCTCATCGCCGTGTTCGTCATGCCCGATCCCGAGAATCCGTGGGAATACTGGCAGGTCGATCCGTACGTGGAGATGGTCGCGACCGAGCTGGTGCCGAAGGTCGACGAGCGGTACCGGACCGTCGCTCAGCCCATGGCGCGGGCGTCGGTCGGCGCGGGTGGCGGCGCGAGCGAAGCGCTGGCCTGCGTGCTGAAGCACCCCGCGCTCTTCCAGCGCCTCGGCGGCCTCTCTCCCTTCGTGATCGGCCGCAGGGACTACGAGACGCAGGTCCCTTCCGCCGACAAGCAGCCGCTGGTGGTCTTCCTGGGATGGGGCACGTACGACACGCGCTCCTCGCGCGAAGCCTGGGACACCGCCCAGGGCAATCGCGAGCTGTGGGGATTGCTGCGCGAGCGGGGGCACCGGCCCTCGGGCGGCGAGCGCCCCGAGGGGACCGGATGGAGCTTCTGGCGCGGCCACACCGGGGCGATGATCAGCGCTCTCTTCCCGCGGCGCGCGGAATAGCGCCGTATTCAGGGAGCCTCCACGGGCTGTCCCGACCATGAGCCCTCACGGCCGGGTGACGCCGCCGGCCGATCCGGCATGAGCACGGTCGAGGCGACCAGCCCGTAGGCGATGGCCAGCAGGATCACGATGGCATCGAAGGCGGTGTCGATGCCTGTCAGAGTCTGGTCGGCAAGGAGGCTGGCGGCGCTCTGATAGCCGATGCCCCCGGGCACGAGCATCAGCGATCCGGGCACGATGAAGGGGAGGGGCGAGCGGTGCAGCCGGCGCGCGACGACGTTGCCGGCGAGACCGACCACGAGCGCCGCCACGAAGACTCCCGCGATGCCGCCCAGAAACCTGGTCGCGACGAGGTTGGCCACGATGGCCAGCACCGCCGCGCTGCACGTCCAGATCGCATCGCGTGCCGGCGCACGAAGCGTCACGACGAAGGCCAGCCCGACGACCGCGGCCGCGGCGATGTCCACGCCGTGCGGGAACGGATCGGGGATGTTGACCGGAATCGTGCCCAGCCAGCTCGTCGCCATTGACCTGCCGACGCCGACTCCGAACGCGAGGCCGACCAGCTGCACCAGCGCATTCGCCGAGTTGGCCAGGCCGGCCTGAAGGTGATGGGTCGCCAGCTCGCGCATGCCGATCGCCATGGACATGCCGGGCAGAAACGCGACGAGCGCCGCCAGGGTGACGTTGGTGACCGCGATGTCGAAGCCCTCCACGGCGAGCAGGCAGGCCAGGAAGCTCGCGAGGAAAGCCCCGAGCGGCGTGGCCAGTGTCCTGGCTCGCTCGCTGCGGAGCACGACGCGGGTCAGGACGCCGACCGCCAGCCCCACCATGGCGGCGCCCACCGACTCGCGCCAGCCGCCGCCGAGGATCGGCGCCAGAGCGGCGGCGACCACGCCGGATGTCAGGGCCAGGAGCCAGTCCGGGCGGCGCAGAGGGTGCCGGCCGAGCTCATCGATCTCCTCGAGCGCGCCGCGACAATCGAGACGGCCGGCGGCCACCGCTGCGACGATCGCGTCGAGCCGGTCGATGGCGTGCAGGTCGACGGGATGCGGCTGGACGCGCAGCGAGTACACATGCTGATGGGGGATCGACCCCACGGTGAGCTCCACGGACGTCGGCGTCGCGGACGCCTGCACCGAGCTCAGTCCGAGCGCCCGCGCCAGCTCGACGATCCGCGGCTCCAGCTCGTTCGCCGGGTAGCCGCCGGCCTCGTGCGCCGAGCGCGCGAAGCGAAGCAGCAGCTCGACGGCCTGGTCGTCAGCGGCCATCGAAAGGCCGCCAGCTGAAACGATCGACGAGCACGGGCTTGCCGCCGTCGCCAAGAGGGTCCGCGGCGCCGATGCACCATCCGTCGATGCCGCGGCCGTCGGCGCGCACCCGCAGGCGCACGAAGTGCTTGAACCCCGGGTGATCCAGCACCGTGAAGGCCTGCGTGTTCTCGTAGCCCAGCAAAGTCAGCAGCACCAGATAGCCCCCGAAGACGAGCGTGCCGGCCCAGACGCCGATGACGAACGTGCCGAGACTCAGGGCAAAGCCCAGCAGCTCCGACGGCCCCAGCCTCTCGAGGAGCCCGTCGAGGAACAGGGTGCCTCCGATCGAAAGAGAGACGGTGACCAGGGCCGCGCCGAGCGCGATGGGAAGCACCGACGGCCTGCGCACGACCCCGCCGATGAAGGCGTAGAGGCCACCGACGAGCAGCGTGGTCAGGATCGACGCCGAGACGGCCACGCCAACGCGCACATGAAGCACCTCGCTGAGCAGATACGCCAGAGCGAACAGAGCCATGAAGCCAAGATGAGGAAGGAAGCCGGATCGACCCAGAAAGAGCTTCCAGGGGACCTGGCGCAGCAGCGCGCGCGACTGCGCGGCCCCCGGCCACGAGACCGTGGGGGGCATGCCTCCTTTGGCGATGCGGGCGGGGTGAAGGAATGCGCCTCCACCGCCCGCGATGACGTGCAGGGTTTTCTCCGATTCGAGGCGCTCGTAGTGGTGAACGTCTCCGGTCAGGATGAATGTCTCGCGGCTCAGCAGATCGAGGTGCAGGCACTCGACCATCTGGGTGCCAGTCTTGCTGGGGTCGCCGAAGTGAAAGACGGGATCGGGAAGCACTGCGAGGGTGGCCGAGTCGGGGTGCGACTGATAGTAGTGGCCGAGAAACTCGGTCTGACGTGAGTCGGTGGTCGTGAGCTGGCGATCGACGCCCAGCATCTCGATGGCGGGCGCGAGGGGCAAGGCGAAGTAGCTCGCGTTCTGCACGGCCGCGTAGCCCGAGAGCACGAGGGCTTCGGGCTTCTCGACTTTTCCGCCCCGGAAGAATTGCCGCGCCCACTCCGCGGACTGCTCGAGCATCTTCTGTGAGATGCCCCTGGCGCTGGGCCGGGCGGACACGCCGGGCGCCGGCCGGCGGAACATGCGGCCGAACCCGTCGAGGCCGTCGTACCAGTCGTGGTTGCCTGGGACTCCGAGCAGGACGCGGCGCCGCCCGTCGTCCGGCAGCGCCTGCAGCACCTGATTCCAGGGCGCGATCACGCGATTCATGAGCTCCTGCGCCGTGGCCACCGGGTAGGCCGTGTCGCCGCCGAACAGCAGGATCTCGCCGCGCGGGACGGTCACGAACATTCCGGACCTATCCGGATCCGGCAGCTCGTACCGCGCGAACACGAGGCGTGCCACCGCGCGGCTCACGGACACGTCGTCTCCCGTGTCCGCGACGTAATCGATGTAGAGGTCGCGCCGGATCGCATCTATCAGGGTCGGTGCCTCGGGATCGCCTCCCAGCAGCGCGGCGATCCGGGCCAGCAAGGCCCGTGGCTCGTCCGGGGTCATCCAGTCGCGCGAGTCGAGGCTGTTGGCGGCGATCGCCGAGGCGATGAGGTGCCGCAGATGTCCCCAGAACGAGCGCGCTCCGAACCAGACAATCCCTCGGGGATGCTCCTTGCCGCGCGTGAAGCGGCGGAGGATCCCTTCCGGCACGGGGCCGGGACGCACGTTGCTCATTGCACGGGCTTGCGGCGCGATCCGTTCGAGTCGAACGGAACCTGGAAGCCTAGCCCTGTCGCCTTCAGCCGGACGCGCATCAAGTGCATGTGGGCGGTGATGTAAAGGGTACGGCCATCGTCCCCGAACGCGCAGTTCCCGGTGGCCTGCCCGGTAAGGATCGTCCCCAGATGCCTGCCCTCGGGTGTCAGGATCAGGACGCCGCCCGGACCTGTCGCGAACAGGTTGCCCTCCGTATCGACTTTCAGCCCATCGGGCAGACCGCGGCGAGTCTTCGCCAGCGAGCCTGCATCGAACAGAATGCGGCTCGTTCCCAGCGAACCGTCCGGACGCACGTCGAACGCCCGCCAGATGGGCGCGGCCGGATCGGACTGCGAGACGTACAGCGTCTTCTCGTCGGGCGAGAAGCCCAGCCCGTTCGGTCTCGTCATGTCCCGCGTGAGCAGGCTCACCGCGCCGTCGCGATGCCTTCGAAAGACACCCTGGTAGGCAAGCTCGCGCGCCGGGTCTTCGAACTGTTTCACGAGCCCGTACGGAGGATCGGTGAAATAGAGGTCGCCGTTCGGATGGAACACGGCGTCGTTCGGGCTGTTCAAACGCGCTCCCTCGCACCGAACCGCCAGGGTCGAGAACCGCGGCGCGGGCGCGGACAGCGGCGCCTCCATGCGCGCGATGCGCCGATCGCCATGCTGGCAGAGGACCAGCCGCCCCTCGCGGTCGATCAACAGGCCGTTGGAGCCGAGCTCCGCGCCGCGCGGCTCGCGGCCCGTGTAGCCCGAAGGCTTCAACCACTCCCGGGCGCCCTCGCCTTTCTTCCACCTCACGATCGTGTTCTGCGGGACGTCCGAGAACAAGAGGAAGCCGCCGTCCTTCACCCAGACCGGACCTTCGCTCCAGTCAAAGCCCTGCGCGAGGACCTCGACCATGGCATCGGGCTCGATCAGCCGATCCAGCGCGGGATCGAGTCTTTCTACTCTCGGCGGATCAGATGATGTTCCTGCACGGGCCGCGTCGCTCATACCATCTTCCCCGTCAAGGTGCTTGCCTCTGGCTCACTCAGGCTGCTCCAGAGCTGGGGCATGGCGCGAACTCCGAGCTGGCGCACCAGCATCCGGGCGGCCATGCCGACGCCCTCGGTGAAGGTCGGGAAGGCGAGCTGGAGCTCGGCCACCTCCTCGACGCGCATCCGCGTCGCCATGCAGGCGGCGACCATCTGGATCACCTCGGCCGAGTACTCGCCGAGCACATGGGCGCCGACGATCTGCCGCCGCCCGGTCTCGACGATCAGCTTGCAGAAGCCCTCCGGCTGACCGTCGGCGACGGGCCGCAGCAGGTACTCGTATCGGGCTACGGCCACCGCGCATTCGTGCCGGGCGAGCGCCTGGTCTTCGGTGAGCCCCACGCTGCCGTACTCGGGATCGGTGAAGCTCCCGGCGGGGACGATCTCGTGGACGACCCTGCGGCGCGGCCCCAGCACGGCGTTCTCGGCTGCCACGCGGCCCTCGAGCATGGCACTCGAAACCAGCATGCTCTGCCCGTCGACGTCGCCGGCGGCGAAGATGTGAGGAACGCTCGTGCGCAGGTAGTCGTCGACCACCGCGTAGCCGCGCCTGATCGCCACACCGGCCGCGGCGGCGTCGATGAGGTCCGCGTTGCCGGGCCATCCCACCGCGAAGAAGACAGCGTCGGCCTCCACGTTCCTCGTCGCGTCGCCACTTCGGTAGACGATGCGCACACTTGCACCGACTGGCTCGAGCTGCTGGACGCCCGCGTTCGTGACGACCTCGATGCCCCGCGCCCGGAAGGCTTTATCGAGCTCGGCGGAGACATCGCCGTCCGCTCGCGGCACGATCCGGGGCGCATACTCGATGAGCGAGACCTGGCAGCCGAAGTCGGCCAGAATGGAGGTGATCTGGCAGCCGGTGTCCGCCGCCCCGATGACGCAGACCCGGTTGGGCAGGGCCCTGAGGCTCCGCACATCCTCGAAGGTCAGGGCCAGCTCGGCGCCCGGGATTGGAAGCCGCGCGGCTCGCCCGCCCACGGCGACGATCACGCGGTCCGCGCTCCAGGCCCGGCCGTCCGCCGTCCCGACCGTGTCTGCGTCGAGGAAGCGCGCCTCGCCGGCCTCCTCGACGAGCGTGACTCCCACGGCGCGGATGTGATCGGAAACGCGCTTCCGATCGTGCGCGTAGCGAGCCACCCGCTCGGCGTTGGCCAGGGTCGCGGCGAGGTCCACCACGGGCTTCGGACCGCGCAGACCGAAGCTCTCCCAGGAGCTCCAGTCCCGCACGAGGCGCGCGGCACGGGCCAGAGTGCGCACAGGCGCCGGACCTTGGTTCAGGGCTGTGCCCCCCACGCGACGCCTCTCGACGAGCGTGACATCGGCCCCGAGCTCCGCGGCCTTGAGGGCAGCGGTGACTCCAGCGGGGCCGCCTCCGATCACCAGGACGCGCATTTCCTGCTCCTCACGCCGCGGCTGCCATGGTCACGACCTGCTTGATGCCGCCCGGCCGGCGCAAGAGCTCGGGTGCGTCTTCCAGACTGACCCGTTCGGTGATGAGGCTCCGCACGGCGTCGGGGAAGATCGACATGAACTGCTCGAGCTGGCGCACCGACGCTTCGAACGCCGAGCGGGAGGCGTTGACGGTGCCGAAGAGCATCTGGTTCTTGTACACGATGTCGCGCATGATGCTGTCGAGATCCATCTCGATCGGCGCCTGCCCGCCGGGAACGCCGCTGAGAACGCACACCCCGTTTGGCGCCAGCGCATGGAGGGCGCCAAACGCGACCCGGGCCGTCCCCACCGCCTCGAACATGAAGTCGAATGGACCGCCGCCTGACGACAACCCGGCGAGCGGCGTCTCCTCCGCGGAGACGTACTGCGCCCCGAACGAGCGCAGGAGCTCCGCCCGCGCGCTGTCGGCAGGCTCGCGCGAGTACACGATGGTCTTGTGGTTGTGCGCCACGAGCATCATGGCCCCCAGCAGGCCGATAGGACCGGCGCCGAGGACGAGCGCGCGCAGGCCGACGGGCTCCCAGGGGAATCGCTGGAGAATCGTCCTCAGCTCGACCGCGGCCTTGGCCGCGATGGTCAGAGGCTCGACGAGGACCCCGACCTCCGCCAGCCTGCGGGGGACCGGCACGAGACAGCGCTCATCCTCGACGACGAGCTCGGTCATGAAGCCGTCCGCTTCCTTGATCCCTCGTTCACGAAAGCGGCCCGTGACACAGAAGTCCTGACGACCCGCGCGACAGGCCACGCACGTGTCCTCGGTGCAGGGCCGGCGCACGGTCATGGCCACCAGATCGCCTCGATCGAGCGTCCTGACCGACGAGCCCACGTCGATCACTTCGCCCAGCGCTTCGTGCCCCAGCACCAGGACCTCGCGTCCCGCAGAGGGCGTGCCGAGGTGGAAGGCGGCGATCTCGCGGTCGGTCCCGCAGATGCCAACCTCCCTCACCCGTATCAGCACGTCGCGCTCGCCCTTCAGCGTGGGGGCCGGAACGTCGACGATCCGCAGTTCCCTCCTGCCGGGAAACACCGCCATGGCACGCATACCTGCCTCCTCGCTAACCACTTCAGTGCCCAAATCGCCTCGCGTCGTCGTTCAGCTCCCGAACAGCCGCCCCGCGAGCTGGGCCTCCGCGGTGAGGACGGGATCGTCGGCGGACTTGCCGAGAGCCAGGCGATGCGTTCCGCCCGCGATACGCCACCGGCCCTGGCTCCCGTCGAACCGCGCCAGCAGCCGCGGGTCGGACGTGAACTCCACGCATCGGAATCCCTCTGATTCCAGACTAGGACCCTGCCGGGCACCGCGCCACGTGTTGACGTGTCAGCCTGAACGAGGTCCTCAAGCCACGACGGATCGTGGCCCGATGCGAATGACGTGGAACGAAACTGGTCGGGCACGCGATGACGCCTGTCGCCGGCGTCTTCCTCCTCGCGGCAGCGACGTCGGCCGCACAGGAAGCGAGCCCCGGCACCGCAGCGCAGGCCGTCCCCGCTCCCATCTGGGAGATCTCGATCGGGATCCAGGCCGCGCTGGGCGTGGAGGTGTCCGTGAACGGCCTGCGTCTCCTGGGCGTCGTGGACTAGAAGGACCATCCGAGCGCGATCGACGCGCCGATGTCGCTGCGCGGGGCATCGATCGGCGGATCGCTGTCGTAGCTTCCGAACATGTTTCCCGCCAAGTACAGGCTGCCGACCAGGCTCCTGTGCACGTTGCCGTCGAGCTCGGCTCGCAGACGCTGCCGGTCCAGGCCCAGGTACGTGTTTCCGACGACGGCGGCCGTCGTCCGGTTGCCGGCGAACAGGTCCCAGTGCAGCCCGGCCATCACTTCGAACGAGCGATCGGTGGAGCTTTCGTCTTCGTACTCCTCGATGTTGAAGGCCAGCCCCCCCTCTAACGAGAAGTGGTTCCGGTGCGACTGGATCAGCCTCCGGCCCCCGCCCACGGCGGCCACCAGCCTCCAGTCGACGCCCATGCGCTCGTCCGCCAGGGCCTCGAACATCCCCAGCCCGAACCAGCGCATGGAAAAGAGCCTGCGCGTGTCGATGGTGACGTCATTGCGCGATTCCCTGTCGGCGTCGTCCCGCCTCTCTACCCATGAATTCAGCCTTCCCTCCGTCTCCCAATGGAGGCTGCTGTGAGCGGCTTCGGCGTTGAGCGCCCGGGTCACCGCGGAATTCTCCTGCAGGAAGGTCCAGCCGAAGTCGATCGACCCCGACATTCGATCCTGGAAGTCGCTCACGATCGAGGTGAGCCGCACGACATCATGCGCATCGAGCGGTGGCGTCGGGCCCGAGTCGGTCTGCACCACCAGCTGGCCCGGCGACGGCATGGTGATCGTCCCGGAGTATCGCTTTCCCGACGTCAGCTCGACGTCGAGGTTCTGCGTGCTGGTGAGACTGACCACCTGGTCCCAGGCGATGTCTATCGTGCCGGCCGCGTCCGTGCGAAACGCCAGCTTTCCGCGATACAGGCCCGACACGTCGCCCGTAAACCGATCGCCGTTCTTCACTTCGACCACGTCGGTCCCGCCGGTATGGGCGGACGAAGCCGCCAGGGCCATCATGATCGCCGCCACGAGGATTCCGCGCATCGTCGGCATCAGCGCCGCCTCCTCCAGGGTCCGTCCTGGCTCAGAACCGAGGGCGTTCACGGAATCACGGTCAGGTGTGCTGACGGCGCCGCCTGGAGATTTGCTTCAACGGACGCGGACTGACGGAAGGAAGTGCGCCGCCATGCTCCCACCATGGACGGCGGTTGTCAATCCCGGCGGCCGGCCGATCGCGTGATAGAATCGCCGCCATCTGGCGCGGCCATACTGGCGACATGATCACCGCTCTGTTTCTCCGGCAATCGGAATAGAAGCGGGTCAGAACCCTCACCGGTCCGTGAACCGACGTGCTCTCTCAGCGTCCAGGGATGGAATCTCGCCATGAAGCCCGCCGCCGTCCTCGACGTCCCGTCTTCCGTGGAAGACCCGATCCGTGCCGAGATCTTCGGCATCGAGCGGCTGGAGCAGCACGCCGAGAGCCTGGCCGAGGCTCATCGCGCCACCGGGAAGCCGCCCCGAGGACGCAAGCTCCTCCCCAGGGTCCGCGACAACGCGCACGTGCTGCTGGCCGGGTACAGGAACATCGCCGGAACCGTCCTGGCGAAGCAGGAGATCACCCCCGCCGCCGAATGGATCCTCGACAACTTTCACGTCGTGGACGAGCAGCTCCGAGGGATCCGGGACCACCTCCCGGGGAGCTACTACCGCCGGCTGCCGAAGATCGCCGCGGGCCACCTGGCGGGATACCCGCGCGTCTATGGGCTGGCCTGGGCCTACGTCGCCCATACCGACAGCCGCTTCGAGATGGAGACGCTGCTGCGATTCGTCCGGGCCTACCAGCGCATCCAACCGCTGACCATCGGTGAGCTCTGGGCGGTCGCCATCCATCTTCGCGTGGCTCTCGTGGAGAACCTGCGACGGCTCTCGCAGCTGATCATCCGCTCCCGCCAGGATCGGGCCCGGGCCGACGAGCTGGCGGATCGCCTGCTGGGACTCGGCGATCGGCCGCTGGAGGCTCCGGACGAGGTCCTGAGCAGTCTGGACGACGCCCCCCTGGCCCGCGCCTTCGCCGTGCAGCTCATCCAGCGGCTGCGCGGCCAGGACCCCTCCACCATGCCGGTTCTGGCGTGGCTCGACAACAAGCTGGACGCCCAGGGGACCTCGGCCGATGACGTGGTCGCCCAGGAACACCAGGCTCAGGCGGCGGCCAACGTCAGCGTTCGGAACATCATCACCAGCATGCGATGGATGTCCTCCGTCGACTGGCCGGAGTTCTTCGAGAGCGTCAGCCTGGTGGACGAGGTGCTTCGCACCGCTCCCGGGTTCGCCGCCATGGATTTCGCGACCCGGGACGAGTACCGCGCCGAGGTCGAGCAGCTCTCCCGTGGTTCGGGGCGATCGGAGATCGAGGTGGCGCGGGAAGCGGTGCTGCTGGCCCGGAGCTCACGCCGCGAGAACGAGCCGGCTCAGACGCGTCCCGGCGTTCCCGAGTTGGCCGAGGAGGACTCCGGGTATTACATCGTGGGCGCCGGGCGGGGGGCTCTCGAGGAACGGCTGGGGTTTCGCGTCCCCTTGCGAGTCCGGCTCCGCCGCGCCTTACGCACTCACGCGATCACGGCGTACCTGGGCGGGATTGCGACCTTCACCGGCCTTCTGCTATCCGGCCTTCTCTTCCTGACCTGGAGCGCCGGGGCGGCTTCCTGGGTCCTCGCCGTGCTGGGAATCCTCGGCCTGGTGCCCGCCTCCGATATCGCCGTGTCGCTCGTCCACCGCCTGGTCCCCCATCTCGTTCCACCCAGGCGCCTCCCCAAGCTCGAGCTCGTCCAGGGCGTGCCCCCGGAGCTTCGGACCCTGGTCGTCGTGCCCACGATGCTCACGTCGCAGGGTGAAATCGACGACCAGCTCGCGCGGCTCGAGGTGCACTATCTCGCGAATCCCGAAGGCCATCTCCATTTCGCCCTCCTCACGGACTGGGCCGATGCGACCGATGAGAGGGTCCCCGGCGACGAGGACCTCCTCGCCGCGCTGGCCGGCGGCATCGCGCACCTCAATGTGCGGTACGGCAGCCCGCCCGGTGGCGGGGAGCGTTTCCTTCTGTTGCATCGCCGGCGTCTCTGGAACGAAAAGGAAGGCAAGTGGATCGGCTGGGAGAGAAAACGCGGGAAGCTCCATGAGCTGAACCGGCTTCTGCGCGGCGCCGGCGACACCACGTTCGCTCACATCCTTGGTCAGCCTCCCCTTGTGCCGCCGGACGTTCGCTACGTCATCACCCTGGATGCGGACACCCGGCTTCCCATGGGAACGGCTCGCCGCCTGGTCGGGGCGATGGCGCATCCGTTAAACCGGCCGCGCTTCGATCCCCGGAAGGGACGTGTCGTCGACGGCTACGCGATCCTCCAGCCCCGGCTCACGCCGTCCCTGCCGACGGGCCCGGCAAGCACGACCTACCAGCGGATCATTTCGGGCCCCGGTGGCGTGGACCCCTACGCGGCCGCGGTCTCCGATGTCTATCAGGACCTCTTCGGCGAGGGGTCGTACACCGGCAAAGGGATCTACGACGTCGATGCCTTCGAGGCGGCCCTCGAGGGCAAGATCCCGGAGAACACGCTTCTCAGCCACGATCTCTTCGAAAGTACGTTCGCGCGCGCCGGGCTGGCGACGGACATCGATCTCTTCGAGGAATTTCCCTCCAACTACGAGGTGGCCGCCCGCCGCCACCATCGATGGGTGCGGGGTGACTGGCAGCTCCTTCCCTGGATCCTGGGCCACGCGCGCGACGCCTCGGGCCGGACGCAGACGGCTGGCATCCCCCTTCATGGACGATGGAAGATGGTGGACAACCTGCGGCGAAGCCTTGCCGCGCCCTCGGCCTTTCTGGTCGCGGTGGCCGCCTGGATCCTCCCGGCGGCTTCTCCGCTGCTCTGGACCGGCCTCTTCGTCGGTTCCGTCGCCGTGCCGGCGGTGATCCCGGTCCTCGATGGCCTCATTCCAAGGCGATGGGGGTTCTCCAAGCGAAATCACCTTCGCGCCGTGGGCCACGACATCCAGGTGGCCTCGTCGCAGACGCTTCTGGCCATCGCCATGCTGGCCCACCAGGCATGGCTCATGGTGGACGCGATCATCCGCACCCTCGGCCGGCAATACGTCACCAGGAGGAACCTCCTCGAGTGGGTGACGGCCGCGCAGGCGGGCTACGGGGCCGACCTGAGGCTCGGGGCCTTCTACCGGCACCTCCGGTGGGGCGTGTTGCTGGCTGCTGGAGCCGGCGTGCTCTTCGTCGCGCTCAAGCCGGGAGCCTGGCCCGTGGCCGCGCCGTTCGTTCTTCTCTGGATAGCGTCACCCATCCTCGCCTGGCACATCAGCGTCCCACGGAAGGCCGCCAAGTCCCAGGTCCTTTCCTCCGGGCAGACGCTCTCTTTGCGTCTCATCGCCCGGCGGACCTGGCGCTTCTTCGAGACGTTCGTGGACGAGCGGAGCCATGGTCTGCCACCCGACAACTTCCAGGAAGATCCCGAGCCGGTCGAAGCCCGTCGCACGTCGCCGACGAACCTGGGACTCTATCTGCTCAGCACGGTGGCCGCCCGCGATTTCGGCTGGATCGGAACTCTGGAAACCGTTGAACGGCTCGAGGCCACGTTGCAGACCATGAGCGGCCTGCGCCGCGTCCGGGGTCACTTCCTCAACTGGTACGACACACGGGACCTCCGGCCGCTGGAGCCCACGTACGTGTCCACCGTCGACAGCGGCAACCTGGCCGGGTATCTGATCGCCATGGCTCAGGCCTGCCGCGAGCTGATGCACCGCTCCGTCGCAGACACGGAGGCCTTCCAGGGGATCGGGGACGCTCTTCAGCTGCTGACCGATTCGATGGAAGGAGTCGAGTCTTCCGGCCGTGCGCAAACGGTCACAGCGGTGCAGCTGCGCGAGGCCGCCTTGGCGACGGCGGCCGCGTTGCAAGATCCACCGGCGTCGCTGCCCGATCGGCGCCGTCGCCTCCAACAGCTCGAGACTCTGGCCGACAACCTGCTGGACATCGCGCGCACGTTTGCGAGCGAGGCGCAGCACGATTCCCGATCCGAGATCCTGATCTGGGCGAGCGCCGTCCAGGGCGCCGTCAGGAGCCACGCCCGCGACATGCAGCTCCATGAGGGGAGTCTCGCGCATCGTCTCTCGGCTCTTGCCACGCTCGCCGATGAGATCTTCCAGGCCATGGACTTCCAGTTCCTGTTCGATCCCACGAGCAAGCTCTTCTCCATCGGCTACCGCGTCGACACCAGCACGCTCGATCCCGGAAGGTACGACCTGCTGGCCTCCGAAGCCCGGCTGGCGAGCTTCCTGGCCATTGCCAAGGGAGACGTGCCTCCCCAGCACTGGTTCCATCTCGGCCGATCGCTCACGCCGATCGGTCGCGGCGCGGCCCTGGTGTCGTGGTCCGGGTCGATGTTCGAGTACCTCATGCCTCTTCTGGTGATGTCGCAGCCCGCGCAGAGCCTGCTGGATCTCACGTGCCGCCTCGTGGTCGGGCGCCAGATCCGCTACGGGGCGGAGCGACGGGTTCCATGGGGAGTCTCCGAGTCGGCCTACAACGTGCGTGACGCGCAGCTCACCTATCAGTACTCCGCTTTCGGCGTCCCCGGCCTGGGGCTCAAGCGCGGGCTGCTCGAGGACATCGTGGTGGCTCCGTACGCCACCGCGCTCGCGGCCATGGTGGACCCCGGCGCCGCCGTGGAGAACTTCGCCAGCCTCGAGCAGGCAGGAGCGCGCGGTGCCTACGGGTTCTACGAAGCGCTCGACTACACCCCGGCGAGGCTGCCCGAGAACACCGCCGCGGTCGTGGTGCGCGCCTTCATGGCGCATCACCAGGGGATGACTCTCATTTCTCTGGGGAACGTGCTCAACGAAGGGCTGACCCGGAAGCGATTCCATGCCCACCCGCTGGTCCAGGCAGGGGAGCTTCTCCTCCAGGAGCGCACACCGCGCGCGGTGGCCATCACCCGGCCGCGTGCGGAGGAGGTCGAGGTGGCCGCGCTCGTGCGCGACCTCATTCCTCCCACCTTGCGGCACTTCGACTCGCCCCACGACATCACGCCGCGCTCCCACCTTCTCTCCAACGGGCGCTACACGGTGATGGTCACGGCGGCTGGCTCCGGGTTCAGTCGATGGCGCGAGATTGCAGTGACGCGCTGGCGCGAGGACACGACGCGTGACTGCTGGGGGACCTTCGTCTTTCTGCGGGACGTCCGGAGCGGCGGCGTCTGGTCAGCCGGCTTCCAGCCGAGCGGAACCCCGGCCGATCACTATGAAGCCGTCTATGCGGAGGACCGTGCCAGGATTGCGCAGAGGGACCGGTCTCTCTCCATCACTCTGGAGATCCTGGTCTCCTCCGAGGACGACGCCGAGCTCCGCCGGCTGACGGTGACAAACCGGGAAAACCGGAGTCGAGAGATTGATTTCACGTCCTATGCCGAGATCGTGCTGGCTCCGCAGGCGGCGGACGAGGCGCACCCTGCCTTCTCCAATCTGTTCGTGGAGACCGAGTTCGTCCCACATCTCCGTGCTTTGCTGGCCACCCGACGCCCGCGGTCGGCGGACGAGCCGCGAGTCTGGCTCGCCCATCTGGCCGCGCTCGAGGGAGAGACGATCGGCACGCCGCAGTACGAGAGCGATCGCGCGCGCTTCCTGGGGCGGGGCCGGGGGCTCCGCACGCCGGTTTCCGTGATCGACGGAGGCCCCCTGACCAACTCGGCCGGGACGGTCCTGGATCCCATCGTGAGCCTTCGGCACCGCCTGGCACTGCCTGCTCTAGGGACCGTCCGCATCGTTTACACCACGCTCGTGACGCAATCACGGGAGGAAGCGCTCCAGATAGCCGAGAAGTATCAGCAGCCGGCGACGTTCGAGCGGGAAAGCACCTTGGCCTGGACGCGGGCCCAGGTCCGGCTGCATCACCTGAGGATCACCCAGGACGAGGCGCATCTCTTCCAGCGTCTGGCCAATCGCCTGTTGTACATCGATCCCACGCTGCGCGCGACGCCTCAGGTGCTGGCCACGAACCGCAGAGGACCGTCGGGACTTTGGCCCTACGGTATCTCCGGAGACCTTCCGATCGCGCTGGTGCGCATCGAGCAGGAGGAAGAGCGGGACGTGGTGAGGCAGCTCCTGCGGGGGCACGAGTACTGGAGCTTGAAGGGAGTTCCCGTCGATCTGGTGATTCTCAATGCGAAGGGCGCCTCCTATGCGCAGGACTTCCAGCAGTCGATCGAGGCCCTGGTGCGTGTGAGCCGATCCACGGCCGGCGAGGCTGACGGCCAGCGAGGGCGCGTCTTCGTCTTGAGGGAGGACCTCCTGTCTCCCCAGGATCTGCTCCTGCTGCGCTCGTCGGCGCGTCTCCTGATCCTGGCGAGCCGGGGCTCCCTTTCCGAGCAGACCATCCGCCTGGACCGCCCGGCACCCGTTCCGTCGCGCCTTCGCCTGCATCGCGAGAGCGCGCAGACCGTGTCCCCTCCCTCACTCGATCTCGAGTTCTTCAACGGCCTGGGGGGATTCACGCGGGACGGCCGCGAGTACGTCACGGTGCTGGGCAAGGGGCAGTGGACGCCGGCTCCCTGGATCAACGTGGTGTCCAACCCGGACTTTGGATTCCAGGTCTCGGAGTCCGGCTCGGGGTACACGTGGTCCGGCAACAGCCGGGAAAACAGACTGTCGCCATGGTCCAACGACCCTGTGAGCGACACGCCGGGCGAAACGATCTACGTGCGCGACGAGGACAGCGGCATGGTCTGGGGACCCACCTGTCTCCCGATTCGTGAAGAAGCCTGGCCGTATGTCGTCCGGCACGGCCAGGGGTACAGCCGATTCGAGCACACATCGCACGGCATCGCCCTGGATCTCCTGATGCTCGTGCCGCTGCGTGATCCCATCAAGATCTCCCGTCTCACCTTGGAGAATCGGTCCGGCCGCACCCGGCGGCTCTCGGTCACGGCGTACGTGGAGTGGGTGCTCGGTGTCGCGCGAACCGGCTCCGCCCCCTGGGTGGTCACACACAAGGACGCCGAGACAGGGGCCATCTTCGCCCGCAACGCCTGGAACGAAGAGTTCGCCAACCGGGTCGCCTTCGCCGACCTGGGGGGACTCCAGACCTCGTGGACGGGGGACCGCCTCGAATTCCTGGGACGTAACGCGAGCCCCAACCAACCCGGATCGCTGGAGCGCGGCCTGAAGCTCACGGGAAAGACCGGAGCGGGCCTCGATCCCTGTGCCGCTCTGCAGACCATCGTCGAGCTCGAGCCCGGGGAGCGCGCCGACGTGGTGTTCCTGCTGGGGCAGGGTGAGAGTCCCGAAGACTCTCGATCCCTGATCGAGCGGTACCGCGCGACGAGCTGCGATCGGATCCTCCGTGAGGTTCAGCAGCACTGGGACAGTCTGCTGGGCGCGGTGCAGGTGAAGACCCCGGATCGCTCCATGGATCTCATGCTCAACCGCTGGCTCCTGTACCAGACGCTCTCGTGCCGGATCTGGTCCCGATCGGCTCTCTATCAGTCCGGGGGGGCGTACGGTTTCCGCGACCAGCTCCAGGACGTCCTGGCCCTGGCGGCGATCAGGCCCGACGTCACGCGCGAGCATCTCCTGCGCGCCGCCGCCCGGCAGTTCGAAGAAGGGGACGTTCAGCACTGGTGGCATCCGCCGACGGGTCGCGGCGTGCGGACGCGGATCACCGACGACCGCCTCTGGCTTCCCTACGCCGTGGCTCATTACCTGAGGATCACCGAAGATCAGACGGTGCTCGACGAAGAGATCCCCTGGCTCGCGGGAGCACCGCTGGCCGATACGCAGCAGGAAGCGTACTTCCAGCCCGCGGAATCGGAGCATCGGGCCACCCTGTTCGAGCACTGCGCACGGGCCCTGGAGAAGAGCCTTGACGTGGGCAGCCACGGCCTGCCGCTGATGGGCGCCGGAGACTGGAACGACGGCATGAACCGCGTCGGACACGAGGGCCGGGGAGAGAGCGTCTGGCTGGGGTGGTTTCTCCTCGCGAACCTCAGAGAGTTCGCCGGGATCGCCGGCCTGCGCGGCGAGGGCGAGCGTGCTGCGCGGTGGCGGACCAGCGCCGCATCCCTGGAAGCATCGCTGGAGCGCGAAGCATGGGACGGAGCCTGGTATCGGCGGGCGTACTTCGACGACGGAACGCCTCTGGGGTCCGCGGCGAACGACGAGTGCCGGATCGACTCCATCTCACAGTCCTGGGCGGTCCTCTCGGACTCCGGCAACCGGGAGCGGGCACGCCGGGCCATGGAATCCGTGGAGCGTCACCTGGTCAGGCGCGCGGAGGGGCTTCTGCTGCTCCTCTCCCCGCCGTTCGACCGCACCCCCCACGACCCCGGATACATCAAGGGATACCCTCCCGGAATCAGGGAGAACGGCGGCCAGTACACCCACGCCGCGATCTGGTCGGTCATGGCCTTCGCCGCGCTGGGCGACGGCGACAAGGCCGCCGACCTGTTCGGTCGATTGAACCCGATTCACCATGCGACCACGCGGGCGGATGTCCGCAGGTACAAGGTGGAGCCGTACGTCGTGGCTGCGGACATCTATTCCGAGCCTCCCCACGTGGCTCGGGGAGGATGGACGTGGTACACGGGGGCGGCTGGCTGGCTGCACCGCGCGGGCCTGGAGTGGATTCTAGGGTTGCGGAAGCGAGGCCCCGCTCTCTATATCGATCCGTGCATTCCCGGGAAGTGGAAAGGCTTCGAAGTCACCTACCGGCACGGCCTCACCCTCTACCGGATCACCGTGGACAACCCCAAGGGCGTCTGCCGCGGGGTATCCAGGCTCAGCCTGGATGGGACCCTGCTCCCGTCAGAGGCATCCGTCCCCCTGTCCGACGACGGTCGCGAGCACCAGGTCGAGGTCGTGCTCGGGTAGCCCCCTGAACCGGGACCGGTGATAGAATTCCGCGTCCCCAGGTGCTCCCTTCGGCGGCAGGAGCGGGATGTCTGAGTCGGTCGGTCTGATCCTCCTGTTCACAGTGGGCGGTGCCGTCGCTGGTCCGATCCTCGCATTGGTCGCGCTCTCCCGTTTCAACAGTCTTTCCCGTCTGACCAGGAATACCGAGAAGGATGATGCCCGGCTCGAGGCGCTCGAGCGCCGGGTCACCTCACTCCTGGAGCGCATCACCATGCTCGAGCGCGCCGAGCGCGCTCCCTCGCCACCGCCATCACACACCCCTGCCCCGGCACGCCCGATCGAGCCGCCTCCCGTCAAGCCGGTCGGCCCGATCGTGCCCGAGCCATCCCGGGCGGCGCCCGCCGCTCCGTCGCAGCCGCCTCCATCGAAGCCCCTCTGGATGGAGCGGCCGCCCGAGCCACCTCCGCCCCCGGCGCCTCCCATCGACTGGGAACAATGGATCGGCATCCGCGGCGCGGCGGTGGTGGGAGCGGTGGCGCTGGGACTCGCGGGGCTGCTCTTCTTCAAGTACTCGATCGAGCACGCGCTGATCACGCCCGCCATGAGGGTGGTCCTCGGCACGCTGACGGGTCTTGGGTGCCTGGTCGGATCCGAATGGCTGCGAGGCCGCGGCTACCGGCAGACAGCCGAGGGGATCTCCGGCGCCGGGGTGGTCGTGCTCTATGCGGCATTCTGGGCGGCGCACACACTCTACCAATTGATCGGGATGCCGGTCGCGTTCGGCCTGATGGTGCTGGTGACCACCGGCTGCTGCCTTCTGGCGGTGCGGCATGGGTCGCTGCTGGTGGCCGTGTTCGGCCTGGTCGGAGGCTTCGCAACACCGCTTCTTCTCTCGAGTGATGCAGACCGGCCGTTCGGGTTCTTCGGCTACGTCCTGCTGCTCGATCTGGGCCTTCTGGCCGTGGGCCGGAAGCGCCGCTGGCCCTCGCTCGGCGTCCTCAGCCTGCTGGGCACCTGTCTCATGCAGGCGCTCTGGATCGTCAACCGCATGGGACCGGAACGGCTGTTCCTCGCGCTTGCCATCCTGGTCGTCTTCGCGCTGCTTTTCGTGGTCGCGGGCCGCTTCGCAGGCCGCGACGCGCCGCAACGGGGCTGGACCGGGACTCAGGTCGGCGCGATTCTGTTTCCGTTCCTCTTCGCGCTCTACTTCGCGGGGCAGACCGAGCTCGGGCCGCACCTGTACCCGATTGCCATCCTGCTGGGACTGCTCGGCGCCGGCGCCGGCTGGGTTTCCCGCGAGCAGAAAGCGCCGATGCTCGGCACCGCGGCGGCCGGGGCGAGCGTCGGCGTCGTGGCGGTCTGGCTCGCGCAACATGCGCTGACGGCTCCGCTCGCCTGGGAGATGGCCGGCGTGGGGATCGGGCTGGCGCTGGTGTTCCACATCTTCGTCGAGCTCGACCCGCAGGCCTTCGGATTCGAAGGCCCCATGGCCGCGGCGCTGATCGCCGCGCTCGGGATGTTTCTCCTGCTCCTGTTCGGCGCGGTGTCCGAGGGGATGCCCATGGCGCCGTGGCTCACCGGCTGGGCGGCCCTCGCCGCGATCCTCTATCGCCACGCCGCCTTCCCCGACCGCGGAAGCCTGCAGTGGCTGGCCGCGCTGGGGATCGGCGTGGGTCTCACGATCCTGCATGGCGCCCACTTTCGCGGCCCGCGCTTCCCCTCCCCCTCCATTTTTCTGGCGCTTCTCGTGGGGGCGGCGCTGGCCCTCCACGCCGTTGCGCTTCTGCGGCGCGGGCCGGACCTGCGCCGGTTCGCCGATCAGGCGGCCGGCCTGCTGCCCATGGTGCTGCTCGTGGGGCTGACGCCGGCACCGTTCACTTCGTCTCTTTCACCGCTCCCGGTACTGGGCACCGCGCTGCTGCTCGGTCTGCTCTCGATGATCGCGGCGACACGCCTGGGGAAGGGCGCCTGGGCGGCAGGGGCGGCCGCTGCGACCTTCCTGGTGCATCTTGGATGGACCGTGGGCCGGGACGGGCTGCGTGACCGCCCCTCGGAGTGCACCGTCGCATTCCTGCTCCTGGCCGCGGCCGTTGTCGTCTTCACGACATGGCCGTTCGCGAACGTGAGGCGCTTCTCGGAGGATCGGCTCGCCTGGTATGCCGCAGCGCTGGCCGGACCGATCTGGTTCATGCCCATGAAGCGGCTGTTCGTCTGGAGCTTCGGTGATGCCTTCCTCGGCGTGCTTCCCGTGTTGCTGGGAGGGCTGTCCCTGGCCGCCGCTCACCGCGCGCGCCGGGCGTGGCCGGCATCCGATCCGATCCGGCAGAGCGCTCTGGCCTGGCTCGCGGCGACCGCCCTCTGTTTTTTCGCGGTCGCCATCCCGCTGCAGCTCGAGAAGGAGTGGATCACCATCGGCTGGGCGCTCGAAGGACTGGCGGTCATCGCTCTCTGGACGCGGCTCGATCACCCCGGGCTGAAATACTTCGGCCTCGCGTTGCTCGCCGCCACGAGCCTCCGGTTGGTGGCCAACGTCGAGCTGCTCGGCTACTACCCCCGGTCTGGCCTGCGCATCGTGAACTGGCTGATGTACACCTACCTCGTGCCCGCAGCAGCCCTGCTCGGGAGCGCGGCGCTGCTGAGGCGCCACGAGGTGGAGCGCGCACGGCCGTGGGAACCGGACCTGTACACCAAGGGTCATCCTCTCGGTGCGTCGGGCGCAGGACTGGCCGCCATCGCCGTGGTCTTCGTCTGGATCAACATGGCCATCGCCGACTGGTTCGCGACCGGCCCGGCGCTCACCCTGAATCTGGGCGGCCCTCCTGCTCAGCGCCTCACCGTGTCGATCGCCTGGGCGATCTACGCCCTGATCCTCCTGGGCTTCGGGATGGCGCGCGACACCCTCGGGCTGCGCTGGATCAGCCTCTGCTTTCTCCTCATCACCATCGGCAAGGTCTTCCTGTACGATCTGGGGGCGCTGCGCGACCTGTATCGCGTGGCGTCGCTGGTCGGGCTGGCGGTGTCACTGATCCTCGTGTCGCTCCTGTACCAGCGATTCGTCTTCGGCAAGGATCGGGCGCAGACCTCGCGTGCCCCGGCCCCATGATGAGAGCGGTTCAGGTGAAGCGGACACGGATGATCGCATGGGCTCTGGCGCTGGCCGTGTCGCTCCCGGCCGGCGGACGGAGTCACGGCACGGAGCCGGCCGAGTTGTCCCGTCTGTTCCCAATGGAGGCGGAGGTCGTCGCGGGCGGCAGTCCCCTGTCGCGCCTCCTTCTGCCTCCCGAGATCCTGTCGGCCTGCCGCCCGGACCTGTCCGATCTGCGGCTCTTCGACCCGCAAGGCAGGGAGGTTGCGTTTCTGGTCGATGCCGGGATGGCTCCGGAGGAGCACGCCGATTTCCTGCAGCGCTTCGAGCCGCGCCTCGAGGAGGCCACCCGGGCCGAGACGCATCGGGAGACCGGACCGCCCCTTCGGCGCGAGGGCTTCGATGTCCCCATGCCCGGTGAAGCTCCGCGGTCGGGCACCTGGGTCCTGGTGCTGGAACCTCGGGCTTCCGAGTTCGTGGCCAGGGTCGATGTCGAAGGGCTCGGCGCGGCAGGCGCCCCCGTTTCGCTGGTCAAGGGTGGCTCGCTCTTCCGCCTGCGCGGCGCGCGCCCCGCCGAGAAGATCCGTTTTCCGCTCCCGCCCTTCGACGGACCGCGCCTGCGCATCGTCCTGGAGACCGAGCACCCCTTCTGGCTCGAGCCGTCCGTGCGGCTGGAGAGCGCGCAGGTTCTCGAGCGCGGAGGACGCATCGCCGTTCCGCTCCAGATTCTGTCGGTGCGCGCCGAGGAGCACAGAACCCTCGTCGATCTCTCCCGGCCCCCTGGAATCGTCCCTGACATCCTGAGGGTCGAAACCACCACCGGCACCTTCGATCGCGGCATCAAAGTGTGGGACGAGGTGCAGGCCGGCGCGGACGCCTCGCTGGGGTCCGGGCGCGTGTATCGCGTCGCGGCGCTGACGCCGGTCGGCGAGAACGAGATCGGGCTCTGGCCGGCGCGCGGCGAGAGGTTGCGTGTCGAGATCGACAACGGCGACAGCCCCCCGCTCGATCAGCCGACCTTCTCGGCGGTGATCCGGCAGCCCTCGCTCGTCTTCGCCGGCCCGGGCGGCATCCTCCGGTTCGGCGGAGGACGCGCGCACCCGCCTCGCTACGACGTGGAGGGCCTGCTGCCGCCGCCGGCCCAGGTGGTTGCCGGCAAACGGGCCGATGCGGCGGCGCTGCTCTACGAACCGGACACGGTCCGTCCCGCCCGGCTGGGCGCGACCCGTCCGAATCCCGCTTACGATCGCGCGCCGGCCCTCGCGTTCGCCATGCATGCCGGCGCCACGGTCGACCCTGGAATGTTCCGCCACGTCCGCAGTCTCACCGTCCCCGGCTCGCCGGAAGGGCTCTCGAAACTGCGGATCGAGCCGGCCGATCTGGCGATCCTGGAGCACGATCTCTCGGACATGAGGGTCGCCGATGAGACCTCTCATCAATGGCCCTACCTGCTCGCGCGGGACGCGGTGACCGACGTCGTGCCGCTGGGGGTGGACGGCCCCACACCTCACGAGCGCGCGTCACGCTATGCGCTGCGCCCGCCCGAGTCGCCGTTGGGCCTCCACCGGCTGACGCTCGACGCCGGCAGCGGGTACTTCGACCGGGCCGTTCTGCTCACGGCCAGGCTCGAAGACGGAAGCACCACGACCCTGCTGCGGGGCCGGCTGACCCGTCCCGTCGGCGACACCGGGCCGGTGAGTCTCGAGCTGACTCCGGTGCGCGTCACCTCCCTGGTGCTCGAGGTGGAGGACGGCGACGACGCCCCGCTCGACATTCGGTCGGTGCAGGCGCGGGTGTCGCTCCCCGAGCTCTACCTCACCGCACCGGCCGGGCGCTACGAGCTGCTGATGGGAGCGCCGGGCCAGGACCCGCCGCGCTACGAGCTCGAGCGCGTGCGCGATGTCGTCCTGGCCGTGCGTGCCGCCTCGATCACGGCCGGCGCGCTCGAGACGAACCAGCGCTACAGCCTGGGCTCACGGCTGAAGGGCTCGAGCCTCTGGCAGACGGTGCTGCTCTGGGCGACGCTCGTCACCGCAGTCTGTGTGCTGGCGTTCCTCACCCTGCGTCTGGCGCGCGGCGAGCGCCCCGACGGGCACTGAGGAACGAGACCCCCTCACCCGCTCACCAGGGCGTGGATGTTGCCGTCGGGGTCCTTGAACCACGCGGCCCTCATGTTTGCGGCGACGTGCACATCGCCCTTGAGGGTCATTCCGGGCATGTCGTAGTGCTCGAAGGCGACGCCCCTGGCTCTGAGCGCCTGCACGATCTCATCGATGTCATCGCCGACCAGCCAGGTGGCCGCGGTTGCCTCGTTGCTCCCTGCATGCGGTGACCTGTACACCAGCAGCCTCGAGCTTCCGCTCGCGTACGTGAGCGCTTCCTCTCCCTCGGTATCGAGGAGCTCGAGGCCAATCGTGCCTTCGTAGAACTTCTTCGCCGCTTTCAGGTCGCGGACGGCGACCGTGGCCATCGTGTCCTTGTTTCCGAGCATGCTTCGCCTCCCTTCTGCTCCTGCTCAGATGGTAGTTCGCCAGCTAAAAATGACCAGCGACGCCGGGGGCACATCAGCGTAGAATGCCCGGACGACGGAAGTTCACGCGCGCTCCGGAGAGCCTGTGGGATCTTCGCCTGAGGAGATCACGCGACTGCTGGCCGCCCACCGCGAGGGGGACCGGGAGGCGTTCGGGCGGCTGGTGCCGCTCGTCTACGGCGACCTGAGACAGCTCGCGCGGCGGCAGCTGGCCGGGAGGCGATCGGGGCACACGCTGCAGACCACCGGGCTGGTCCACGAAGCCTACCTGAAGCTGGCGGACGTCGAGCGCGCCGCCTGGAAGGACCGCGGTCACTTCTTCGCCGTGGCCTCGCTGGCCATGAGGCACATCATCGTCGACCACGCCCGTCACCATCGGGCCCAGAAGCGCGGCGGCTCGCAGCCCATCGGGTCCCTCGAGGGCGTGGACATCGCCCTCGACGAGCAGGCCGACTCCATCGTCGAGCTGGATGAGGCCCTGGCGGGGCTCGGCGCTCTGGACGAGCGCCTGCCGCGGCTGGTCGAGTGCCGGTTCTTCGCCGGCCTCACCGCCGAGGAGACCGCCATGGCGCTCGGCGTCTCCAAGAAGACCGTGGACCGGGACTGGAAGCGCGCCCGGGCCTGGCTGCGCCAGGCACTCGACCCTGGCCGGAGAGGCGCCGGCGGAACGGACGGTCTCGATGCCACATGACCGGACCATCCGGGCCGACGCCCTGCTCACCGCGGCGCTCGACCTGCCGCAGGACGAGCGCGACGGGTTCGTGGGCCGTGAGTGCGGCGGTGACGAGGCTCTCCGCCGGCTGGTCCTGACGCTGCTGGCAGACGCCGAGCGGCCCGACGACTTCCTCAGCCCCGGAGCGCCGCTCGACGGAGCGCTGTGGCGGGGCGTCGTGGATTCGTTCGAGAACGCGGGGAAGATGCCGGCCGGAACCGCCGTCGGCGCCTGGCGCATCGTCCGTGAGATCGGGGCCGGCGGCATGGCCGTCGTCTACCTGGCCGAGCGGGTGGTCGGAGAGTTCGAGCAGCAGGCGGCCCTGAAGCTGATCAAGGCCGGTGTCGATACGGAAGAGATGATCCACCGCTTCCGGCAGGAACGGCAGATTCTCGCCTCGCTGAATCATCCCAACATATCCCGCCTTCTGGACGGCGGCGTCTCCCTCGAGGGGCGCCCGTTCTTCGCCATGGAGCACATCGAGGGGCTGCCCATCGACCGATGGTGCGACGAACGCCGGCTGCCGGTGGAAGAGCGGCTGCGGCTGTTCGTGGAGGCCGGACACGCGGTGGAGTTCGCTCACCAGCACCTCGTCGTTCACCGCGATCTGAAGCCCTCCAACATCCTGGTCACCGAGCGGGGACAGGTGAAGCTGCTGGACTTCGGCATCGCCAAGCTGCTCGATCCCGCGACGGTGTCGCACGCCGCACCGCCCACGCGCACCGCCGTCCGCGTGATGACGCCACAGTACGCAAGCCCGGAGCAGATCCGCGGCGAGGTGACCACGACCGCCTCGGACGTCTATCAGCTCGGGCTGCTGCTCTACCAGCTGCTGACGGGACGCCGGGCGCAGGACATGGACGGGGTGTCGCCCGCCGGGTTCGAGCAGGCGGTGTGCGAGCGCATCCCCGCCCGCCCCAGTGCCGTCGCCGGCGACGAACGCCTGCGACGCCGTCTGCGCGGTGATCTCGACAACATCGTCATGAAAGCCCTGCACAAGGAGCCGCCCGGCCGCTACGCGTCGGCGGCGGACCTCGTGGCCGACGTCGAGCGGCACCTCCACGGCCGGCCTGTGATCGCGCGGCCGCCCACGCTTCGCTACCGGGCGGGACGCTTCGTGAGGCGCAACACCGTCGCCGTGGCCATCGGGTCGCTGCTCCTCGTCTCCATCCTGGCCGGCCTCGTCACCAGCGTGCGGTTCGCCCGCGTCGCCTCGATGGAGCGCGACCGCGCGCGGCAGGAGGCCGCCACCGCCCGGCGCGTCAGTGACTTCCTGATCGGCACGTTCGAGCTGGCCGATCCCGGCGAGGCCCGGGGCAACGCCGTCACCGCGGTGGAGATCCTCGACAGCGGCGCGCGGCAGATCGGGACGCTCGGAGGGGAACCCGAGATCCAGGCCACCATGAAGGATGTCATGGGCCGCGTTTATCTCAGCCTGGGGCTCCATGATCCGGCGGCGCTGCTCCTCACGGAAGCGCTGCAGACGCGCCGGTCCCTGTTCCCCTCTCCCAGCGAGGCGGAGGCCGAGAGCCTCGACCACCTCGGCCGCGCCCTGCACGAAAAAGGCGCGTACGACGAGGCTGAAGATCACCTGCGGCGCGCGCTGGAGATGCGCCGCTCCGTGCTCGGTGGGTCTCACGTGCAGGTGGCGGACAGCCTCAGGAACATCGCCGTCCTGAAACATTTCCGCGGCAAGCTCGACGAGGCCGAGACCCTCTATCGTGAGGCCCTGGAGATCCGGCGGCAGGCCCAGGGCCCCCGTCACCCGGACGTGGCCACAGTGATTCGTGATCTCGGGAAGCTGGACTTGCAGCGCTCCGACCCCGGGAAGGGGGTCACGGCGTTCCAGGAGGCGCTGGAGATCCAGCAGCAGGAATGGAGCGGAGATCATCCGGAGATCGCGGCGACACTGCACGCCCTCGGAATGGCCTGGCACAACAAGCCGGACCTGGTCAAAGCCGAGGACTTCTACCGGCAGGCGCTGGAGATGCGCGTGCGGGTCCTGGGACCCGATCACACCGACACCGCGTCGACGCGCGGCAACCTCGGAGCCCTCCTCTACCAGCAACGGGACTACGAAAAGGCCGAGCCGATCTTCCGTGAAACGCTCGAGGTGCAGCGCCGCCGGCTGGGGAAGGATCACCCCGTCGTCGCCACCAGCATGACCAACCTGGCCGTGCTCCTGTCGGTGCGCGGGGACTGGAAGGCGTCGGAGCCGTTCTATCGCGAAGCGCTCGCGATCCGGATCAAGGCCTACGGTGAAGACCACCCCTCCGTCGCCATCTCGCGCTACTACCTCGCCCGCCTGATGGCCCAGCGCGGGGATGAGCCGGAGGCGGAGAAGCTGATGCGAGTGGCCCTTCCTCGAATGGCCGAGAAAGACCCCAACCGCGCGGCCCTCTGCGTCGAGCTGGGCGAGCTTCTGCTGACCCGCGGAAAGCTGGCCGAGGCCGGCACGCTGATCCAGCAGGGCCTCGACCTGAGCGTCGCCATCCACGGCGCCGACTTCTGGCGCACGGCCGCTGCGCGCAGCGCCCGCGGCGCCTGGCGCCTGGCCCGGAAAGAGCACGCCCTTGCGGGCGAGGACCTGCAGCAGTCCTGGACCGTGCTGAGCAAACAGCCCATCGACGATGCCCGTCGGAAGAAGAACCTCGAGCGGCTGGCGGCGCTGGAGGATGCCCGGGGGAACCCGGACGAGGCCGCGCGGCACCGGGCGATGCTGGCCGGGACCCCTCCCTAGGCACGGCTACTGTCTTTGTTTTCATTGATTTGCGACGCTTTACCTCCGGATGTCCCATTCCGGGGGTCGGATTCCGTTTCCCTGGTGTAAAGCAGGCGCGCAGGTTGCGCGGGCCCACCCCAACACATCAGGAGAACAAATGACCAAGCGGTTTCTATCATTTGCACTGGCCGTCCTCCTCGCCGCCATGCCGCTCTCCAGCGCCCTGGCCGGAGGGATCGGCGAGGGGTCGGGGGACACAATGGCCCCTCTTCAGGTGGCCGACCTCGACCCGGTGACCGGCGCCATGCGGCTCACGTACCAGACCGGCTGCGGCGCCATCAACAACAACATCTACATCGGCTCGCTCGATGGCATGTCGAGCGTCAACTGGACCGGCTCGGTGTGCGGAATCGGGACGAGCGGCTCCTACTCGGGATTCAACCCCGGGCCGGGCAATTACTACTTCGTCGTGGTGGGGAACGACGGCGTCGAGGAGGGGTCCTACGGCCAGTCGAACGTCGGGGGGAGGCCCTCGGAGCGCCCGCCCGCCGGCGAAGCCATGTGCGGACTGATCCAGAGCGTCGCGCCGGCGTGCACCGAGCCGTCCCAGGGCCAGATGTGCGCGTCGAGCGCCGACTGCGGCAGCCGGATGCTCTGCCTGGACGATGCGGCCAGCGGAGGACAGTGCGCCTGCCTCGACCCGTTCACCGGCGATCATTGCGAGAGCTGCGCTCCGGGCTACACGGGGCCCGATTGCCGCCAGTGCGCCCCGGGCTTCATCGCCAAGGAGATCACCCACCATCACGGAGGCGGAGAGCTGACCCCCGTGAGCATCGACGTCGCGGATCCGCAAGGAACTCATTGCGAGCCCGACGTGCCGGGCGACTGCACCGGCAAGAGCTGCTCGGCCCGGGGAAGCTGCATGGTCGTGGAGCGCGAGGCGGTCTGCGCGTGCGACGAGGGGTACACCGGCGCCGACTGCGAGGACTGCGCGCCCAATTACGAGCGGGACGCCACGGGCAACTGCGAGCTGGGCACGGCCTGCCGGCAGGACAAGTGCGGAGGACACGGCGAGTGCGTCGCCGCCCTCCACGGCGACGTGACCTGCGCCTGCGACTCGGGCTACTCGGGCGCCGATTGCGGCGGGCCGGACCTGTCCATCTTCGTGGACGCCGAAAGCTTCACCCTCTACGACGGTGAGAGCCTCATCCTGGAGCCCCGCGGAGGCCGCGCGCCGTACACGTGGCGGCTGGACCAGGGGCCGGCGCAGCTGATTGCCTGCGACGGAAGGCCCGGCTGCCCCCTGGGCGCCTCCGAGCTGAAGGTCGTCGCGCCGGCGGGAGGCTTCCCCGATCTGGAGCTGGTGAAGGTCTCTCTCAACGACGGGACCGGCACGCAGTCGTCGGGCAACTTCGCCGCCATCCCCTCGACCTTCGTTCCCTTCACGGGTCCGATCAAGACCGAGCTGGTGCCGTTCTACCAGGGGATGCTCAAGTACATGCGCGCCCGCGGCATCCGCGCGGCCGTGCTGGGGATCTCCAAGGGTGGACAGATCGTTGCCACGAACGGCTACGGCTACCGGGACGCTGGATTCGACGCGGACCCGTTCGTCAACGCTAACGAAGGGGGGCCGCTGGTCCAGCCCCATTCCCCGTTCCGCATCGCCAGCGTGACCAAGACGCTGACCGCCGCGGCGGTCCGGCAGGCGGCCACCGATGCCGGCGTGAACATCACCAGCGCCACGGTGGCGAACCGCGCGGCCACGTGGGTGAACGACAGCATCGGGTTCAGCCTGGTTTCCGGCGTGCCTCCGTACAACTACAACCTGAACCTGAGCCCGCCGATAACCACCGACCAGCGGTGGGCGAACGTGACCATCAACCACCTGCTGAACCACCACGTCGGCTTCTGGCGCGACTCGGGACTGGTCCTTCCGACCAACACCGGCCAGCCGTCGTACGAGGCGGGGAATCTTCCCCGCACCTTCGACATCAACGATCCCTCGACGTTCCAGCCTGCCCTGATTGGCACCGACAGCGACATCAGCTACGCCACCATGTACGCCGTTGCGGCGCTGCGTCCCACCGATCCGAGCCCCAACGTGCGGAACATGATCCTCTTCACAGCGGGGAACACGTTCCAGTACAACCCGGGCGGCCAGAACCCGACCGTCAACAACACCCGCGACAACTACGCCAACATCGGGTACATCCTCGCGGGGCGCGTGCTCGAAGGGCTCAAAGGGGAGACCTACGACCCGGATGAGCCGGGGGTGCCGGTGGGATGGGGCAAGTTCCCGACCCTTCTCCAGGACTACCTCTGCGAGGCCTCGGGTATCCAGGGGGGCATCTATCCCGGCGACGCCTTCAACCCCCAGCCGTTCGAGCCCTACTACCGCTCGATGGACACCGTCGGCAACGAGAACTTCTCCTGGAATCTGGCGGAAGGGGGCGACAAGATCCGCTTCAATGCGTTTACGCAGAAGTGGGAGTTCTGCCAGTCGGATTGCGGTGGCCCGGGAGCAACGTGGAACATGGAGGCCAACACACCGCGCGCGTACGGAGGCGTCTGGCTCGCCCAGCGCAACTCCGCGGGCGGCCTGGTGGCCACCACCTCGGCGCTCCTGAAGTTCGCCCGCGACCACCGCGTCAAGGTCGGGACCCCCTTCGAGGTGAACGGCGGGATCGGCAGCAAGCTGGTGTCGCCGGGTGCCTACGGAGGCGGCTCCTCGCACAACGGGAGCCTCCCGGGCATCCTGAGCTGGCTGTATCAGATGGGCGGCGACCGGATCAACCGCGTCCCCACGCCGACGGGGGCATGGAATCCCGACCCGACCGCCCCGCTGGACGTGGACCCCAACGGGCTCACCATCATCAACGAAGCGACTGTAGGGAAGGCCTGCAGCCTCCCCTCGGACGTGGCGGTGGCGGTGATGATCAACCAGAACCAGGATCCGCGGGCCCCGGCCGCGACTGCCGCGGGCAACTCGAACAACGGAAACGTCTACGGTCGGATCATCGACATCATGGCTGACGCAGCCTGCACGGTCGATGCCCAGGGCTGGCCCGCAATGGCCGAGCCGCAGGCCGTGCTCTTCAATCCGATCTGCAACTGATCGAGTGATCCTGTGACCGGGCCGGAGCTCCCTCGGGGGCTCCGGCCCGGACCTGTTGCGTAGGGTAGAATCCAGAAATGAAGCCTGATCGAACAGAGCCGCCCATGATCGACACCCGCGAGAACGATTACTGTGCCGACGGAACTGACCTCACGCTCATTCGCTGGATGCTCTCGCTGAGTCCCAAGGAGCGCCTCGAGGTCCTTCAGGCGAGCGCAGAGTCGCTCGAGAGGCTCCGCGAGAGTGCCCGCACCGACTCCTGACTATCTCGCCCTGCTGAGGGCCCTCAAGGCACATGACGTTGACTTCATCGTCGTTGGCGGGGTCTGCGCCGTCCTCCATGGAGCGCCCGTTGCGACCTTCGATCTCGACGTGGTTCACTCGCGCAGCCCGGAGAACATCGGGCGCCTCCTCAAGGTTCTGGCCGCGCTGAAGGCGAAGATCGTTCCTGGTCGCTCACACCTGGCCTCATCGGGCCACCAGCTCCTGATGACGGCGCACGGTCCTCTGGATCTGCTCGGGACCGTGGGCACGGGGCGCGGGTACGACGAACTGCTCCCCCACTCCACTGATCTGGAGCTGACTGAGGACCTGACCATCAACCTCCTCGATCTGGAGACGTTGATCGCGCTGAAGGAGGAGACGGGCCACGAGAAGGACCTTGCCGTCCTTCCCGTTCTGCGCCGCACCCTCGAAGAGAGGAACAAGCGCTGAGTACGGTCCTGGCAGGGGCGCAAACTACCGTACGACACCAAGATCCGCGAAACAACACACTTGTCATCAGAGACCGAGAGGTCCATGATAGGTCCCGGCATGAAGACGATGATGACCTTCTGCATCATGGCGCTCCTGCTGCTCCAGGCCACGGGGCTGGACGTGGCGGTCGCGCCGATTGACTGTCAGGAAGGCTGTCCCACCGATGGTCCGGACGGCGCCTGCGCTCCTCTGTGCCCCGATTGCGTCTGCTGTCCGGTCCTGCGAAGCTGCATCCAGCCGGAGAGCCCCAAAGTGCCGTGCGCCACCACACAGGCCCCCCGGGCCGCTGAAGAGTGCAACTTTCCGGCGGACGCCGAGCCCGCCGAGATCTTCCACGTCCCCAGATCCCCCCTCGCATAGAGACCGGTTTCGCCTTTCCCTGCCGCTCACGCAGATGTGCGCGCGGCTGGAGGGCCTTCTCCAGCGAGGCTTTCATGACCCATCTCAGACGAGCTGCGCTCGTCCTCGTGATCCTGTCGGCGCGGCCGGCGACTGGGGCTGCCCAGGATGACAGTCTCTTCACGCTCGATCGGGCGCTAGCCATGGCCCGCGAACATTCGCCCGCCATCCTCGCCTCGCGGGCCCGTATCGAGGAGGCGCGTGGACGCCTGGCGTCCGCTTCCGTCCGCATGCGAGGCAACCCGGTCCTCGACGGCGGTGTCGGGACCCGGAGGGTGAACGATGAGGACTTCCTGGAGCTCGACGTGGGGATCACACAGGGCCTCGGCGCCCCTGGACGGCGGGCGGCCCGGATCGAGGCTGCGCAGTCCGCGCTCTCCGGGGTGATTGCTTCCAGCGAAGACGTTCTCGTGCGCCACCTTCGCGACGTCGCCGACACCTTCGTCCAGGGCCTGTGCATCATCGAGCGGATCCGGCTCCTCGATGAGTTCTCGCAGGTCGCGGAAGAGACGGCCCGCGTGGCCGAGCGACGCTTCCAGGCCGGCGACGTCGCGGCCCTCGATGTCGGTGTCACGAAAGCGTCCGTGGCCCGCGCCCGCTCCGAAGTCCTTTCAGCGCAGGCCGAGCTTCAGGCTGTCCTGGGCGAGCTGAGCATTCTCCTCGGGATGGAGTCCGAGGGGCCGGTCACGCTTCACGGAAATCTCGCCGATCTGCCGGTCCACGACCTGTCCGACCTGCTGGAAAGAGCGGAGCAGCGCCCCGACGTGCGTGCCCTCTCTGCGGAGATGCAGCAGGCGGATGCGGAAGCCCGCATGGGCAGAACCCTCCGGCAGCCGGAGCTCGACGTGGGTCTGCGCTATGAGCTGGAGGAGGAGGCCGACATCTACAAGGGCACCTTCATCATCGGCCTGCCCGTCTTCGACCGAGGGGTGGGCGTGGCCGCAGAGGCCGACGCGCGGGCCGAGCGCCTTCGGATCGAGCGCGACGGACTGATGAGGTCCGTCCGGACCGAGGTGCGATCCGCTCACGACGCCTACCGTCTGCGGCGGGACGCGGTGGCGGCGGTGCAGGCCGTCGTCCCCACCCTCGAGGAGAGCGAAGTGCTGGCTGCCAGGAGCTACGAGACCGGCCAGATGAGCCTGATCGATCTGCTGCTCGTCAGGCGCGGCGTGCTGGAGACCCGGATCGCGCTGCTGGATCGGCGGCTGGAGGCGGCTGTCTCCGCATTCCGGCTGCAGGCGATCGCCGGGGTGCTGCCATGAGACGCATCCTGATCGGACTGTTCGCGATCGCTCTCGCGTGCAGCGGCTGTGGAAGACAGACGCCCCCTGAGCAGGGGGCGCACGAGGAAGAGGCCGGCCCCGCTGAGGCTCACGAGGAGGCCGAGGCGCCTGGGATCGTCCGCATCGATCCGGAGATGCTCCGTGATCTCCGCATCACCACCGCCGCTGTCGAGTCCCGTGAGGGCGGCGAAGGGATCACGGCGCTCGGAGAGGTGGGTGTCAACGAGGAAGGCTATGCGGAGGTGGTCTCCCCCCTGGAGGCCCGAGTTCTCCGCCTGCTCGCGTCGGCCGGCGACGTCGTCAGGCCGGATCAACACCTCGCAGAGTTGCAGAGCGTGGATCTGGGCAAGGCCAGGGCCGATCTCATGTCGGCAAGGGCCCGTGCGATGCTGGCCGAACAAGCACTCGAACGGAAGAGGGGCCTGGCATCCGAGCGGATCGTCCCCGTCCGCGAGCTGCAGGAGGCGGAGGCCGAGGCGAAGGCCGCCCAGGCGCAGGTCGAAGCCGCCGCCTCGGCCCTGGTGGCCATGGGCATCCTCCAGGACGACCCGACGCGCGCGGGAGCCGATGCCTCACGATTCTGGCTCACCTCGCCTATTCACGGCACGGTCATCGAACGGGATGCGGCGCGCGGCCAGGTCGCGGGGCCGTCCGGGCCACTGTTCCGCATCGCCGATCTTTCGCGGCTGTGGCTCACCGTGCATGCCTTCGAACGTGATGCCCTGCGGATCAGACCGGGCACCCAGGCCCGCGTCACCTTTCCGGCCCTGCCGGGCCGTGAATTCCAGGGCCGGGTGACGTTCGTGGGCCGGCAGGTCGACGTCTCCTCGCGCACCATCCCTGTCCGGCTGGAGATCCCGAACGAAGAGGAATTGCTGCGGCCCGGCATGTCGGCCACGGCCTGGGTCCCGGTCGGAGAGAGCGGAGGACGCATCCTTTCCGTGCCCTCGGCCAGCCTGCAGCGCATGCAGGAAGGATGGTACGTGTTCCTCCCGGGAGAGGACGGGCGCTTCGAGATGCGGGCGGTGGGCAGGGGCCGCGACCTGGCCGGAGAGGTGGAGATCCTCTCGGGGCTGGAAGAGGGCCAGATCGTCGTGGTCGAAGGAGCCTTTCTCCTGAAGGCCGAGGCCGAGAAGTCGCGCGGCGAGGGCGGGCACCATGACCACTGAGTCCGCGCCGTGATCGAGAGGATCATCCGGAGCTGCCTGACGCGGCCGCTGATCCCCATCGTCCTCGTGCTGACGGCAGCCGTGCTGGGCGCCTTCGAGCTTCGAGATCTGCCGCAGGACGTCTTTCCCGACATGACCGCGCCGGTGTTCAACGTGATCGTCCAGAACGCCTCGATGGGGGCCGAAGAGCTGGAGACGGCAATCGGGATCCCCATGGAAGTGGCGCTGGCCGGGCTTCCGGAGGTTCGGCGCATCCGATCCAACAACCAGCTTGGCGTCTCGCAGGTGACGGTGGAGTTCGAGCCCGAGGCCGACTATCACCGATCGAGGCAGTTCGTCGCCGAGCGCGTCACTCAGGTGGCGGCACAGCTCCCTCCGGGGACGGAGGACCCGCTGATCTCCAGCCTGACCGGAAGGCTCAACGAGATCTTCGAGTTCACGCTCGAGGCGGAGCCCGGCGCCGCGGACCTCATGGCCCTTCGCGACCTGGCCGAGTTCGAAGTCAGGAACCGCCTGCTCGCCGTGCCCGGGGTGGCCGCGGTGGAGCGCCTGGGAGGCTATCTGCGGCAGTTCCAGGTCCAGCTCGACCCCGAGCGCATGTCGGCGCGAGGGGTGACGCTCGACGAGGTTCTTCATGCCGTGGAGGGCTCCAACGTCAATGCGGCGGGCGGATTCGTCGTGCAGGGGCCCATGGAGTGGACCGTCCGGGCCGTCGGACGCGCCAGCACGGTGGAGGACCTGCGCGCCACGGTGGTCGCCGTCCGGGGTACCACGCCCGTGCTTCTGGGCGACGTGACGGATGTCCGTGAAGCTCCCGCCATCCGGCGCGGCCTCGCGCACCGGCTTCGAGGCGAGGTCGTGAGCTGTCGCGTGGCGAAGCAGTTCGGAGCGGACACGGTGAAGGTGGCCGCTGGGGTCCGCGGAGCGGTGGCCGAGCTCAGGCGCGGCCTGCCGCCCGGCGTGGAGCTTCGTGTCGTGTACGACCAGTCCGAGCTGGTCCGATCGGCGCTCGGCGGCGTCGGGCGTGCGGTGACGGTCGGCGCCGTGCTCGTCGTGCTCGTCCTCTTCATCCTGCTGGGCGACCTCAGGGCCGCCCTGCTCGTCACCTTGACCATCCCGCTCTCGCTGCTCCTGGCGGGTCTCCTGCTGGCTCGTGCGGGCATCGGCATCAACACGATGACGCTGGGGGGACTCGCCATTGCCGTTGGCCTGCTGGTGGATGCGGCCATCATCATGACCGAGAACATCGTGCACCGCATGTCCGGCCGCTCGGACTCCCGCGGCCGAAGGGAAAGCGCCCTGCAAGGCTCTCTGGAAGTCGGGCGTCCCATCGCCTTCGCGACCTTGATCGTCGTCGCCGTCTTCCTGCCTCTGTTCGGGATGGGCGGGATCGAAGGACGCATGTATCAGCCCCTGGCCGTCGCGGTGATGGCGTCGGTGGGATCGTCGCTCGTCCTGGCGCTGACGCTCGTTCCGCTGCTGGCAAGCCTCTTCCTGCGCCCACGCTCCCGAAACGCTCACCAGGATGTCTGGATCATCCGGCAGCTCAAACGCGGATACGCCCCCCTGCTGGACGCCTCGATGCGCAGGGCGGGCACGGTCCGGCTGGTCACCCTGGCGCTCACCTTGCCGGCGCTCGCGCTGGGCTTCTTCATCGGCACGGACTTCATGCCGGAGCTCGATGAAGGGGCGTTTCTCATCCAGACGCTGCTCCCCGCGGAGGCCTCCCTCGACGAGGTGGACCGACTGAACCACCGGGTCGAGGACGTCCTGCGGGAATTCCCCGAAGTGGAGGACGTCGTCCGGCGCACGGGGCGCGCCGAGCGCACGGAGGACCCCATGCCCCACACCCTCTCCGACGTGCTCGTCGTCCTCAAGAAGGAGCGCACGCGATCGCTGGAGGATCTGGAAAGCGCGATGCGGGAGGAGGTGGAGAAGGTGCCCGGCGTCACGTCTCTGTTCACCACGCCGCTCGGCATGAGGATCGACGAAGGCCTCGGAGGGTCGCCGGCCGACATCTCGGTGCGCATCTTCGGACCGGACCTGGGGAGGCTCGCCGATCTGGGCGCGCAGGCCCGCGAGATCCTGGAGAACGTGCCCGGAATCACCGACCTGCGGGCCGAGACCATCACCGGCCTGCCGCAGCTGAAGATCGCCATCGACAGACAGGCGGTATCGCGCGTCGGCCTGACGCCGGGCGACGTCGTCCGCGCGGCGCGCATCGGACTGGTGGGAGAGCGGCACTCGGAAGTCTGGGTGGGGCACCGCCGCTACGATCTCGTGGTTCTGCTTCAGGATCACCGCAGAGGCGACGTCGAGGCGATTCGCAGCCTGCTGGTGGACGGTCACGATGGAGCGAGGATCCCGCTCGGCCAGGTCGCCACCATCGAGGAGACCTCGGGGCCGGGCTCGATCCGCCGCGAGGCGGGCAGCCGGCGCGTGGCGGTCGAGGCGACGGTCACCGGCCGCGATCTGGGGAGCACGGCCGAGGAGGTGAGACAACGGCTCGAGCGTGAGCTGACGCTTCCCACCGGCTACTTCCTCGACGTGGGGGGACGCGTGGAGAGCCAGCAACGCGCGACCCGCTCGCTCGTGCTGGCCATTGCTCTTGCCGTGCTCGCGGTGTTCGTCCTGCTCTACGTGGCTCTCGGATCGCTGCCCGAGGCCCTGGTGATCGTGGCCACCCTTCCCGACGCATTCGTGGGGGGCATCATCGCCCTCATGCTGGCCGGCGAGACCTGGAACGTGTCATCCCTGGTGGGCCTCATCGGCCTGTTCGGCATCGCCGTGCAGAACGGGCTGGTGCTGGTCGCCCAGACACGGCAGCTGGTCACCGAGGGGAAGCCCTTCGCTGCGGCGCTGCGCGAGGCCAGCATCGGCCGCGTGCGGCCCAAGATCATGACGGCTTCGACCGCGATCCTGGGCCTGCTCCCCTTCGTGCTGCTCCGGCTTCACGGAACGGAGATCGAGCGGCCGCTGGCTGTCGTGATGATTGGCGGTCTGCTCACCTCGACGGTCTTCACGCTGCTCGCCCTGCCGACGTTCTACATGCTGGTGCATCAGGCCGGGGAGCGGTTTGCGGTGAGGCGGCGGGCAAGCGGGTGACATGCGGCGTCTGTGCCCCCGGCTGGAGGGCGCGGGACGATGCCCTCCAGCCGGGTCGAACGTCACACCGCCGGCAGCTCGAGCGCGCGCCTGGTCTGGACCTTCGCGCTCGTCCCGGCCGGCAGATGGGCCTCGTCGCCCTTGCGTGACGCGATGGCCGTGCCGACGCCGCCGCCGATCACGGCGCCCGTGACGGCATCCTTGGTGTCCTTGCCGATGACCTTGCCCAGGATGGCGCCACCCACGGTGCCGCCCACGATGGCCCCGGTGTCCTTGGCCTTCTCACTGTCGGCGTAGGCCGCCATGCCGCCCTCGATGGGCACACGGTCACCGTTGGGCAGGGTCACGGAATCGAAGCCAACCGCGATCATCGCCTGGCCGCCGAATCTCTTGGCCGGCTTGACCGCGGTCACGGTGCCGGTGACCTGGCTGCCGGCGGGGATCACGACGTGACCGCCGGCCACGACGTCCGTGGCCACATCGCCACGAACCGGCTGGCCCAGGGTCGCGCTGCCGCTCGCCACGCTGGTGCCGAGGCGCACCTGCACGACGCTGTTTTCCGGCAGGGAGTAGCGAGCGGATGCGAAGAAACCGCTCTGCGCCGGCTCCCCGGACGCCTGGTCTTCGTTGCTCCCAGCGCCGCCGCAACCAAGGCTCAGCGCCAGCAGGCAAAGGCTCATCACGGTCCACGTCCTTCTCAGGTTCTTCATGATGCGTCCTCCTTCAGGCCCTGGTTCAGGCCTGCGTGTCGTTCACCACGAAGGGACGGAGCGCGACCTGTTCGTCGCCGACTCTCACCTCGGCGCCATAGCCGCCGGGGCCCAGCTCGCTTGCGTTCAGGTTGAAGTTCAGGTGTGACCGTCCGGCTTCCACGGACTTCTGCTGGCTCCAGACGCGCTGGCCCGTCGTCTTGTTGACCACGGTCACCGCGACCACCGAGCCCGACGGGGCATCGGTCACCTCCATCGACACGTGGATGCGTTCATCTGCGCCGAAGGTGTCGGTCACGTCGACTTGCGGGACCTCACCGCCGGCGTCGACCTTGCGGCCGATCTTCACGTGGTCGACCCACTGTGCCGCGGTGATTGGGTTGAGGTCGCCGGGAGAGTGCGTGCCCGGGATCTCGCTTGCTGACGTCGTGGTCGTGGCACCCTCCTCCACATCGGACCGCATGAAGTCGCATCCGACGCAGAGAAGCGTGAGGCAGAATCCGGCAATCACCTTGCCCATTCTCATGACGTCCTCCTTCACGGCGCCTTAGCCGTGCGTTATCCGAGATAGGGGCAATACCCGTGCCACCGGGGGTCCCGTGATCCCTGCAGAGATGGCCCGTACGAGACGGCAGAGTGTGGGGAAATCGCCACATGGGTGAGAAAGTGTCCCCCCCGGGTGGACATCAGGGCTCCCCCGAGTTGTCTTAACTGGACACTCTGGCCGTATCGGGAAAAGCGGGCTTACCGCTCGAGAAGGCTGGTCCAGCTCAGGATGAGCCGGATGTCCCGTTCGCGGTCGGGGCCGGCGGTCACCAGGAACCGCTCCCCGTCGCGTGTCGGGTCCAATCCCGTGGTCCCTTCCGGCACCTTCATCAGGGCGCGGGGAGCGCCCGGCTCGAGGTCGTCGCCGGCGCCATTCAAGGGGACCGACATGATGGTGTCTCCCTTGAAGTAGATCAGCTCCTTGCCCCCCTGGGTCCATGCGGGAAGGGCCCCCCCGTCGACCGAGACCCGCATCTTCCTGCCCGGCTCCGGGAACGACTGGACGTAGACCTCTCCCTCATCCTGAACGTTGTCGATCCCGATGGTGTACGCGAGCCACCGGCCATCCGGTGAGATCCGCGCCTGGGATTCACCCACCGGGCCGGCCTCGTAGACTCTGGGCGTGCCTCCCTTCTCCAACGGCATGACCCAGAGGTCCCAGGCCGTGCTGTCATCGACCACGCCGAAGACGAGGGTCCGGCTGTCGGGGGCGATGTCCCAGACCGTCTTGAACTGGGCTTCGGTGGTGGCGATCAACTCCGGCTCTCCGGTGGCATCCACGCTCCCGACGTAGATCTCGGCGCGCCCGCTCTTGTTCGACGAGAACGCCAGCCTGCGTCCGTCGCCGAACCAGATCACGTTGGCCTCGCCGGAGAAGGTGGGGGCGAGCCGGCTGGGGATCGCGCGGACCAGGTCGACCAGCCAGATGTCCGGGCCTTTCATCACGGCGGCCCGTCGTGCATCCGGCGAGAGCGAGAACATCGTCCAGTCCCCGGAAGGGAGCGGCACCGTCCCGCGGACGGCCCCCGTTCGATCGATCCACTCGAGCCGCGTGGAGCGGGAGCCGCTGCGAAGGAAGACCATGCGCCCGTTGTCCGAGACGGAGACCACTGGCTCCGCGTCGAGGTCAGTGCTGGGAGGAGCGTCGGCGATGGCCACGGGCTCGCCGCTCAGCTCGAGGCGGTTCGTGTCGAAGGGCTGAGAAAGGATCTTCCCCTCCCTGGCGAAGAGAAGCACGCCGGGCTCCGCGTAGACGGCCGCCGAGTCGGCCGAAAGCACCCTCTTGACCGTCGGGTCGTGCAGGGAACCGACGAAGGTGTCCAGACCCTGCTCGCCCCCGGGCAGGGCGAGGAACAGGAAGTGCTCTCCATCCGGCAGGAACGAGGGGAATCGGTGCGATTTCTGATTCAGCGAGGCGTCGAGGGTGGTCACGGGAGACGGTGTGCCTCCCGACGCGAGGACCGCGGCCAGAGGACCCTCGGGCGCCGGCGCGAAGACGATCATGTCCTTGCGGCCCCACGCCCCGCCTCGAGCCCATTTGAGGTTGCAGACGGTCGAAGAGGCGCCTCCGGGCACGGCCATCTTCTTCAGCTTCCCCTCGCGCGTGGCGTAGCCCAGGTAGCGGCTGTCCGGGGACCAGAAGGTCGACAGGCCCAGGCTGCTGTCGGGAATGGGCACCGCCGTGTCGGACTCGAGGGACCGGAGCCAGAGACGGACATCGTTGCCGCTCGTGGCGGCGAAGACCAGGTTGCGGCCGTCCGGAGAGATGTTGATCGTGGACGCGTACTGCATGAGGCGCTCGCCGGGAGGCGGCAGGATGGAAACTTGCAGAAGCTCGGGCGATGGCGCGCCCGGGCGCAACGCCGCCAGAGCGATGGCGGCCGCAAGCCCCGTCGCCGCCAGGGCCCACGCGATCCGTTCGCGCAGGTGCCGCTTCGTCGCGACCGGCGCGGGCACTCCCGCCTGGGATCCGGCGTCGCGGATCCACTCGAGCTGCAGCCTGACGTCGTGGGCGGTCTGGATCCGCTCTTCCGGGTCCTTGGTCAGGCAGGCCAGCACCAGGCGCTCCAGCGCGGGCGGCGCCAGCGGCGCGGCCTGGGAAAGAGGCGGCGGCTCGGTGTTCATGATGGCGCCGATCAGCGACGCCTGGCTCTGCCCGGTGAAGGCCCGGCGTCCCGTGGCCGACTCGTACAGCAGGCACCCGAGCGACCAGAGATCGCTGCGGGTGTCCGCTTCCTTGCCTTCCAGCTGTTCCGGCGACATGTACTGGAACGTTCCCACGATCGATCCCTGAGTCGTCAACGGCGCGGCCATCCCCGGCGACCGGGTCAGCGTCGCCAGGGTTACACCGCTGGAGGCCTGCGAACCTGACCCCGTGGTGCGCGCCAGCCCGAAGTCCATCAGCTTGGCGCCCGAACGGGTCAGCATCACGTTGCCGGGCTTGAGATCCCGGTGCACGACACCGGCCCGGTGTGCCCGGTCGAGCGCGTCGCTGATCTGGATGCCCAGACGCAGGACCTCGGGCAACGGCGGAGCGCCGCGAGCCAGGCGCGCCGCCAGCGTCTCTCCGTCGATCAGCTCCATCACCAGGTAGTCGGTGTCACCCTCGCGCCCGACGTCGTGAAGCGTGCAGATGTGCGGATGGTTGAGACTCGAGACCGCGCGTGCCTCGCGCTCGAACCGCGCGCGCACATCGGGCAGGTTCATGAGGTGCTGGGGGAGGACCTTCACCGCAACTTCACGCCCCAGACGCGTGTCCTTCGCACGGTAGACCTCGCCCATGCCGCCGGCGCCGAGCGGGCCGACGATCTCGTAGGGGCCGAGGCGGGTGCCGGAGGTGAGGGTCAAGGAAAGCCGGCCGCAGCGCGCTCTTGGGGGATCGACATGGTCGGGGAGTATGGAGGCATGGCCCCGCCAAGTCAACGTTCAGGGGCTGAAAGAGCCGCTATGGGCACGCCGTCCCGGATGCAGCGATCTCGAAGTCCCGGAGTCCCACCTGTGATGGCAGCCCCGAATCGTAGGTCCCGCTCCCCTTGCAGTTCGCTCCGCGCACGAGATACCAGTGTCCGTCCCCCGGGAGCGGTGGAGCCGGGTCCACGATCTGAATCGACTGCGCCGACAGTTTCGAGGCGACGCAGGCCTGCGTGGCCTGGCTGAAGTCTCCGCCGCTGCTCTGGAGTAGCGAGAGGCTGCCGCTGACGACCTCGTACCAGGCCGCACCCGGTAACGCGGTCCAGGTCAATAGCACGTCGACTGGTCCAGGGCTCGCGGTCAGCGTGGGCGACCCCATGGGCGGACCTGCCGTCGCCTGGCACCAGGACGTTGCGACCTCGTACGGGACCGGGCCGGCCGAGGCGAACGTGATCCAGCCGGCATTCTCGCTCCAGGCCCGGCCGGCGAACGACCCTGTCGTCGGGTTGATGGTCACCCCGTAGGCGGCGGTCACACACGAGCCGCTGTTGGCGCACGAGAAGCTGATCCAGCCGGCGTTCTCGCTCCAGGCGTACCCGGCGAGCTCGCCGTTGCCGTCGTTCGTAACGCCGTAGGCGACCACGCCGCAGATGCTCGTGTCCTCACATGACAGACTGACCCATCCGAGGTTCTCCCCCCACATCCAGCCCGTCAGCCCGAAATCCTCCACCTGCATGCCGGGTCCGCCGTCGCCCAGCGGCTCGGTGTTCAACCAACCGACGTTCTCGGCATAGGCGTACTGGGAGCCGACTCCAAGTGGGTCGACGTTTTCCGCCCGCACGAGGGTCGGGGCCAGAGCCAGAGCCGTTATCAGAGATCGAAGTTTGCCCATGGTCCCGCCGTGGTCGGATCGGTGCTGATCGGGCCGATCTGGTTGCCTCCCCCGAAGATGAGGTATTCGAAGGAGAGGTTTGATGAGACGCTGTTCTTCACCACCAGATTGGAGGTCCCGAAGATCGAGATACCAGAGCCGTTGGACGATGACTGGTTGTCCTCGATCCGGTTCTCGTTGCCGGAGGCCTCAATCCCGTCGTTCGTGTTTGCATTGGTGGTGTTGCCACGCACGACACTGCGGCCCGCTACACGGATTCCATCATCGGTATTGGAGGTGGCCGTGCATCCCTCGATCGTGACGAAGTCAGTGCCCAGGATGCCGGTGGAGTTCTGGCGTGCGACGCAGCGACTGACGCTGCTGCCCGCACTCAGATTGAATCCGGTCACGTTGCCCTGCGCCATGCAGTCCGTCGCCATGCTGCCCGAAATCAGGACCATCCCCGACGTGCCGTTGCTGGCGACGGTCGACCTGGCGACGGTCGACGACCCAGAGACAATGATGCCCGCCGCGCCGTTGGAGGTGGCGTTGCAGCCGGTCACGACGCTGCCTGCTCCAACGGATATTCCGTTGCTGCCGTTTCCCGAGGCGCCCAAGTCCTCCACCTTGACCGCACTGACGGCTGCCGCATCGAGACCGCTACCGCCCCAGTCGCGGATGACCCCGTTGCGGACGGTGACCTGCTTTGTCAACGCGACGCTGGCTCGAATCCCACTGAGCGTGCCAGGGCCCCCGATGAGGGAGAAGCCGTTCAAATCGAGCGTCACGAAGCTCGCGGTGATCTGGATGCCATGTTGCCCCGCCACGCCGATCAGGTCGCGGGTCAGGTAATACGAGCCCGGAGCCGCGATCACGACCGGCAGGGACTCTATGGGAACGCGCGGCTCCACTTGCTGGATCGTCTTCATGGTCGGAGACGGTGGCCCCGGCGGCTCGAGATTGCCCGCCTCGGTCTCCCACGCTGTCAAACCTGACACCATGAGCGCAAGAGCCCCACGGCGAAACCAACCTCTCTCATGCATCGCCAGCCTCCGAGAAGCGGATCATGCTCTGTCGTGCGACGAGCCCTCCACATGACGGGCGGAAGCCAATCCTACTCTTTTATTCAGGGAGCAAGCCTGTAGAATGACGGCATGCCATCGTGGCGAGCCTTTCTTTGGGCGGGGCTGCTGTGCCTCTCCGTGGCCGGCACGGCCACCGGTACGACGCACCGGCGCGCAGCATGGCGCACCTGGCGCGGATCGACGTGACGGCCGGCGCAGCGGCACCGGCGGTGACCGTGGCCGGGAACTGGGTTCAGAACACCGGCTTCGGCCGCTTCCTTGCCGAGACCGAGAAGG
>JBOGOC010000085.1:0-10838 GCA_050747525.1 Candidatus Polarisedimenticolia bacterium | reverse complement strand
CCGGAAGCTCCAGGGCCGCCGGAAGAGGCGTCAGCCGCTCCTTCCAGTACGCCAGCTCCCTCTCGAGCCGTTCCCCCTGAAGCCGGTCCCTCTGCCAGACGGCGAAGTCCGCGTACTGGATCGGCAGGGAAGGCAGGGGCGAGGGGCCCCCCGCGCCGAACGCCTCGTAGAGGGTGGCGATCTCCCGCACCAGCACCCCCATGGACCAGCCGTCCGACACGATGTGGTGGAGGGTGAGCAGGAACAGGTGGTCGTCGGGAGCCAGCCGGTGCACGCGCACGCGCATGAGCGGGGCGCGGGTCAGATCGAACGGCAGCGCTGCCTCGGCGGCGGCCAGCCGTCGCACCTCGGCCTCGCGCGCCTCGGGGTCGAGCGGCTTAAGGTCGGTCCAGGTCAGATCGAGACGGGCATCCGCCTCGACGATCTGCACCGGCCCCTCGGACCACGTCTCGAAGCTAGTCCGCAGGCTGTCATGCCGGCGCAGCAGTTCGTCGAGGCAGCGCTCGAGACGCGGGCGGTCGAGCGCGCCCCACAGGCGCAGGGCGCAGGGGACGTTGTACGCGGGGCTGGAAGGATCGATCTGATGGATGAACCAGAGGCGCTGCTGGGCGAACGACAGCGGCGCGGGGCCCTGGTCAACCCGGCGCGGAATGCCGGAGGGGCGGCTCGCGGGCACCTTGCCCGCCATCATCTTTTCCAGTAGGGCCCGCTTGCCGGCTGACAGCGCCGCGCGGTCGGCCGCCCGGGTGCTCATCGGCGGCTCATTCCGCCCTCGGAGCTGCGGGAGCCATCTCGAGGCGGCGCGCCGCCTCGTCGTCCGTCATGGAATCGAGCCGCGCGACGAGCAGCTCCTCCACGATGCCGGCCAGAGCGCCGACGGTCGCCCCCTCGAAGAACCGGCGCAGGGGCAGGTCCACGTCGAACGCGCCCCTCACGCGCGAGACCACCTGCGTCGCCAGGAGCGAATCCCCTCCCAGATCGAAGAAGCTCGTCTCCACGCCGATCGGGTCTCTGCGCAGCAGCTCCGACCAGATGCCGGCGATGATGGTCTCGGCCGGGGTGCGGGGGGCGATGAAAGCAGAGGAGAGGGTTGGAGCCCCCGGCTCAGGAAGCGCGGCGCGATCCACCTTGCCGTTGGGGCCCAGCGGAAAGGTGTCGAGCATGACGAAGGCCGAAGGCATCATCGGCTCCGGGAGCGCCCGCCGCAGCGCGGTGCGCATCTCGGCTTCGTCCGGAGGAGCGCCGCTGGCCGCCACGTAGGCCACCAGGCGCTGCCCCGCGCCGGCCCCCCGGACGGCCGCGAGGGCTCGTGAGACCCCGGGCACCCGCTCCAGCACCGACTCGATCTCTCCCGGCTCGATGCGGTGGCCGCGCAGCTTGATCTGATGGTCGAAACGTCCCAGGAACTCCAACGCCCCGTCCGGGCGGTAGCGGGCCCGATCCCCGGTGCGGTAGAGGCGCTTCCCCTCGCCTCCGCCCGGATCGGGGATGAACCGATCGGCCGTCAGATCGGGGCGCCCCAGGTACCCGCGAGCCAACCCCTCGCCTCCGATGTGGATCTCGCCCGGGACTCCGGGCGGCACCAGCTGCAGGGTGTCGTCCAGAATCGCCACGCGCAGGTGGTCTATGGGGCGCCCCAGCCGCACCGGGCCCGGGCCTTCGTGAGGCGAGCACACGTGGCACAGGCAGCTGATGGCCGCCTCGGTGGGCCCGTAGAAGTGGGCCAGCGTGCGGCCCGGCAGGCGATCGAAGAACCGATCGTGCAGCGCGCGGTCCATCTCCTCGCCGCCGCAGAAGACGGTGCGCAGCGTTTCGCACGAGGCCAGGGCCGGCTCCTCGAGCACCGCGCGCAGGACCGAAGGGACGAAATGAGCGATGGTGACGCGCTGCTCACGCAGCAGGCGGACCAGGGCGGCAGGGTCCTTGTGCTCTCCTTCCGGAGGCATGACGACGGTGGCCCCCGCGCGCAGCGGGCCGAACAGCTCCCAGGCCGCGATGTCGAAGCCGAACGACGCGTTGTGCAGCACGCGATCGCCTGGAGAGATCGGAAACCGTCCCTGCGCCCAGGCCACCCGGTTGGCGATGGCCCGGTGCGGCACCATGACCCCCTTGGGAGAGCCCGTCGATCCGGAGGTGAACATCACGTAGGCGAGGTCGTCGGGAGAAGGAGCCCCGCCTTCCGGCACGCCGGCGACCGGACCCGACTCCTGCAGAATGGCCTCGATCTCGAGAAGCGTCGTCCCGGCGGCCTCACCGAGCAGGTCATCCGTTCCTCGCTGCGCCAGCACGACGCGCGCCGCCGTGCCGGCCAGCATGCCGCGCAGGCGGGCGGCCGGAAGCGCGGGGTCGAGCGGCACGTACGCCGCCCCCGCCTGCAGCACTCCCAGAAGCGCCGCCACCTGCTCGAGCGAGCGGGCGGCACACACGGGCACCAGGTCTCCCGGCCCGATCCCCATGCACCGGAGCCGCCCGGCGACGCGCGAGGCGGCCTCGTTCAGCTCCCCGTGCGGCACGGTGACTCCGTCGAGCACGAGCGCCGGCGCATCGGGGGCGGCCTTCGCCGCCGCCGCGATCCCCTCGTGCAGAAGGCCCCCTCCCGGGGACAGGTGTGGAGGTGGGAGCGGCGCACTCAGCCGCTGCGCCTCGTCTGAGACGAGCAGCTGCAGATCGGACAGCGGCCGATCGGGATCGGCGGCCATGGCCTCGAGGATGCGCCCGAGGTGCCGCAGCATCCGCTCGACCTTGGAGCGGTCGTACAGATCGCTGTTGTATTCGATGTAGCTGTGGATCCCGGTCCCCGGCAGCTCGGTGCAGGCCAGCGTCATGTCGAACCGCGAGGCGCCGTTGTCCACATCGAGCGAGCCGGCGGAGAAGCCGGCCGACTCGGGGCTCATCATGACGGGAAAGTCGAGGTAGATGTAGGACATCTGGATGAGAGGGTTGCGGCTCGGGTCCTGCGCCGGGCGCAGCTCCGACACCAACGTGGCGAAGGGGACGTCCTGGTGGGCGTAGGCTCCCAGGGCGGTGTCGCGCGCCTGATGCAGCAGCTGCCGGAAGGTCATGGCCGGGTCGATCGTCGCCCGCAGCAGCAGCATGTTGAGGAAGTACCCCAGCACGTTCTCGGTCTCCGGCCGGTTGCGATCGGCGATCGCCGATCCGATGACCAGATCCCGCTGCCGCGCGTACTTCCAGCAGAGCACGGAAAGGGCGGCCAGCATCGTCATGAACATCGTGGCCCCCGAGCGCTGGGTCAGCTCCTTGAGCGCCCCCAGCAGCTCCTCGGGGTAGACGATGTAGGCGCGGGCCCCGTTGAAGGTCTGCACGGGCGGTCGCGGACGATCGGTGGGGATCTCGAGCACCATGGGCGCGCCGGCCAGCCTGGATCGCCAGTACTGGAGATGGCTCTCGAGCCGCTCGCCGGACAGCTCCTCGCGCTGCCACGCGGCGAAGTCGGCGAACTGGATCGGCAGGGGAGGGAACTCCACCGTGCGGCCGTCGCGCAGCGCCAGGTAGGTCTGCGTGATCTCCGCCTCGAAGACGTCGAAGGACCACCGATCGGTGATGGCGTGCTGCATGCAGATCGTGAGGATGTGGTCCTCGTGGTCCAGCCGCACCAGCCCGACCCGGATGAGCGGCCCGCGATCCATCTCGAAGCGCACCGCCGCCGCTTCCACCGCGGCCCTCTGCCCGGCCGCCTCCCGCTCGGACGCGGGGAGGCCGCTCAGGTCCAGCACGGGAACGTCGATCTCCAGCGACGGCGCCACCACCTGCACCGGCCTGCCGTCCACGGCGCGGATGGTGGTGCGCAGCACTTCGTGGCGCGCAATGGCGGCGTTCACCGCCCGGCGCATCAGCGCCGCGTCCATCGGGCCTTGCAGGCGCGTGGAGGTGTGGATGTTGTAGGCCGGATTGCCCGGCTCCATCTGATCGACGAACCAGAGGCGCTCCTGATCGAGCGAGGTCGGGAACCACGGGAGCTTCCCGCGGTCAGGGATCGGCCGGATCGCCACGGGCCGGGGAGCGCTGATCCCCCTGGCCCGCAGGCGGGCGTCCAGCAGGGCGCGCTGCTCGGGCGAGAGGGCGGCCAGCCGCTCCGTCAGGTCCTTCATCCGTTCCGCCCTTCTACGACGACGCGGTGGCCGCGACGCCCGAGAACATCCGCTGCTCGAGCTCGTCGAAGAACGCGATCCAGTGGCGCCACATCAGCTCGGCCCCCTGCAGCAGTCGCGACTCGTCGTTCTCGTTGAGATCGAGCCCCAGCGTGTCGTTGGCGCGGGCCACGTGCTCGGGCTCCTGCTTGACGTGGATGTCCACCCAGGCCAGCTTCGTGGCGCCGGTGACGCGGCGGACCGCCGTGCCGATCCCGGAGACCATCGCCAGGTCGGCCACCTCGGTGCCGTACAGGAACCCCAGCCCCGTGAGCGCCTCGGAGGAGGCTTCCGCATACGCGGCCACCAGCCGGGCCGTCGAGGGCAGGGGGGCCGCCCCCGAGACTTCCGCCTGCGAGAAGCCGAGCGGCGTCATCGTGCGGACGTAGATGACCTCGTGCGCGCGCGCCGGGTCCCCTTCCCCCAGCTCCTGATGAAGGATGGACGAGATCGCCGTGCGCACCTCCACGCGGGGGGCCACGGAAATGAGGCGGGACAGGAACGTGGGAAAGTAATGGAGCGGATGCCACCACTGGCCCAGAAAGGTGGCGACGTCACCGCGCGACAGATCGGCCTGAGGGATCCGATCGAAGAATGCATGCGAGACGAGCCGCTCTCGGAGCGGGTGCGTGGCGAGTGTCTGTTCGAGTCGCTTTCCAAGCATGAAGCCCTCCTCCTTCATGAATCAAGCTATGAATCAAGCTTTGAATGCGATCGTGCGTCACCTGCGAGGGCCGCCTCCGGTCCCTTGTCAGGGGCGTGGTGGTCCCGCAGCTCGGCCAGCCGCGGCAGCGCCCCCAGCACCAGGTCCGGCTGGAGCCCGAAGTCCACGAGGCAGGCCACCTCGTCCACACCGCACGCGCCGAGGGTGTCGAGCACCCCCGCGCACTTGTTCTGCGTGCCCAGCAGCGTGCTCGTCCCGTAGTAGTGCTCGAAGGCCAGCGCCGCGACGTCGCGCGCATCGCGCCCGGCGTCCGCCGTCTCTTCGAGGGCCAGCGACTTGAACTGGGCGAGATATCCCTGCAGGTAGCGCGTCATTGGCTGGCGCACCAGCGCGCGCACCTCGTCGTCGCGCTCTCCCACGTACGCGTGGGCCACCAGGGTCACGCGCCCCGGGGACGCGTGCCCGGCCCGCGCACGCTCGCTCCGGTAGCGCGCGATCAGGGTAAGCAGGTCATCGGGCGTGTAGCCGACCAGGGCGGCAAGCACGTTGGCGCCGATCGTCCCGGCGCGCGCCCAGGTGTCGGGATTGCCCGCCGTGGTCAGCCACACGGGCAGCTCGGGCTGGATGGGGCGGGGCAGCGTGCGCAGGCTCAGCTCGCGGCCGTCCGGGCCCGGCACGCTCACGGCGCGGCCCGCCCACAGGTCGCGGATAGTCTCGATCCCGCGGAACATCGCTTCCTTGCGATCCGCGTAGGGGGTGGGGTAGAGGACGAAATCGTCCGGGTGCCAGCCGGAGGCGAACGAGATCGCCACGCGCCCGCCGGAAAGGTTGTCCACGACCGACCACTCCTCGGCCACCCGTAGCGGGTTGTGCAGTGGAAGCGCGACGCTCCCCGCGCGTATGCCGACGCGCCGCGTGACGGCGGCCAGAGCCGCTCCGAGAACCGAAGGGTTCGGATAGAGGCCGCCGAACCCCTGGAAGTGGCGCTCGGGGGTCCACACCGCGTCGAACCCGTGCTCGTCGGCGAAGCGCGCGCTCTCCAGGACGAGCCGGTACTTGTCGCCCGACGTGGTGGAGCCGTCATCCGAGAAGAAGTAGAGCGAGAACTTCATGGGCCGGGATGCGGGGCGCAGGCGCCAGGCGGACGGATCCTCCACGGTGGCGGCCGGCGCCTGGCCGGGGCCGCGGACGGACGGGGCCACGGCGTTCTCGATGCCACGCTCGCGCAGCCGCTTCTCGAGCAGCCGGCGCTGCTCCGGGCTCAGGTGGGTCAGCCGCTCGCTCAGGTCGCTCAATCGACCACCTCCGCTCCCGTGGCGCGCTCCAGCTCCGCGCGCACCTCCTGCGCCGACAGCCTTTCGATCTCGTCGAGCAGGCGGGCCACCTCCTCGGCCGAACGGCGCTCCTCGATGGCCTGGTCGACTGCGGCCGCCTGAGCCGCCAGGTCGGTCGCCTCGAACAGCCTGGCGATCGGCAGCTCGATGCCGAACGCCCGGCGCAGCTGGGACGCCAGCTGGATCGCCAGGAGGGAGTTGCCCCCCAGCTCGAAGAAGTTGTCGGACCGCCCGATGGGAGAGACGCCCAGCAGGGCGGTCCATGCATCCGCCACCTTCCGCTCGGTGTCGGAGGCCGCTGCCTCGATACCCGCCGCTCCTTCCTGTGCCGATCGGACGGACGGGCGGGCCTGGGAGAGGAAATCGGTGACGGAGGACGAAGCGGTCTGGGCCACCAGCATCTCCAGGTCCTGCGTGCAGACCACCATCTGTGGCTCGCCCCACGAGATCGCCCGCCACATCGCATCCACCCCTTCCTCGACCGTGATGCCGATCGAGCGCTGGATGTCGCGGAGCTGATCGAGCAGGGCCGCCCCTCCCGGCCCGGACACTTCCTGCCAGCGGTCCCACAGCGCCATCCCCCAATCCACGGCCACCACGCGAGGCCCGCCGGCGGACCGGGAGGCATGCGCGAAGGCGTCGAGGAAGGAGCTGGCGGCGCAGTAGTCCACCTGCCCGAAGACGCCGGTGGCGCTGATGGCCGAGGAAAAGAGGATCAGGTGCTCGCCATCCCCGAGCTGGCCGGCCAGCATCCGCGCCCCGCGCACGCGAGGCGACAGGACCCGCTCGGCGGCATCGTGCTGCTTGAGATGGATCATCCCGCCTCCGATGGAGCCGGCGGTGTGCAGCACCGTGTCGAGCCGGCCGAAACGCGAGCGGACCTCCCGCATCACGGTGGGCATGTTCTCCGGATCGTCAGCGGCCACGGGGAAGCACAGCACGTCCGTTCCTGAGTCGCGCACCTCGGCCACGGGCGCTTCGGCGTCGGGGCCCGACTCGAGGAACACGATGCCGCGCGCCCCCGCGCCGGCAAGGCGCCGTGCCAGCGCCAGCTCGAGCGGTCCGGTCCCGCCGGTCAGCACGAACACACCTCCGGTGGGGATCGCGGCAGGGTCGCTCGCGGGAGGCGCCAGGCGCGCGCTCTCGTGGGAGGGGACCCACCTGTGCCCTCCGCGCCAGGCGGCCACCGGCTCGTGAGCCGCCGCATCCAGCTCGCGCAGCACCCGTCCGGCCCCCGCGGCCGGGTCGTTCCCATCCAGGTCCACCAGCCGGCAGCAGAGGCCCGGGATCTCGAGCGGGGCCACGCGGCAGATCCCCGCCATCGTCGCGCGCTCGGGACAGCGCACCGCCTCCCCCGCCACGTCGAACAGGCCCTGGGTGACGCACACCACGCGCACCCCCGGGGCGCCCGCCGGAGCAATCAGAGCCTGGAACAAGGTCAGCATCGCGTGGAAGCCGAGGTCGAGCGCCGCGCCGGGATCGGTCCCGGCGGAAGCGCACCACAGGTGCACGATGCGGCCGGGAGCGATCCCTTCGGACTCCAGGGTCCGGGCCAGCGTCTCGATGTGATCGCGGCGGCCGGGATCGAGCAGGAAGCGATCCAGCTCGGGGCGAGCGTACGTATCGTCCGCCACGACCTTCACGACGCGGGCACCGCGGGCGGAGGCCAGCCCGGCCAGGGCGTCCCCGAGAGGGGAGCCGTCGTCCAGGATCAGCCATGGGGGCTCGACCGAATCCGGCTGGGGGCGCCCTCCCGAACGCTTCCACCCCGGAACGTAGAACCACTCGGCGATGTCGGGATTCTTGCCTGACCCGTCGGGTGTGGAGGCCGGTTCGCCGCCATGAGGATCGACCCAGTAGGAGTCTCGCTGGAACGGGTATGTCGGCAGGGCCACGCGGCGTCGCGTCCCTTCTTCGTGGAAGGCGGCCCAGTCGAGGTCGGCTCCCGCGCACCAGAGACCTCCGGCGGCTTCCAGCAGCGCCGTTCGTTCATCCTGCGCGGCCTTGGGATGTGGAAGCGACGAGAGAGCGGTCATCTCGCGCGGGACCTGGGAGCGGACGAGCGTGGCGAGGGTCGTCCCGGGACCGACCTCCAGCAGGACGCGAGAAGGATCGGCCGCGATGGCCGACACCTGATCGCCGAAGCGCACCGGCATCCGGACGTGGCGCGCCCAGTAGCCGGGATCGGTGGCCTGGTCGGAGGTGATCCAGGTGCCGGTGAGGTTCGAGAGGAATGGGATCGAAGGGGGCGCGAGCGGCACGGCGCGAACGCGCGCCTCGTAACGGTCCAGGATGGGGTCCATCATGGAGGAATGGAACGCGTGAGACGTTCGCAGACGCCGGCAGGCCACGTCGCTCGAAGCCAGCTCCGACTCCAGGCGGGCGATGTCTGCCGGCGGTCCCGACGCGACGCACGCCGCCGGTCCGTTGACCGCGGCGATCGACACCCGCGTGCCGTCCGCGAGCCGGGCGGCCAGCTCCGCTTCGGAAAGCGCCACGGCCAGCATGGCCCCCTCCGGAAGCAGCGACATCATCCGGCCACGCTCGGCCACCAGGCCGAGCGCGTCCTCCAGCGTCATCACCCCCGCGAGGCAGGCGGCCACGTACTCTCCCACGCTGTGGCCCGCCATCGCGCAGGGGCGGATCCCGCGGGCCATCCAGAGCCGGGCGAGAGCCCAGGAGACGGCGAACAGGGCGGGCTGCGCGAGCCGCGTGTCGGTGAGACGCAGGTCGTCGACGGCCTTCAGGTCCAGGTCGAGGACAGGCGCCAGGATGGCGGCGCACCGATCGAACGCCTCCCGGTAGATCGGCTCGTCGCGGTGCAGAGCCTGCCCCATGCCGGCGTGCTGGGCCCCCTGTCCCGGAAACAGGAACGCCACCTGGGTCCCGCGTCGCTCGTCCCGCCGGGGCGCTCGTGATGGCGAAGCGCTGCGCAGCGCGGCCGCGGCGCCGGCCGCGCCGGTCACGACGCTGCGACGCCAGGCGAGACGTCTGCGCCCGGTCTGCAGCGTCCAGGTCGCGCGCGCGAGGTCGTCAGGATCCGCGGCGTCAAGGCGTGCCGCCAGTGCCTCCGAAAGCGCCGCGAGCGCCGGTTCGGTGGCCGCCGACAGCACGAGAAGCTGCGAGGTGTGCCCGACCGAGGCGGGGATCGGTGCCGGCGCGGGGGCTTCCTCCAGCACGAGGTGCGCGTTGGTGCCGCCGATGCCGAAGGAGCTGACTCCGGCGCGACGGGGAGCGCCGTTGCGCTCCCACGGGAGCAGCCTGGTGTTGACGAAGAAGGGAGTGCGGGTGAAATCGATGACGGGATTGGGCTGGTCGACGTGCAGGCTGGGAGGGATCTCGCCCTTCTGCAGGGACAGCACCGTCTTGATCAGTCCGGCCACCCCGGCCGCAGCGTCCAGGTGGCCGATGTTGGACTTGAGGGAGCCGAGCGCGCATCGGGTGCCGCGGCCGGCGGCGCCGAAAGCGCGGGTCAGAGCCGCCACCTCGATCGGGTCGCCCAGCGGCGTGCCGGTGCCGTGCGCCTCGACGTACGAGACGCCGGCCGGATCGACCCCCGCCACCGCCAGCGCTTCGGCGATGACGTCGCTCTGCCCCTCCACGCTGGGGGCGGTGAACCCCACCTTGAGGCTCCCATCGTTGTTCACGGCCGACCCGCGGATGACCGCGCGGATCGAATCTCCGTCGCGCAGCGCGTCCGCGAGGCGGCGCAGCACCACCACCCCGGAGCCGTTCCCCTTGATGCATCCGGCCGCCGACGCGTCGAAGGCCCGGCACCGCCCGTCTGGAGAGACGATCCCTCCTTCGTCGTAGAGGTAGCCGGACGTCTGCGGGATGCTGATGGAGACCCCGCCGGCCAGCGCCACGTCGCACTCCAGCCCGATCAGGCTCTGGCAGGCGAGATGGACTGCCACCAGGCTGGTGGAGCAGGCGGTCTGCACGAGGACGCTGGGGCCCCGCAGGTCGAGCCGGTACGACACCTGCGTGGCCAGGTAGTCCCGCTCGTTGCCCAGGGCCGTGGGGAACCCTCCGGCGATCCGGGCGGCGCGCGCGCTGCCGTCGGGCAGGTACGAGCCCGGGCTTGCCCCCGCGAAGACGCCGACACGCAGGCCGTGACGGTCGCCCAGGTGCCCCGCGTCTTCCAGGGCGGTCCACGCGTCTTCGAGAAAAACGCGGAACTGAGGATCGGTCAGCTCCGCCTCGCGCGGGGTGAAGCCGAACAGCCCGGCGTCGAACAGGGAGACATCCCCCAGGTCGGCCGCCCGGCGCACGTAACGTGGATCCGACAGCTCCGCCACGCTCACACCCGCATCGCGCAGCTCCTGCTCGGTCAGGTCGCGGATCGATTCCACCCCGCCACGCAGGTTCGCCCATAGCGCCTCCACGGACGCGGCCCCCGGGAAGCGGCCCGCCATCCCGATGATCGCGATCTCCAGCCCGTCAGGTCCGTCGCCGCTCATGTCACCTCTTTCCTTCCGGATCCGGGCGCCCGGCGCGGATCGACACCGTTCCGTCGGCGCCGGGCGTCCATGCGGGCGTGCCCGTGGCGCGGACGGGCTCGTGTTGTTTGCGGGGCGGCCGTTCCCGCGGAAGCTGCGTGATCGGGAAGTGTCGATTCTCCAGAATCCGCGCCTCCGGTGTCAAGGAAGATCCTCCCGGCGCGTCTGCCCGCTCCGGGCCGCCGCCCGGCCG
>JBOGOC010000084.1:0-34274 GCA_050747525.1 Candidatus Polarisedimenticolia bacterium | reverse complement strand
AGGTTGACTATCCCATCGCATTCCTGGCCAGGACCAGCAGCAACAAGTGGTTTGCTCTGGCCTTCATGGCGAGCAACAGCCGCAACCTTGATCCTCGGGACGCATCAGAGGGTGTCTTCAACGCGGGTGCGTTCGTGAACGGCGATCCGAACCCGGTTCCAGCCAACGGGAACAACATCATCCCCTGGCAGCAGGTCCCGACGCCTCACGTGACGAACATCACCCCGATCCCGTTCCCCCCGGGCGAGCCAGTCAACGTGTCGCTGCAATGGGACAACATCCGTATCATCCACGATGGCTCCACGCGTCCCACGGGTGCCCGTGCGGCCGCTGCGGTGGTGGCTGGCGGCGTGGGCGTGCTGGATCATCTGGATGAGGTTGGAGGACTCTGCCGCTTCCAGCTGCAGACCGCTCCGGCGGGTGTCCATTCGCACCCGGATCCAAGCACCCTGTCGTGGGTGAACGTCGCCGGGGCGCCGGCCTGCGGTGGCACCGGCCTGGTGACGGCCAACCTGACGGTCAATCCTGGCACGGCCGTCCGCGTCCGCACGATCCTCGGCAAGCAGGCACGCACCACGTCGACTGCTGTTGCCAATGCGCGACTCGGCGCGTCGGGCGACCTCGGATTCGAGGCGACCGACTGCAGGGCCGACAACTGCGTGAACAGTCCACCTCTCATTGTGGTCCTGTCCAGTTTTGCCTCCGAGACGATCGTGGACGCCGCCGCGGTCAGGGAAAAGGGAGGCATCCGGCTCACATTCCGCACCACCGCCGAGCTCTCGGTGGACGGCATCGACGTCCTGGGGCGTGGAAACGCCGTGATCGCGTCCATCGCCTGCACGCAGTGCACGACCGGGGTGGGGGACAGCTACGACGTCCTGCTGGAGCGGGGCGCCCTCAAGGGAGCCAAGTCGATCACCCTGAGGCTGAACGGCCCGGGGGGGCTCACGGATCCGATCCCGGTCCCCTGAAGATGGTCTAGACTGTCCGCGCGCCGGACGTTTCCGGCGTCTTCGTGTGTCCGGGAGGTCATTCGGAATGACAGGCGTGAGGGTTGCCGTCCTGGCCGCGGCCATCCTGGTGGTGTGGCCCGCGGCGGCGAGGGCGGCGGGCGAGGCGGACAAGCTGGTGGCCGAGGGGAAGGCCGCGTACGAGAAGGCGGATTACGGCAGTGCCCTGCTGAAGTTCGAGCAGGCGGTGAAGCAGGGGGCCGCCGGCGGCGAGCTGTTCTACCAGATGGGCTTCTGCTACCGGACGGTGCGCGACGATCAGGAGAGCGCCCGCTCCCACATGGCGCGCGCCCTGCCGCTGCTCGAGCAGCAGCTCAAGGAGCCCGGCAAGCGCAGCCTGGACACTTACTACTACATGGCCGCCATCCGTCTGAACGAGATCCCCGACGCGGATGCCCTGGCCGCCCTCTCGCGTGAGGCGGTCGCGGCGCTGGAGTCGGGGGCCCTGCCGAAGCCGAAATCGGGAGAGGACCTCTTTCAGGCGGGCCGGCTGTACGGCTTCGCCGGGCAGCGCGACAAGGCGGTGGAGCATTACGAGAAGGCGATCACGGCGCTGGAGAAGGAGGGCACGGCCAAGCAGGGAATCCTGCGCCACTGCCTGCAGGCTTCCGCGGACGCCGCGGCCGAGAAGCAGCAGTGGGACAAGGCCGCGTCTCTCTACCAGGGACTCCTGAAGGCCGAGCCGTCCGATGCGGTGCGCCTGCCGCTGGCGCTCACTCTCTTCAAGGCGGGACGCGAGATGGACGCCATACCGGTGTGGCGCGAGATCGCCGACCCGCGCTACGAAGGGGACAAGATCTACCTCGAGCGCGTGGCACGCCGTTACGTCGAACTGGGGCGCCCCGCCGCTGTGAGTCCTCCGGCGGACGGCCAGGCGCTCCGCACGGCCATCCTCGACGCGGCCAAAGTGTATGCCGTCGAGCGCAGCAAGGACGAGGAGGCTGCCAAGGCGGCCTACGAGAAATGGCAGCAGGAAGCCATAACCGATCGCCAGAATCGGCGCAAGAGCAAGGCTCAGACCCCGCAGCCGAGCCTGGAGGAACTGGAAAAGATTCCCGTGGAGCAGCTCACCCCGGAGCAGCGACTGCGCCTGCAGGGGATCACCGACATCATGCTGGATCCTCCCCCCCCGCCGCCGTCGCCGTCCCGCGTGGAAGCGGAGAAGGTCTTCTTCGGGCTGCTGGCCGAGATGGTGAGGCGGGGCCAGCTCCTGCAGGACTTCGCGCTCACCAACGGTCTGGCGCCTCTGATCTTCAAATAGTGTCCCGCTCCTTGTGCATGGTGGCGGCCGCTCTGCTCGCGGTGGTCGTGCACGCGGGAGCGCTGGGGGGACCGTTCCTCTACGACGACGTCCCCGAGATCCTCGAGAACGAGCGGGTCCACAGCCTCGCGTCCATCCCCGAGCTGCTCACCACGGACTTCTGGAACGCCGGCCAGGGGCGCAATCCTCTGTACCGGCCGCTCGCGGCGGTCACCTCCACCCTCACCTGGACTCTGGGGGGCGGGCGGCCCTGGCCCTATCACCTTCTGAATCTGCTGCTGCACGCGGGAGCCAGCGCGCTGGTGGTGGCTCTGGTGCACGCTCTGACCGCGCGGCTGGCGGCCGGCTTCATCGCCGGCCTGCTCTTCGCGGTGCATCCGGTGCACACCGAGGCGGTGGTGTGGATCTCGGGCCACGCGGAGCTGACCTCCTCCGTGTGCGTGCTGGCCGCGTGGCTGGCCCATCTGAAAGGCCGGGCCTGGGGGGCGGCGGTCCTGCTGGGCGCGGGGCTCTTCGCCAAGGAGGGAGCGGTGGTCTTCCCGGCGCTCGCCCTGGCGGGGGACTGGCTTGCGAGGCGGGGCGCGCCGCGCGCTCCGCGCGCGCAGTGGCCCGCCTACGGCCTGTACGTGGGAGTGATCGGCGTCTATCTCCTCATCCGCGCCTCGGTCCTGGGCCATCTGGTGGGAGGGACCAGCGAAGGGCCGCTTCTGCTCAATCCGCTGCGTGGGCTTCCCGCGTTCGATCGGGTCCTCGGCTCCGTGGTGGTCTTCGGCCAGGCGGTGCGGCAGTCGCTCCTCCCTTCGACCCTCTGCCTGGACTACGGCTACAACCAGATCCCCGTGGCGGGCGGCCTGGCCGACGGCCGGGTGATCCTGTGGCTGGCTGCCTTCGCGGCGGCAGCGGCGGGTCTGGTAGCGGCCATCCGATGGGGGAGCGCCCGCGGCCGCGCCGTGGCGGCGGGGGCCGCCATCTTCCTGTGCGCGTTCCTGCCGGCATCGAATCTCCTGTTTCCCGGGATCTCCATGTTCGCCGAGCGCAACCTGTACCTTCCCGTGCTGGGCGTGTGTCTGGCGGCGGGGGCGCTGCTCGATCCCGGGACGGGGCGCACGTGGCGGCGCGCCGTCCTTCCCGCGGCCGCCGTGCTGCTGGTGGCCGTGGCCGGCGCCCGCTCCTGGGCGCGCGTCCCCGAGTTCGACAGCCGCCTGGCCCTGTTCGGCGCGGCGGCGCGCGCCTGTCCGCAGAGCGCGAGGGCGCACATGTTCCACGGCATGGCTCTGCGCGACGACGGCCGCGTCCCCGAGGCTCTGGCCGCGCAGCGGGCGGCCCTGGCCATCGCGCCGGGCTACTCCGACGCGCGATCCGAGCTGGGCGTGAATCTCATGTTGTCGGGTGATCTGGCGGGGGCCGAGCGCGAGCTGGCCGAGGCGCTGCGGCTCAACGCCGAGGACAGGGAGGCGCGATCGAACCTGGCCTCCCTCTACGCGCAGACGGGGCGGCTGGAGCAGGCGGTGGCCATGAGCCAGGAATCCGTGCGGCTCTTTCCCGATGACCCCGATGTCCTGAACAACCACGCCTCCAACCTGATGGACGCCGGCCGGCTGCAGGAGGCCCGCGCCATCTTCGAGCGCATCGAGCGCTCCATGCCCGCAAGCCCCCACGGGCCCAACGGGCTGGGAGCGCTTCTGTCAGCCGAGGGACGCTGGAAAGAGGCGGCCGCGCAGTTCGAGGAGGCGCTGCGCCGCAAGCCGGAGGACCTCAACGCCACGCTCAATCTGGCCCAGGCCCTGTCGCGGGCGGGAGAGCGCCCCCGGGCGCTGGCCGTTCTGGACCACGCGATCGCCTCGGGAATGCACGACCCCGAGCTGCGCGACCTCCGCGCATCGCTCGCGGGCCCGGCGCGGTAGAGGGCCCGTGTCGCGTCCCCTCTGTATGGCCATGGCCGCGCTGCTGGCTCTCGTGGTGCACGCGGGCGTCCTGAGGGGGCCGTTCCTCTACGATGACGTCGGCGAGATCCTGGAGAACGAGCGCGTCCACAGCCTGTCCAACATCCCCGCGCTGCTCACCACCGACTTCTGGGACGCGGGGCAGGGGCGCAATCCGCTCTACCGGCCGCTTGCCGCCGTCATGGCCACCGTCCTCTGGGTGGGGGGAGGCGGGCGCCCCTGGCCCTACCACCTGCTCAATCTCCTGCTGCATGCGGGGGCGTCCGCTCTGCTGGTCGCTCTCGTGCACCGCCTGACCGGACAGCTGAGGGCAGGCTTGATCGCCGGCCTGCTCTTCGCGACGCACCCCGTGCACACCGAGGCAGTTCTCTGGATCACTCAGCACGCGGAGCTGACTTCGTCCGTGTGCGTGCTGGGGGCGTGGCTGCTGCACTTGAAGGGACGCATCGCCTGGGCGGCGGTCCTGCTGGGCTCGGGACTCCTGGCCAAGGAGGGAGCGGTGGTCTTTCCGGCGCTGGTTCTCGCGGGGGACTGGCTGGACGCGCGCGCTCCCCGCGCGCCGCTCGCTCCGCGAGCGCCGCGTGCTCTGCACGCGCAGTGGCGCGCCTATGCCGTCTATGCGGGCGTCATCGCCGTCTATCTGGCCATCCGGGCGGCGATTCTGGGCCATCTGGTGGGAGGAATCAGCGAGGGCCCGCCCCTCCTCAATCCGCTTCGAGGGCTGGCGGCCCTCGATCGGATTCTCAGCTCCGTGCTGGTTTTCGGCGAGGCCGCGCGCCAGTCGCTGGTCCCGTCGAGGCTATGCCTGGATTACGGCTACAACCAGATCCCGCCGGCGACCGGCGTGGCCGATGTCCGGTTGCTCGTGTGGCTGGCCGTCTTCGCGGCGGGAGCGTTCGGCCTCGCGGCGGCAGCCCGCCGGGGAGGCCCCCGGGGCCGGGCGGCGGCCGCCGGAGCCATCATCTTCGTCTGTGCCTTCCTGCCGACGTCGAATCTTCTTTTCCCCGGGATCTCCATGTTCGCTGAGCGCAATCTGTACCTGCCCACCGTGGGTGTCTGCCTGGTCCTGGGAGCGCTGCTCGACCCCGGTGAAGGGCGTTCCTGGCGCAGGTCGGTCCTGCCGGTGACCGCCGCGCTCCTTGTGGCGGCGGGCGCGGCCCGGTCGTGGATGCGCGTGCCGGAGTTCGACAGCCGACTGGCCCTGTTCGGCGCGGCCGCGCGCGCGTGTCCTCAGAGCGCGCGAGCGCACATGTTTCACGGGATGGCGCTGCGCGAGCATGGCCTCCTCACCGAAGCCATGGCCGAGCAGGCGGCCGCGCTGCGCATCGCACCTCATTCTTCCGAGGCCCGCGCGGAGATGGGCATGAGCCTCCTGTTCCTGGGCGATCTGGCGGGCGCGGAGAGGGAGCTGTCGGAGGCGCTGCGCCTGAATGCCCGTGATCGCGAAGCTCGATCGCATCTGGCCTCCGTGTACGCGCGGACCGGCCGGCTCGACCAGGCGCTGGAGCTGGGGCGGGAAGGAGTGGCTCTGTTCCCCGACGATCGGGAGATGCTCAACGGCCATGCCTCCACCCTGGTGGACGCGGGCCGCTTCGACGAAGCGGTCGCGATCTTCGAGCATCTGAACCGCGTCTCTCCGAGAACGTCCCATGGACCCAACGGGCTGGGAGCCATTCTTGCCCATCAGGGCCGCTGGGCCGAGGCTGCCGACCAGTTTCGGGAGGCCCGGGACAGAGTGCCGTCGAACCTCAACGCGACGCTCAACCTGGCCACCGCCCTGGCAAAGGTGGGAAGGATGGAGGAGGCACTCATCGTCCTGGACAAGGCCGCGGCATCCGGCATGGACGATCCGGAGATCCTCCAGCTGCGCGCACAGCTGTCCGGGTCTGCGCCCCGTCAGTAGCCGGGGTCTTCGTCTTCGCCCGGCTCTTCCGGGACCGCCCCCTCGCCCGGCGGCGGCTGAGGCGGGGGAGGAGGTGGCCTCGCAGGCCGGGGGGCCGGTGGAGCCTGGCTCGGCGGCTCGCCCAGGGTCAGGACCACGATCTGATCCTCGCTGCTGGAGGTGATAGCCAGGTGACCTCCATCGGGGGACCAGGCCGGGTCCATGAGCCTCTTGCCGAGGCCCCGGCCGATCGGGAAGTGCTCCTGCCCTTCGGGGGTCATCATGTACACGTCCGAGCCGCCGGAGGCCAGCGCGCGCGTGAATGCGATGTGCCGGTTGGACGGACTCCAGTCCGGCTGCGTGTCCCCGGTGAACTTCTCGCTGAGCTGCGTGAGCTGCGCGGCGGTGCCGCCGGCGGAGGGGACCTTCCAGATGGAGCTCCCTTTGCCCTGATCGCTCGCGTAGGCGATCCAGGCCCCGTCGGGCGACCAGGTCGGGTGCGTCTCCGATCCGGGCTCGAGGGTGAGCCGGCGCGGGGACCCTCCGCCCACCGGACGGATCCAGATGTCGCGGCTCCCCTCGCGTGCGGAGACGTAGGCGATGGAGAGCCCGTCGGGGGACCAGGCCGGCTCGCTGCCGTTCTCGCCCCCTCCCACCACGATGGCGCGCTGCGTCTCCGGCTCCAGCAGCTTCAGGAGGTTCCCGCCGGCCGCCTCCAGCACGTAGAGCACGTCGCCCGTCTGCCGCGACCAGACCGGGTCGATCTCGAGATCATCGTCGTCCGTCAGGCGGGTCACCTTGCCGCTGGCCGCCCCCACGATCCAGAGATCCCACGTGCCGCTCAGGTCTCCCGACATCACCAGTCGCCGGCCGTCCTTGGCCCATGATGGGTGGCGCAGCCGTGCGCGGCTGGTCAGCACGACCGACGCTCCGCCGGCCAGCTTGATTATCTGCAGAGAGGCCTCGCCGCCGCTGGCCATCACCAGCCGCGTGCCGTCGCGCGACAGGGAGGGCGGTGGCGCGCCGAGCTGCTCCGGCCGGCCGGGGACAGGCGGGACCGAGATGATCGTCGGGGGGAGGTTTGCGGCGAGCGGATAGAGATAGAGCCTGCTGGGATTCCCCTTCATGCCGACCTGACAGATCAGGGCGCTGCCGTCGGGCATCCAGGCCGGCCAGCTCTCTTCCCGGGACTCGTCACGCCCCACGCGGGTCGCCTCGCCACCGTCGGCGGGTATGAGATAGACGTGCCGCTTCCCGCCCCGCGATGACTGGAAGGCGATGGTCTGGCCGTCGGGCGACCAGGCCGGCCGCCGGTCCTCGCCCGATCCGTCGGAGAGAGCGAACACCTGCTTCGTGTCGAGCATCAACTGGTAGATGAGCGTCGGCCCGCCGCGGTTGGAGGCGAACACCAGGCGCTTGCCGTCGGGGGACCAGTCCGGGTCCAGGTCGTCGGCCGGGTCGCTGGTGACCGCCGCAGGCTCGCCGCCCTCCGCCGGGACGACCCACAAGTCGCGGTTGCCCGATCGGTTCGACACGAAGGCGACACGCCGCCCGTCGGGCGAGTAGCGGGGGGTCCAGTCGTCGCCCGCGCCCGAGGTGATCGCGCGCGGCGCGCCGCCATTGGCCGGGATGGTGAAGATGTGCCGCCGTCCGTCGGGGGCCAGCGCCGAGAAGGCGATGGTGTCTCCCGACGGCGAGAAGACCGGCCAGTCCATCCGCTCGAACTGGACCTCGATGGGCCGGGCGTCGAGCACCATCAGGGACCGTGCGCGAGCGCCCGGGTCCTGCGCGGCCGGCCCCGGCGCGCAGAGGACCGCGGCGGTGACCGCGCAGAGCAGAGCGATGCCATGGAAGCCGTGCCGGGACATGAGCCTTCAATCTAGCATCGCCGGTGGGCCCGCGCCGCCGGTGCTAAACTCCTTCGCCCATGCCGTATCCCCTCTTGCCTGAGCGAGTTCCGTGAAGCCGGCCAGCCGTCCGTTCCCGGGCGTCCCCCTCGCGGCCGTCATCCTGCTCTTTATCGTCTCGGGGGCGGCCGGGCTCATCTACGAAGTCATCTGGCTTCGCTCCCTGACCCTGATCTTCGGCAAGACGGTGCACGCGGCCAGCGCCGTCCTGGCCGCCTTCATGGCGGGGCTGGCCGCCGGCAGCGCCCTGGGGGGAAGGCTGGTCGACCGGCGCCCCGGGAACCCGCTGCGGCTGTACGCGCTGCTGGAGCTGGGGATCGGTGTCTGGGCCCTGGCGCTCCCCTTCGTCCAGAAGGGGATAGGGGCCCTGTACGTGGCCCTCAACGGGCCCTTCGACCATCTTTCGGCGGCTCTCTCCGCGGGGCGCTTCGTCACGGCGGCCCTGGCCCTGCTTCCGGCCACCGCCCTGATGGGAGCCACCCTCCCCGTGCTGTCGCGCTGGGCGGTGAGCCACGAGTCTCAGGTGGGGAGCCGCCTGGGCCTCCTGTACGCACTCAACACCCTGGGCGGCGTGGCGGGGTGCCTTCTGGCGGGGTTCGTGCTGCTGGAGGGCCTGGGGCTGACCGGGACCACCCTGGCCGCGGCCCTGGGCAATTTCCTGGTGGCGGGTGTCGCCTGGATGCTGTCGCGGGAGGCCGGAGGGTCCGAGGCCCGCGAGACGAAGGCCCCACCGAAGGGGGCCAGGCCGTCCCCGGCCGCCGCCGGCCCGGGTTCGCTCGGCCCCGCTCGGCTGGCCCTGGTCATGACCTCGGTGGCGCTCGGTGGATTCGGGGCCCTGGCGCTCGAGGTGGTCTGGACGCGCGCGCTGCTGCTGGTGTTCGGCAGCACGGCGTACTCCTTCAGCTCGATGCTGTCGGTCTTTCTGTTCGGCATCGGCGCGGGGAGCCTGCTGATGACCCCCTTCGCCGACCGCCTGAAGCGCCCCTGGCTGGTCCTCGGCCTTCTTCAAGGCGGCATCGGCGTGCTGGTGCTGCTCTCCATGCGGGCCGTCGATCGCCTTCCCGGCGTCTATCTCTCGCTGATGGCCTCCTGGGGGCTGACCTGGAGCCACGAGCTGCTCGTCAAGTTCCTCCTCTCGGCCTTCCTGATGCTCGGGCCCACACTGCTGTCTGGAGCGGTGTGGCCCGTAGCCGTCCGTATCGTACGGCCGCAGCGCGCGCGGCTGGGGTCGGAGGTGGGGCGCCTGTACGCCTCCAGCACCGTCGGCTCGATCCTGGGATCGCTGGCGGGCGCGTTCGTCCTGCTGCCCGCCATCGGCATGCAGGCCAGCATGGTGGCCCTGAGCGCGGCCTTCGCGGTGCTGGGCGCGGTGCTGGCGCTGGCCGAGTCGACTCCCCTGAGGACGCGGGCAACAGCGGCAGGGGCGATTCTCGTGGCGGCGGCGGGGCTGGCGGTCACCACCAGCGCGTGGGATCGCAAGCTGCTCACCTCGGGCGCCTACTTCATGCCACGGCTCTATCTCGACGACGCGGGGCGTCCCGTGCTGGCCGAGCGGCTGCGCGAGACCCGCCTCGTCTACTACGCCGAGGGCGTGACCACCACGCCGTCGGTGGCCATCCTGGGAGACATCAACAAGGCCTTCTTCAACGACGGCAAGATCGAAGGGGCCACCGCGCTGGACGGCATGCGCCTGCAGCGCCTGCTGGGCCACCTGCCGCTGCTGCTTCACTCCGGCGAGCCGCGCGTGGCGCTCAACATCGGTCTGGGCTCGGGGATCACCGTGGGGGCGATGGGGACCCACACGGTGGATCGCCTCGACTGCGCCGAGATCGAGCCCGTCGTGGTGGAGGCCGCGCGCGCGTTCGATCGCGAGACTTTCTCGATCCTCTCGCGGCCGGGGCTGCGTCTCATCTACAACGACGGACGCAACCACCTGATGCTCACGCCCGACCGGTACGACGCCATCGCCTCGGCTCCCTTCGCGCCGCTGGTGGGAGGAGCGGCCAGCCTCTACAGCCTGGAGCACTTCCGTCTGGTGAAGAGCCGCCTGGCGCCTGGCGGGATGACCGCCCAGTTCCTGCCCCTGTACCAGCTCGACCCGGTCGACTACCTGAGCATCATGAAGACCTTCGCGGAGGTGTTCCCCGAGGCCACCGTGTGGTTCACGGGTGTGGAGACGGTGCTGGTGGGGGGCGACGGCGCCGCGCATCTCGACGTGGAGCGCCTGGCGCGCAGGATGGCCGAGCCCAGGGTGGCGGAGAGCCTGCGCCAGATCGGCCTGGACGATCCCGCGCGCCTGCTGGCCACCTACTGCTTCCGCGTGGCCGACGTGAAGGACGACCTGCGCGCCGCGCCGCTCAACACCGACGATCGGCCGCGCCTGGAGTTCTCGGCCCCGCGCAGCCATCTGGTGAACACGGTGAAGGACAACCTGCCCTGGCTCATGGCGCGCATCCGCCCGGTCGATGCGCTTCTGGATCGCGAGGACCCGGCCCTGATCGCGCGCGTGGCCGTGCTGCGCGAAGCGCAGCGGCTGACCATGGAAGGACGGCTCCAGGTGCTGCGCGGCGACCTCGAAGGCGGGGTGGCCACCATCGAGCGGGCGCTGGACCTCGACCCCACCGACCCCTACGCCCGCGACCTGGCGGCGCGCAACCTCGTGAAGCTGGCCGAACGGCTCTTCGCCCGCGGAGAGCGGGAAGCCTCGCGCCGGACCTACGAGCGCTCCGCGCAGGTGGACCCGGGGCACTTCCTGGCGCTCTACAACCTGGCCCGCTTCGCCTTCGAGGACGGAGACGTCCCCCGGGCGCGCGCGCTCACCGAGCAGGCCCTGGCGCAGGCGCCGCACAGCCCGTCGCTCAACTACCGGATGGGGCTCCTTCTGTTCAACGAGGGGGACGCCGCCACCGCGCAGACGTACCTCGAGAAGGCCATCGCGGACGATCCACTCTATCCCGAGCCTCTCATGGTGATGGGGGACATCCAACGCGCCCGCCGGCAGGCCGACCAGGCCGCCGCCACCTACCGGCGCGCGATCGAGATCGGCAAGCAGGATGCCGAAGCCTTCACCGCCGTGGCCCAGGCCCTGGTGGATGGCGGCAAGGCGCAGGAGGCCACGGTGTGGGCTTCGCGCGCGGTGGAGATGTCTCCGCGCGATCCGGAGGCGCTGTTCACGCGCGCGCGCGTGGCCGCGGCGCAGAACCGGGACGAAGACGCGCGCCGCGACCTGGAGGACGCCGTGAAGGTGGGAGGGGAGCCCTACCGCGAGCGCGCGCGCCAGGACGTGTCGCTGCGGGCCCTGCTGAGGTGAGCATAGTGGCGCGCAGATTGTGCCTAGGCAAGGAATGGCCCGAATTCAACAAGGACCTGGTCCGTTTCAACACCCGACGCCGCCGAAAGGGCCTGAAAACACCCCCCTCACGAGCGAGGAACAATCTCCGCGCCACGATGTGAGGTGAGAGGACCACGATGAACGAGGCGCTGGAGGCCGTCCTGGGTCACGCGTTCGGCCGCCCCGAAATGCTGCAGCAGGCGCTCACGCATCGTTCGTGGGCCCACGAGAAGGGGACGCCCGGTGACGACGGCGAGGCCATGGAGTTCCTGGGCGACGCCGTGCTGGCGCTGGGCGTGTCGCTGCTGCTGGGCGAGCGGTTCGGCGATGCCGCCGTGGGAAGCCTGTCGCGCGCGCGCGCCTGGCTGGTGAGCGAGCCGAGTCTTGCGGCGCGCGCCCGCGCCATCGGCCTGGGGGATCACGTGCGGCTGGGGCGCGGCGAGGATCAGGCCGGGGGCCGCGGCAAGGACTCCATCCTGGCCGACACGTACGAGGCGGTGCTCGGGGCGGTCTACCTGGACGGAGGGTGGGACGCCGCCTTCGCGCTGGTGCGCCGCCATTTCGGCGAGGAAGTGTCGAAGCTCGTGCTGCACGACCGGCGCAGCCAGGACCACAAGACCGATCTTCAGGAGGCGCTGCAGGCGGTGGGGCTGCCGGTGCCGGTGTATCGCGTGGCGTCCGAGTCGGGCCCGGCCCACCGCAAGACCTTCGTGGTGGAGCTGAGCGTGTCGGGCAAGGTGATCGCAGAGGGGGCCGGGTCGAGCAAGAAAGCGGCGGAGCAGGAGGCCGCCCGCGACCTGCTGGGCCGCCTCGATGAGGTCATGCCCACGCTTCGGAAGCCGCCGGGATGATAGCAGTGCCGCACGCGGGCATGCCCGGCATCGGCCTGCTGAATGAGAAGCCGCTCCATGCGGCTGTGAAGCAGTGGTACGCCCGTCCGGGCGATCGCCTGGAAGTCCCGGTCGATGGGTTCGTGGTCGATATCGTCCGCGGCGATCTGTTGATCGAGATCCAGACCGGCGGTTTCTCGGGCATCAGGTCCAAGCTTGCGAAGCTGGTCCGCGCACATCCGGTGCGGCTGGTCTATCCGCTCGTCCGCGAAACGTGGATCGTCCGGCCGGCGACGGGCGATCGCGCCCGGATCGTCCGCCGCAAGTCTCCCAGGCAGGGCCGGTTGGAGGACCTGTTCCTGGAAATGGTCCACATCCCTCAGCTGGTCTCCCACCGCAACTTTTCGCTCGAGGTGTTGATCGTCAGCGCCGAGGAGGTGCGGCGGTTCGAGGGGAAACGCGCCTGGCGGCGGCGGGGGTGGGCCATTCAAGAGCGCCGCCTGCTCGAGGTTCTGGGTCAGAGGGGGTTCGAGCAGTCGGCGGATTGGCGAGGGCTTCTGCCTGCCGGGCTCGCGTCGTTCACCACCGGAGAACTTGCGACCGCCCTGAACACCAGCCGGGTGCTGGCCCAGAAGATGGCGTACTGTCTCCACAAGGGACAGGTGATTGACCTCGTCGGCAAACGGGGCCGGGCGAAGCTGTATCGATGAGACGGAGCGCGAGTCTGCTCGTGATAGCGGTGCTGGCCGCCGTCCGGCTGGCCGGCGCGACGCCGGTGGAACCGTCCGGCGACAGGGCGTGCCGGCCCTGCGCCAATTTTGCGATCGTGAGCCCGGGGCTCTACCGTGGCGCGGAGCCGGGCGCCGCGTGCATGGGGTATCTGGTCAGCCTCGGGATCAGGACGGTCGTGAATCTCCGCGACGAGGAAGACGCGTCGGAACGTGAACGAGCGGAGGCCACGGCCCTGGGGATCCAGTATGTGCATGTCCCCATGTCGGGGTTCGGCCGGCCGGCGCTGACCGAGGTGCAGGAGGTCCTGGGAATCATTCAGGCGGCAGGCAACCAGCTTCGTGCACTGCAAGCATGGGCGTGATCGCACCGGTGTCATCGTGGCCGCGCACCGCATGTCGCACGAAGGATGGGCCACGGAAAGAGCCTACCAGGAAGCGAAGGGTTTCGGTCTGGGCTGGTGGCAGTTTCGCATGAAGGGGTTTCTGAAAGACTTCGGGGAGAAGCAGCCCTAGTTCGAACCGTCGAGTCCCTTCAGAGCCTCCCGCAAGCTCGGAGGCGAGTCTAAAGGATACCTCGATTGATCACTGCCTACGTCGTAGTTATACTGTAGTTCGTGTCGTTACGCTTCGAATGGGATGTGTCACTGCTTTCGCACCCGGGCCGACGCGATCCGCATCATCTCTGCAAGAAGGGCAACTCGTCGTGAGCGGTCGACCTATAACCGACGGTGGAAGCCATGAAGAAGGAATACGATTTTTCCAAGGCGCAACGTAATCCCTACGCCCGAAGGCTCAAGCGCCAGGTCACGATTCGTCTCGACGAAGCGACCATTCGATACTTCAACGAACTCGCGTCGGAGAGCGGCATCCCATATCAGACCCTGATCAACTTGTACCTTCGAGACTGTGCGGCTTCGGGCAAGAAGTTGTCGCTGAACTGGGTCAGTCACGCAGGCGCATAACGACACGCTGCACGCGACGGCGGGCGGCAGGTTCGGTGCGGATCTCGTTCGCACGTTCGCCCGCCGAGTGTGAGCGTGGGCGTTTGCCCGACGACGACCCGTGTGCGGGCTAGAACTCGACTTCGTTCCGTGGCGCGGTGACAGCGCATCGCATGAGGTTGTCCGTCATGTGGCATCCAGTAGACGCTCTTGTTCATGGAGTGGATCTTGCCTGTTAGGCAGGTTGGCACATGGAAGGACCGCGTTCGAAGAGCAGTTGATGCTGCCTTCGCGCTCTCAATGCCGGCAGGAACACGTGTAGCAGCCCCGCTGTTGCTTGTGGACGGCTACCTTTATCCACACGAGGCGGTCTTCTTGTACTGGGTGGCGCGCAGCGCACCAGGTAGCGGTGTTGTTGTTGAGGTTGGATCGATGCGCGGTCGCTCCACCTTATGTCTCGCTGCAGGCATTCGCGATGGCGGCCGTGAACCAGTCTATGCGGTGGATCCGCATCGGTATGGTACCAGGGATGAACTTGGCGAGAACATTGCTCACTTTGGTCTGACAGGGCACGTCGAGATGCTGGTCGACGACTCCGTTACGGTTGCTGCTGGGTGGCAGCGTCCCGTTCGAGCTGTATTTGTCGATGGCGATCACAGGTTCGAGTCGGCCTTAGCAGACGTGAGTGCCTGGTCACGACATCTGGCTCCTGGTGGCTTCCTGCTCCTGCACGATTCAACAGAACTGAACGGGATCGCGGGGCCACGGCAGGTGGCAAGGCTGTCTTGCTGTGTGGGGGCGATGTTCGACAAGGTCGGCACGATTGGCAGCATTACCTGGGCGAGGCGTACGGACACCGCTTCCGATTGGAGTCCCCCAGAGCACGGCAAGTGGGCTCTCGATGGCATCATGGCGTCCCTCAAGAGGCTGAGGCGTCTAACAACCGGCTAAAGCTGCCGGCGCGGGGGAGACCCGGGCGAACGCCCGTAGCAACTTCGTTCGGGTTATCGACGATTCGGGTGAGGACTATCTCTACCCGTCAGGTCTGTTCCTACCCTTCCGACCAACCGCAACCCTCCGTTCGGCGCGGGTTATCCTGCGGCGTTAGACGGACAAGGAGGGGCGGCCATGCGAGATCCGAGAGCACTCTATGCGGGGTTGTCGGTCGGCGTCACGCTGCTGGTTGCTGCTGGCGCGCAGCCACTCACCTCCCGTTCGAGAGTCGAGCAAGCTTCGACCATTGTCGTCGCCACTCTCGTGAGTTCCGAGGAGCTGACGGCCAACGGCGTTGACTACGGTCACGGTATTCTCAGGATCGAGAGCGTATTGCACCCTAAGGAGTTGGGCGCGGACCGGCTTCTCCTCCGTTGGAGTAACAGCACAATCTGGACGAAGTCACGCCTGGACCCGCGCTCTTGGGAAGGACAGCCATCGCTGTGGTTCCTGACGCTCGAAGACGATGGGGCTGTTCGCCTGGTCGATCGAGAAGGTGCGGTGCCGTTGTCCCAGGTTGACAGAATTGAGCAAGTCCTGTCGGATTTGTGGCCACTGTCCGGGGGTACCTACGACGAGAGGGTGCTTGCCCTTGAGGCATTCGTGGCCGGCCAGCCATTCCCCCAACCAGGAAACAGACCGCGGCCCCCCGGCCCCGTGGTTTCTCAGAAAATGGACTTCGCGCTTCGAGATTACGACACGTATCCCCAGTTCAAGGCATTTGCGATTGCCATCGATCCGGCGGGTCGTTGGGTGTATGGATACACGAACGAACTTCCGACCGAGGAGCTTGCAGCAGAGCGCGCCCTCCTCGAATGCTCCATCAGGGCCGCCAGGACGCGAGTCAACGCTCCCTGTCAACTGTACAAGCTCGGCGACACGACCATGTGGGGAGAGGAATAGCAAGCGTACCTCGCTGCGCTGGATGGCCCATCGGGGTCATCTCGAGGATTCGAGGGTCTTCAGCGCGTCCCGCACCTCGTCGGCCTGGCGGGCTTCGGGGTTGAGCTTGAGGCCTTCGCGCAGGTGCTTGGCGGCGTCGGCCTCGTGTCCGGGCATGGAGTAGAGGACGGCTCCCATCCCGTAGTGCCAGTCGGCCAGCTCCAGCGGCTCGAGGTGAGGCGGGTTCTCGCGCGCGTGCCGCAGCGAGATCAGCGCTTCCTGAGGGCTCCCCAGCTCGAGCTGCATGGTGGCCAGGTCGAACCATGCATCGAACCGCTGCGGGCTCGCCTCGGTGGCGCGCCGGTACGCCTCGGCCGCCCCGCGCGCGTCTCCCAGCTCGCGCCGCGCCCCGCCGAGAGACATCCAGGGAGCGGCGTCGCGTGGTGAGAGGGCGGCCGCCGTCTCGAACGCGTGCGCCGCCTCGGCGAAGCGCCGCTTGTCCATGAGCACACCGCCCAGGTCGCGGTGCGCTGCCGACAGGGCCAGAGTGAACGTGATCCCGCCGGGAGTGGTCTCGGCGCGCGTCGGGTCGCCTCCGTGGCGCCGCACCACCGCCTCGGCGTCGATGATCACCTGGCGCAGTGTGCTCTCGGCTTCGTCGAGGCGCCCCGATTGCCTGTAGGCGGCCCCCAGGTGCAGGCGATCCTGGAAGGGCTCTTCCTGGGCGCTGGACCAGTCCACCAGGACGAACGGGATCATGGCGGCGGCCATCGCCGCCCCCCACAGCACGCGCGCGCCCGGCAGGCGCCGTGACGAGACGGAGCCCCGCGCGGCCCGGGCCAGCCCCACCGCGCCGGCGCCCGCGAAGGCCAGCAGGATGGGAACCACCGGCAGGCGGAATCGGGCGAAGTTGAAGAAGATGAGGACCGAGAGCATGTATCCGGCCGCCGCGGCGTACAGAGGCGCCAGCCGCTTGCGATCGCGCCAGGTCAGCACCGCCCCGCACACCGCCAGCGCCGCGACCGGGCCGAAGGTCAGCGTGTGGGCGAGCATCCAGGAGAAGCGCCGGAAGGTGTAGAACGAGTAGTTGTCGGGGAGCTCGTGGTCGTTCCAGAACAGGGCCGCCTTGCGCAGCCACAGCGCCGCGCCTCGCACCGGATGCTCCGCCAGCCACGCCAGCCCCTGCTTCCACCAGAAGCGCGAAGCCTCGGCGCGGCTGAGCGGCTTTCCGGTCAGCTCGCGGGCCTTCTGGCGGAAGTCCTCGTGCTCGAAGCGTGGCGTAGAGCGGACCCATGGCGGCGGGACGTACGCGCCGTTGGCGTAGGGGCCGTTGCCGATGTAGAAGACCTCGCCGCCCCCCGACGTGGTGAGCACGAAGTCGCCTCCCACGGCTGCGTTTCGCACGCCCACCGGAAGGAGCACGGCCAGCGCCCCTGCCGCCATCGCGGCGGCCCCCTTCAGCCGCAGCGGATGCGCGAGGATGGCCCACGCCGCCAGCGCGGCCAGCAGGACGAGGAAGTTGTCGCGCACCAGGGCGGCCAGGGCGATCAGGGCGCCCGACCCCGCGAGTCGCCACAGCCCGGCGGCGCGGCTCCGGCCGGCGTCGGTCGACGAGAGGAGCAGAAGTAGCGCCCCCGTGGCCAGTGGAGGGGTGAGGAACTCCTTCATCACCTGCCCTTCGTAGAACAGGAAGGGGCCATAGAGGGCGCACCCCACTCCGGCCACGATCGCCGCGGCCTTTCCGAAGAGCCGATCGGTCAGCCGCCAGGTGAGCAGGCAGGTGAGCGAGCCGATTCCGATCTGCAGCAGGCGCAGGAGCCACAGGTCGTCCCCGAACACCAGCATGAAGACGGCCAGCAGGTAGGAGTACAGCGGGCTCATCTCGAACACCTCGGTGCCAATCCAGTCCCCCGCGGCGATGCGCAGCGCCCATTCGTGGTAGTAGAGCGGGTCGAGGTGCATGAAGTCGAAGAAGGGGGAGCGGGCGATCTGGAGCAGGAAGGCGAGACGGACGATATAGGCGAGACCGAAGATGCCCAGGGGAGCCGCGAGCTGCCTGACGCGCATGCGCGGGGATTATAGGAGATCCGCCGTGATATCATCACCTTCCTATGGCCTCGCGCATCGTGATGCTGCCCGCTCCCGCCGTGGACGAGCTGTACCGGCGCTTCGTCGACGATCTGGCCCGCCGCCTGGACGACCCGACTCTGGACAACGACGTGGTGGTGCGCGACACGCTGGTGTCCCTCTATCACGGCCCGCAGGCCTCCTACGACGCGATGATGCGAGACCCGTCGGTGCCGCTCTCGGTCAAGACGAGCGTGGCCTGCTGCGATCCGCGCAACGTCACGCTGGAATCGGAGTACTACGCCGAGGTGGACCCGCACCGTTTCTACCGCAACAAGCCGCTGATGTGGTTCTGGATCATGTTCGACCGGTCGCCGATGGGACACAACGACCACCTGGGGTTCCTGGTGCGGGCCATGCTTGCGAAGCGCATCTTCCGGGCGTGCGGCGAGAACGTGAAGTTCTTCCGCAACGTGGAGTTTTCCTTCGGCTACAACATCACCTGCGGCAGCAACACGGTGTTCCACCGCGAGGTCTTCGTCGACGACCGGGGCGAGGTGATCATCGGCAGCAGCGTCTCGATGTCGGACTACGTGAACATCTATTCCCACGCCCACGACATCCTGGACATCAACGACGTCTCGCTGGGGCGCACGGAGATCGGCGACGGAGCGCGTCTGACGTTTCACGCGGTGGTGCTGTCGGGGATGAAGGTGGGGCGCGACGCCATGGTGGGGACCGTGGGGGTGGTGACGCGCGACGTGCCCGACCATCACATCAACGTCGGGATCCCGGCCAAGACCGTGAAGGTCAAGAAGCGCGACTGACGCTCAGGGGCAGGGGAGCGTGTTGGGGCGCGGCGCGCCGCCGCTCGTGGTTCCCAGGCCGCTCTCGGTCCCTCCCGCCGTCTTTCCCGTGGTCATGTGGAAGACGATGGATCCGACGGGGGGGACGACGGCATCGGTGAGCAGTCCCCCGGTCTGGCCGCAGAATCGCGTGGCCAGAGGGACCACCGCGGGATCCTGCGTGTACACGCCCGACTGCGCCATCACGGCCACGTTGCCGCGATAGATGTTGTAGGTGTCGTAGCCCGACTCCAGCTGGTAGCGCACCTGCGTGGCGTTGGCGAACGTGATCAGGATCAGCCCGTCGTTCAGGTCGCATTCGTCCCCCTGCCCGTCGGTGTCGCGGTCCTCCTGGCCGGGGTTGGCGTCGGAGACGCAGTTGTCGCAGGCGTTGCGGACGCCGTCCGCGTCGCTGTCCACCCCTGCGGCGGTCTCGTCGACCACGCCGTCGCAGTCGTCGTCGATGGCGTTGCAGGTCTCGGCGAGACCGGGGCGCCTCGCGGGGTTGTCGTCGGCGCAGTCGCCCTGGCATTCCGAGACGCCGTCCAGGTCGTCGTCGGCCTCGTTGGTCCCCGCCGTCGAGGGCCAGCCCGGAGCGTTGCAGTCGTTGTTCAGCCCGTCGCAGAGCTGCGGCGCTCCCGGATGAACCGCGGCGGAGGTGTCGAGGCACTCCTCGCAGGCTGTGTATCCGTCGTCGTCCTGATCCGCGCACCCGATGTCCACCACGGAGAAGGGAGGAGGCCCGGGACACCCGGCCGCGCCGCAACGCGTGGCCTCGAAGCCCAGGTCACCGCACGCTCCGGCGCGGCAGGCGGACAGGGAGGTGGCCGTGGTGCGGGGGGTCTTCCCCAGCAGCGTGCGCACACGCACCGCCGTGCGCCCCGCGATCTGGATCTGTGCCGTGACGTCGACTCCCGCCGGCGCGGCGAAAGTGGCCCCGGGGGTCCAGGTCAGGGTCTGCGCGTTGGGATCGCCGGGAGCGAGCGGGGCCGTCTCGATTCGGTACCGGACGAGGCTGCCCTGCTCCGTCACCCCCACACCGCCGGCCAGGCCCGCGCCCACCAGGCGCGCGTTGGGGCGGGTGGAGGCGTCGTGCACCAACTTCACGTTGAGCCACGAGAGCGAGACGTTCCACGGAGGGCCGGGGTCCCCGGTGACGCCGGTGACGGAGGGGAGGGGGACCGGCTGCCAGAAGATGACGTTGCTTCGTGCCGGGAAGACCGGGTTGGGCGCGCCGTTGGTCACCTCCGAGAGATCGTAGAGCCCTTCGGAGACGTCGGTGCCGTCGTGGCCCCGCGATCGGCTCGCCACGAACACCAGCGCGAAGTACCGGTTGGTCGTCTCGCGCAGCAGAACCGCGATCGGGTAGTCGAGCTGGTACGCGGTGGTGTAGTAGGGAGGGGCGCAGAGCGGCGGCGACGGACACGGTCCGTAGGGGATACCCCAATAGGGGTTGAGCAGATTGTCGTTGTCGTTGACCGAGGTGGTGCGTGGAACGTCGGCGCACCCGTCCACGCCGGTGTCGGCCCAGGTGGAGTAGCCCATGCAGAGCGAACCGTCCGGGATCTGGGGCGCGTACTGAGGAAGCTGGTCGTCGGCCAGCGACAGGAACGGGACGTTGAGGCCGCTGTCGTTGCCGCTGAAGACTCCGGCCGGAGCCATGCCGGTCCCTTCTTCGTCGGCCGGCGTCCCCGCGCCGTTGCTGACGTCCCCGTTGCCGTAGCCGAGCTGCCACCAGACGGCGCTCACGGCCCCCGACCCGCCGGGCGGAGGCAGGAACCAGCTGGCGAAGCCGCACTGGAAGACCGGGAGGACGGACTGCGTGCAGGCCCCTCGCACGGGGCGCGGGGCGAGGAACAGGAGCGCTACCACCAGCGGAACGGCACGAGCGCTTCGGATCACGCACACTCCCTGACCGGAGGGGGTGCGCCATCCTACCACGGAAGGGTGAGATCGCCGTCTAGATGCTGTTGTCGAGGAACTGGCGAAGCCCTTCGCGCGAGGCGTCGTCCGAGATCTCGAGGAACTGAAGGCCGTAGCCGTGCTGGCCGCCGGTCAGCTCCTCGCTGCGGACGATCTCGCCCAGCAGGCTCACTTCCTTCTCCACCCCAGGCAGAATCACCTTGAGCCGCAGGGCCATCCCCTGCGTGAAGCGGTGCTCGGCCATCAGGAACATCCCGCTCTCGCTGATGTTCTCCACCTGCCCGTTGAAGACGCGTCCGTCGTCCACGATCCCTACCGTGAACGAGCAGGGGACCCGCACGTGCCGCCGGCGGGGGACTCCCAGAGTGCGGGCCACCCCTTCCAGCAGCGCCTCGCGGCCGTCGGCCTTTCGGATGAACGCCGAGGCGCCCGCCTGGGTGCATCGCTGGATGGTCTGTTCGTCGTCGCGCATGCTCAGGATGAGGACGGGTATGTGCGCCGTCTGCGCGCTCTCCTTGAGCTGGCGGCACACCTCGGCGCCGTCCATCTCGGGCATCTCGTAGTCGAGCACGACCAGGTCGGGCTGCACCACGCCGGCCAGCTCGCGTGCTTCGGCGGGAGATGTCGTGGCGAAGACCTTGAGATTGCGCCCCTCGAGGTAGGCCTTCTCGGAGGCGAGGGTGAGCTTCACGTCATCGGCCAGCAGGATCTTGTACATGGACGGTGGCGCCCTCCCCCGGCCGCACGCCCCGTGGCGCCGCCGGACGGCCGGAATGTCGTGCCTGGCGGACCGCGAGGCAAGGAAGTGACGTCTGTCGGCCATTGTCGGCTAAGGTCGTCGAAGTGGCTTTGTCAGGCGCTCGGGGACATGGTCGAGACGGTAGAGCAGGATGGAGTGCCCGATGTCGGCGTCCGGGCGCAGCGTCCGGAAGGAGGCGAGATAGTCGGGATCGGGCAGGTAGACGCCGGCCAGGTGCGTCGCGCTCACGGCGTACCATCCGGCCTCGGGCGCGGGGGCCCGGGCGATGCCGTGGTAGTCCGGGTCGGCCGTGCCGAAGTAGTACAGGTTCACGCGGGGGATGTCCCGCTTTTCGAGGAAGGCCGCCAGGCCCACCAGGTCCTGCCCCCAGTCCAGGTTGGAGTCGACCAGGCGCCGGGGACCCGCCTGCGGGCCGCCGGCCGCCTCGTTGAAGTAGGCCAGGTGGTACGGATGGATGCTCAGCGCCGCCACGGCATGCCAGGCGATCAGGGCCACGGCCAGCAGGGCGCGCACGGGGCGCCGGCCCGGGGCGGCCAGCGGCGCCATGGCGCAGAGGCACAGCAGCGGAATGACGGGCAGGACGTAGCGCAGGCCGATCTGAGCCCGGGTGAGCGCCGTGGTGAGGGCCAGAAGCGCCACCGCAGGGAGCCCGGCCCAGACGCGGGTCGCATGGAGGCGGGGCCCCGCGAACGAGAGCCAGATCAGTCCCGCGGCGGACATCACGAGAAACGGCAGGGTCCCCTTCATGGCGAGCGCCATCACGAACCAGGACCACCATCCGTCGCGCGACATCGCGCCGTCGAGGTAGGTGGGCCCTTCCACGTTCGCGTTCTTCCACCGCGCCAGGTCGAGCCCCTCGAGCCACAGACGCGGCACCGGCAGGGGGAGCCATCGCGTCACGTGGCCGGCCTCCAGCCCGGCCATGGGCTGCGTGCGGAGCGGCTCTCCGGTGGCCGACGCCGCGAGAGGAAACAGGGAGGCCGTCTGCACGCCCCCTGTCGCCACGTAGCCTGCTTGCAGGACGACCAGCGCCGTGGCCATGCACACCAGCGCACCGGTCCAGCGGCTTGCGGCATCCCGGTTGCGATCCGCCAGCAGGCAGGCTCCCATCACCGGAAGCAGGAGAACACTGGAGAAGCGGGTCAGCAGTGCGAGCCCGAGAGACACTCCGGCCGCCACGTCCCACGGGCCCAGGCGGCCTTGGGTGCGCTGGGCGTGCTCCATGCAGGCCAGCGTCGCCAGCGAGAAGAGGGCCGCTCCCATGTCGGTGGTGACCAGCCGCCCATGCGCCAAAAGGTTAGGCTCGAACGCGAACAGGGCCAGGGCGGCCACCGCGGGCCAGGGCCCCGCCAGGGCCCGGCCCCACAGGAAGAGCACCAGGCCGGCCAGCAGGGTGAGCGCCACGATGGGGAGGCGGGCCCGCTGCAGCAGGCGGTCGGCGTCGTTGGCCTTGTACAGCACGTCGCGCGCGTACGCGAATGCGAAATCGCTGCTCGCGCGGGGAATCCCCTCGGGCTCGGGGGGGAGCACGGGAGACAGCGAGGAGGCCGAGAGGGCCGCCAGCACCTTCACCAGGGGGGGATGCTCGCGGTTGACTGTCAGGTCCCCCTGGGCCGCCGCCAGCAGGCCGGCGGTCAGGTGGGCCGGCTCGTCCACCACCGCGGCGGCATGCGGCAGGGCCGTCAGCATCTGGGCCGCCATCGCGGCCAGCAGGACGAGGGCGGCCGGCAGGGCGAGGCGGGAAGCCAGGATCAGCTCTGGGCCTCCTCCAGTGTGCGCAGGAAGTCCCGCTGGACGAGGATCTCGCGCTGCTTGCTGCCGTCGGGCGGGCCCACGATGCCGCGCGCCTCCATCATGTCGACCAGCCGCGCGGCGCGCGCGTAGCCGAGCCGCAGACGACGCTGCAGGTGCGAGGTCGAGGCCACGCCGGTCTCCAGCACGCAACGCACCGCGTCGTTGAACATCTCGTCCTCTTCTTCCTCGAGGAGGGCGCGCTCCTTGGTCAGGTCCTTGGTCACCGTCTCGTCGTACACGGGGCGGGCCGCCTTCTTGAGGTAGTCCACCAGCGCCGCCGACTCGATCTCGCTCATGTACGAGCCGTGCAGCCGCAGCAGGCGCGACGAGCCGGGAGGCATGAACAGCATGTCGCCGTTGCCCAGCAGCTGCTGGGCGCCGTTGCTGTCCAGGATGGTGCGCGAGTCCACCTTGGAGGAGACGCGGAAGGCGATGCGCGACGGGAAGTTGGCCTTGATGACGCCGGTGATCACGTCCACCGAGGGGCGCTGGGTCGACAGGATGAGATGAATGCCCACGGCGCGCGCCATCTGCGCCAGGCGGGTGATCCCCTCCTCGACGTCGGCCCCCGAGGTGATCATCAGATCGGCCAGCTCGTCCACCACCACGACGATGTAGGGGATGGGCTTGAGCTGCTCGGGGGTGGCGTCGGGATTGCGCTCGCGCCCCTTGCCTCCCCGGATGAGGCTGTTGAACTGATCGATGCTGCGCACGCCGTAGTCGGCCAGCATCTTGTAGCGCCGCTCCATCTCCAGGCAGGCCCAGCGCAGGGCGTTGGCCGCCTTCTTGGGATCGGTCACCACCGGCGTGAGCAGGTGCGGAATCTCGTCGTAGATCCCCAGCTCCAGCCTCTTGGTGTCGATGAAGATGAACTTCACCTCGTCGGGGGTGGCTCGGTACAGCATGCTGGCGATCAGGGCGTTGAGGCAGACCGACTTGCCGGCGCCGGTGGCCCCCGCGATGAGCAGGTGGGGCATGCGCGCCAGGTCGGCGATGTAGACCTCGCCGTCGATGCGCTTGCCCACCGCGAGCGAGAGCTTGGAGCCGCTTTTGACGAACTTCTCGGACTCCAGCATCTCGCGCAGGAAGATCGTCTCGCGCACCTTGTTGGGCACCTCGATCCCTACCGTGGACTTGCCCGAGATGCGATCGATGCGCACCGATTCGGCCTGCAGCGCCAGGCACAGGTCGTCCACCAGCCCGGTGATCTTGCTGTACTTGATCCCGGCCTCCGGCTTGAACTCGAAAGTGGTCACCACGGGCCCGGGGTGGATTTCCACCACCGCTCCCTGCACGCCGAACTCGCGGCACTTCTCGGTGAGCACCTTGGCCTTGGCGTACAGCTCCTGATCGTCCACCGCGGCCGCGCCCTGGCCGGACTGCAGCAAGGACAGGGGAGGCAGCACGAAGTCGCGCTGCGGCGTGTCGAGGGGAAGGGGAGTCTGGGCCGCCTGCTTCGCCGGACGGGGTCGGACCATGGCGGGAGACGACGCCAGAGCGGCGCGAGCCGCCGCGGGAGCCCCCTTGCCGTTCATCACCACCGCCTGCACCACCTCCGCATCGTCGTCCTCGTCCTTCTTGTCCCTCGCGCTGCGGGGCGCTTTGGCATCCGCCTGGCGGTCCTGCTCGCGGCGCGAGTGTCTGGCCACGATCTGCTCGCGGAGCTTGTCCTTGCGGCGCGTCTCGCGCCGGTGGGTCCAGGCGGTGCGCACCCGGCGCAGCCCTTCCCTCACGGCGCCCCACAGAGCGTGGATCAGGGTGCCGAAGGAGATGTGCGTGGCCAGCGTGGCGCCAAGAGCCATGAAGGCCACCGACATCACCACCGCGCCGGCCGTGTTGAGCAGGCCGGTCATCGCGCCGGCCACGAACCCCCCCACGATCCCGCCGGCCGCCACCTGCTCGCCGCCCACGGTGACGTCGCCCACCATCAGCGCCAGGAGGCAGAGCATCCCTGCGAAGATCCCCCCGTGGCCGAACACGGCCACCGCCAGCCCGCCGCCGGGACGGCTGAAGAGCCGGCGCCACCCCGACGAGGCGAGCGGGACCAGCAGGAAGTACGAAGCCACGCCGAAGAGCTGGAAGCACACGTCGGCCACCGTGGCGCCGAACGGCCCCACGAGGTTGCGCGACACCGTGCGCGAGGAGTCGCGCGCCAGCCACGACACGTCGCCTGGACGCCAGGAGACCAGCGCCATCGCCAGCAGGACGGCCCCGAACAGCAACACCATCCCCGCCACCTCACCGGCTCGCGGCAGGACGAACCCCTTGCGGGCAGCAGCTTTCATCACACCTCCAGGATGACCGGGATGATCATGGGGCGCCTCTGGGTCTTCTTGCGGAAGTAGCGCTTCAGCTCGCCGTGCACCTTGGTCTTCATGAACCCCCAGTCGCTGCGTTCCTCCACGGAGCACGACTCGATGGCGCGCACGATGAGCCGGCTCGCCTCCTGGAAGAGCTCCTCTTCGTTGTCCACCCAGACGAACCCGCGGCTGATGATCTCCGGGGTGTTCTCGATCGTCCCGGACCGCTTGTTGATGGCCACCACCGGGATGACGATGCCGTCCTCGGCGATGTGCTGCCGGTCCCGGATGACGATCTGATCGACCTCCTCCAGCGTGCCGTCGATGAACACCGAGCCCACCGGCGCGCCCTTGGCCTGCACCTGCGCGCTGTCGGGGGTGAGCGAGACGATGTCGCCGTTCTCAATCACCAGGACGTTTTCCCTGGGGATGCCGGCATCCTCGGCCAGCTGGGCGTGCTGCGACAGGTGCATGAAGTCGCCGTGCACCGGGATGAAGAACTTCGGCCGGGTGAGGGCCAGCATGATCTTGAGCTCCTCGCGCGAGGCGTGTCCCGACACGTGGATCCCGGGCGTGTCGTCCATCATCACGTTGGCCCCGCGGCGGCACAGATGGTTGATCAGGCGGGTGATCGCCTTCTCGTTGCCCGGGATGCGCCGCGCCGACAGCACCACCAGGTCCCCAGGATCCAGGCGCACGTCCTTGTGGTCATCCAGGGCGATGCGGGAGAGGGCCGACATCGGCTCTCCCTGGCTGCCGCCGGCGATCAGCACCACCTTGTCTTTCGGCAGCTTCATGACGTCGCGCGGCTCGATCATCACGCCCGGTGGCACGCGCATGTATCCCAGCTCCTCGGCCACCCGCACGTTGCCGGACACGCTGCGCCCCACGAACGCCACGCGCCGCCCCTGGCGGGCGGCGATGTCCACCACCTGCTGCAGGCGATGGATGTTGCTGGCAAAGGTGGTGATCACCACGCGCCCCGAGGAGGTGCGCATGATGGGGGCCAGGGCGCGCCCCACGTCGCGCTCCGACGGCGTGAACCCCTTGCGCGCCGCGTTGGTGCTGTCCGACATCAGCGCCAGCACACCCTCGTCACCCAGCTCGCTGAAGCGCCGGAAGTCGAAGCCCCGCCCGTCCACCGGGGACTGATCGATCTTCCAGTCGGCAGTGTGCACGATGGCCCCGACCGGCGTCCGGATCACCATGGCGATGGAGTCGGGGATGGAGTGGGTCACCTGGATGAACTCGATCTCGAACGGGCCCGCCTGCACCCTCTGGCGCGCCGTGACGGTGCGCAGATCGGCCTCCCCGTCCATGCCGTATTCGGTGAGCCGGTGCCGGGCCAGCCCCAGGGTGAGCCGCGTGCCGTACACCGGAGTGCGCACCTTCTGGAGCAGGTGCGGCAGGGCGCCCATGTGATCCTCATGGCCGTGGGTGAGGATGACCCCCTGCAAGGCGGAGGGGCGCTCCTCGAGGTAGGTCATGTCGGGGACCACGACGTCCACCCCGAGGAAGCCTTCCTCGGGGAACATGAGCCCGGCGTCCACCACGAGGAGGGACTCCTCGTAGCGCAGGGCCATCATGTTCATTCCGAACTCGCCCAGACCGCCCAGCGGGACAATCTCAAGCGGGATGACGGAGGTCATGACAAGGGTCCGCCCAGGGAGCGGGACAGCGAGGCGCCGGGATTATATCAGGAGAGCGCGATGAAGGGAGAGGCACTCGTGCCGGGCCAGTGTCTCGGGGCGGCGGCCCGGGTCGATCCCCAGCTCCGCCAGCAGCGCAGGCAGCTCGGGCGCCCTCCCCGGCCTCGCCGCCTTCAGGTTGTTCAGCAGGGTCTGCCGTCTGTGCGCGAACAGCTCCCTGATGAAGCGGGCGTAGGCGGCTTCGCCGTCGGGTGGGATCTCGCGGGGGAGCGGGCGGAAGGGCATGGAAACCACCGATGAGGAGACGGCCGGGGGTGGTGTGAACGAGCCCGGGGCGAGCGTCATCAGGGTGACCGGCTGGGTGAAGTACTGCGACAGGACCGACAGCGAGCCGTACACGCGTCCTCCGGGAGAGGCCACGATGCGGTTCACCACCTCGCGCTGCAGCATCAGCATCAGGTATGTGATGGGCGGGCCGGCCAGCAGGAGCCGGTGCAGCACCTCGCCGGTGATGGAGTAGGGGAGGTTGGCGATCACGCGGGCCGCGGGGGCGGCCAGCTCCGTCAGGTCGCACTCCAGCACGTTGGCCTGCACCAGTCGCAGCCGGTCGTTGCCCGCGTGCCGGGAAGCCAGGCGGGAGGCCAGGTCGGGATCCAGCTCGATCGCGGTGAGGCGCACCCCCGCCTCGAGCAGCGGGTCGGTGAGGGCTCCGCGTCCCGAGCCTATCTCCAGCACGTGCTCTCCTGCGACGGGTGCAAAGAGATCGATGAGACGCGTCACCGCTGCGCGGCTGGACAGGAAGTGCTGGCCCATCGCGCGCCGGCGGCGCGAGGTGGGTCGCGGTGTGAAACGCCGGTGCCTTGATCGCGTAGAGGGTTTCAACATGGCGTGAGCTCGAACAGTATACTGACTGCGTCATTCTTGAACTTCGTGGAGGGAGTCGGTGGTAACAGCCTCATGAATCAAGACATCACGATCCTGGACGACAGGAATTTTGCAACGGAGGTCGGAAAGGCCGATGGCGGGCCCATCCTGGTGGATTTCTGGGCCACCTGGTGCGGCCCGTGCAGGATGGTGGCTCCCGTGCTGGAGAAGCTGGCCACCGAGATGAAGGGACGCGCCCGTATCGGAAAGCTGGACGTGGATCAGAATCCCGGCACGGCGGCCCAGTACAACGTCCGCAGCATCCCCACCTTGATCCTCTTCAAGAACGGCAAGCCCGTGGACCAGATGGTCGGCGCCCAGTCGCGCGAGGCCATCTCGGCGATGATCAGCCGGCACGTCTGACGCGCAGGGGCCGGACGGCTCGTCCGGCCCCGCTCCATCCGAATCAGTAGCTCCCTGACCCGTCCTCCGTCAGTGCGGGATCCTGGTTCTCATTCGTCTTCTTGCGTTCATCCCGCCTCTTGGTGGTCGTCGGGCGATCCCGTGGCCCTTGTCTTTCATGCGTCAGACATGCGTCAGAGCCGCGCGGCCCGGGATCAGGAGGCGAAGTTGGCCAGGTCGAGCACCAGGGCCAGGCGGCCGTCGTCCAGGAGGGCGGCCCCGGAGTAGCGGCGCAGGCTCTCGAGGGGCGGGCCCAGCGGCTTCACGACCACCTCGCGCCGCCCCAGGATCCGCTCCACGGCCAGGGCTCCCGAGGTGCCCGCCGCGCGGTAGCTCAGGACCGGGATCTCCGGGGGCCTGGGCCGGTGATCCCGGCGGCACTGCAGCGCTTCGTCCAGCATGAGCAGCGGCGTGAAGGTGGCCGTCGATCCCTCGCCCGTGGTGGCCAGGAAGCGCCCCGAGAGGGTGGACCGGATCCGCGATCGTCCCACCAGCTGCACGCTCTGCACCGTGGAGGCAGGGACCGCGAACACCTGTCTGCCCGACTCCACCAGGAAGGCGTCCAGGATGGCCACGGTGATCGGCAGCATCAGCTCGATGCGCGTGCCCACGCCCCGGCGCGAGCGGACGGCCATGTGTCCGCGCAGCGCCTCCACGCGCGTGCGCACGATGTCCATCCCCACGCCCCGCCCCGACACCTCGGTCACCCGCGTGGCGGTGGAGAAGCCCGGGACGGTGGTCAGCATCAGGATCTCCTCTTCGTCCATCGTCGCGAGCTGCTCCGTGGTGCGGAAGCCGCGTTCCAGCGCGCCGCGGCGGATGGCCTCCACGTCCATCCCTTCGCCGTCGTCCTCCACCAGGATCTGGACGCCGTCGCCCAGGCGCGACACCTCGAGCCTCAGGCTTCCGGTAGCCGGTTTGCCGGAGCGCTCCCGTTCTTCGGGAGCGCGGATGCCGTGGTCCACGGCGTTGCGCAGGACGTGCATCAGCGGGTCCACGATCTCCTCGAGCACCGATCGATCCACGGCGATCCCGGCGCCGGTGATGTGCAGCGCGGCGCGCTTGCCGGTGGCCCGGCACAGCTCCCTCACCGCCCGCGTGAGGCGGGGAGTGATGTGGTCGAAAGGGATCAGGCGGATCAGCATCACCTGATCGCGCAGGCTCTGGATCGAAGCCGTCATCCTCTGCAGCGTCACGCCCGCTTCCGCCTGGTCACCCGTGCGCACCGCCTCGGCGAGCGTCCCGCGGCGCGAGACCAGCTCCGCGATCGCGTCCAGGAACAGGTCGAGAGCCGAGGTGGGGACGCGCACGCTGGAGGGCGCTTCGGCCGCGGCGGCTCCCGCGGGGGCGGGCTCGGCGCCCGAGCACGTGGCCACCTCCGCCACCTCGAACAGCTTGAGGTCCAGCAGGTCCGCCACCACCGCCACGAGGGCGGCCTGGGGCCGGTGGCTGGCGAGGCGCACGATCATCTCCCCGTCGAATCCCGGCTCCGCCAGGCGCTCGCGGCGGGGCGAGGTGCCCAGGATCTCCCCGAGCTGCTCGAGGCGCTGCAGAACCAGCGCGGCGCGCGCGCCGGGCATGTCCGCGCGCGAGTCGACCGCGATCACGCATCGATACGTGTGCCGGGGCTCCCTTGCGACGGGGCCGGCCTCGGCGACCCGGGCGACCGGCGGTCCCGAGGTGGCTCGCGGCGCCGGATCGGGGCGGTCCGCCGGTCCGATCAGCGCCCGCAGACGCGCGGCCAGGGGATCCGGGTCGAACGTCAGGCGCGCGCCGGGGCCCACCGCGCCCGCCTCGGCCACCATGCTCGCCATGGCATCGAGCGCCTCCATGGTCATGTCGATCAGGGCGTCGTCGGGGCGCAGCGCCCCTTTGCGCACCTGGTCGAACAGATCCTCGGCGGCGTGGCTGATCGCCGTGATCTGCTCGAAGCCCATGGAGGCGGCCATCCCTTTGATGGAGTGGAAGTGACGGAACAGCGCGTTGAGGCTCTCGGGTGGGACGTGCCCTTCGCCCAGGCGGCCCGTCTCTCGCAGGGCACCCTGGATGTGCTCGTTCGCCTCGGCCACGAACAGGTCGAGGTACTTCCTCATGTCCATGGAGTGACGCTCCTACGGGGCGGGGAAGAGGGCTTCGAGGACCCGCAGGACCTTGTCGGGTGTGAACGGCTTGACGATGAAGTCGCGCGCTCCGGCGGCGATCGACTCCAGCACGAGAGCCTCCTGTCCCAGGGCGCTGCACATGATGATGATGGCCTTCGGGTCGATCTCCAGGATCCTGCGGGTGGCCTGGATGCCGTCCAGCCCGGGGAGCACGATGTCCATGGTGACGATGGCGGGGTGCAGCGCCTCGTAGAGCTGGACCGCCTCCTTGCCGGTGGATGCCTCGCCCACCACCTCGTAGCCTCCCGTGTTGATCAGGATGTCGCGGATCATGGACCGCATGTAGGCGGCGTCGTCCACCACCAGCACGCGCACCGGCGCGCCGTTCAGGGGGCCACCCCCGTCCTGAAGCCGGCCAGCAGCCGCTCCTCCACGCGCGCGATCAGGTCGGGAGCGGAGAGCATCTCCACCAGATCGTCGGGTCCGAGATCTTGGGACGCCATCCCCACCATGTCGTGGGCCGCCGCGGTCCCGTCATCGGAGGCTCCGGCCGCCGCCATCGACGCCACCGCCACGGGACGCGCCTCGCCAATCTGGACCGGCGCCGGCACGCGAAGGGCGAGGTTCTCTCTCGGGGCGGAGAGGACGAGGGCCATCCCGGCGGCGGCTTCCTGGCTGAAGGGGCGCCCCAGGATGGCGGCGACGTCCAGCAGGGTGACCACCTGACCGCGCAGGTTGATCAGGCCCAGGATGTGCGGGGGAGCGAAGGGGACGGGGTGCACGCGCTGCACCGCCGTGATCTCGCGCACCTGATCGAGCGGAAGGCCGAAGGACTGGCCATCCAGGGCGAAGCGGACGCACGACGCGCGCGGGCGGGTCATCGCGGCCTCAGAGTCGGAAGATGGTGACCATCTCCTTGAGGGCGTCCGACGTGCGCGCCAGCTGCTGCGCGGACGAGGACATCTCCTGCATGGAGGCGGTCTGCTCCAGGGTGGCCGCCGAGGCGTCCTGCGTCCCGGCGGCGTTGCTCTGGGCGATGCGCGCGATCTCTTCGATGGCCTTCACCAGGCGATCCGCGCCCAGGGCCTGCTTCTCGGTGGAGGCGGATATCTCCGACACGCGGTCCACGGTGGCCAGGACCGCCTGCTTGATGTCCTCGAGGTTGCGTCCCACCGCTCCCACGGCGTTGCGCCCATCGACCGCCGACGCCAGGCTGTCGTTCATCGACTCGATCACGCCCGACGACCCCGTGTTGATCCCTTCGGCCAGCTCGGCGATCTGGTCGGCGAACACACGGGCGCTGTCGGCCAGCTTGCCTACCTCGGCCGCCACCACGGCAAACCCGCGGCCATGCTCGCCGGCGCGAGCCGCCTCGATGGTGGCGTTGAGCGCGAGCAGGTGGGTCTGGTGCGCGATGGAGGTGATGAAGTCGACCGTCTTGTTGATCTGGAGGGCGCGCTCGCGGAAGCCGGCCACGGTCTCCGAGGCGCGCTCCACCTTGCGGTAGATCTGGGAGATCTTTTCGGTGGCCTGCCCCGCGTCGTCGGCCCCCTGGCGGGCGCGCGTGCCGGCCTCGGAAGCCAGGGACGCGGCGGCGCGGGCCCGCGCCGCGATCTCCTCGGTGGAGACCGCCAGCTCGCGCGTGATCTCGGTGGTGCGGTCCACCATGGCCGCCTGGCTCTCAGCCCCCACGGCGATCTTGCGGACGGTGTCGGAGATGTTCTCCGTGGAGGCGTTCATCTCCTCGGCTGTGGAGGACAGGGACTGGGCGGAGGTGGATATCTGCTGTGCTGAAACTTTCACTTCCGTGACGACGTTGGAGAGGCTGGCCACCATGGCGTTGAACGAGGAGGCCAGCTCTTCGATTTCGTCCCCGGTGTGGATCTCCACCTTGCGGGTGAGATCCCCCTTGCTCATGTGGGAGGTGGCCAGCGCGAGGTCCTTGAGGTGCCGGGTGAAGTAGCGCGAAAGCGACGTGCCGGCGAGCACGCCGATCAGGGCGTCCACCACGGCCAGGCCCACCCCGGTGGACAGGGCCGAGTCCCGGAAGAGGGCCACAATGAGGTAGTTGGACAGGCCCGCCACCAGGGCCACGGCGACGAACCCGAAGGCGAGCTTCACGCGCACGGCAGACCTCCGAAGGGGAGGGGGGCAACTCCTTGAAGGAATTGAGGCTGGTGTTCTAGACTCCGCTCCCGTCCTGTAAACGCCCCCTGGAACGGGGGCTAAACATAATGACCGGTCCGGCCTCGTTCAACAGGCCCCCGGAGCGCGGAGAGGCGATGCCCACCGACATCCAGGCCATCAACGATATGGTCCGTCAGGAAAGCCTTTTCGTCGACAAGGTCCTGACGGAGATGCAGAAAGTCATCGTGGGCCAGCGGGGTCTGCTGGATCGGCTCATGGTGGGGGTGCTGTGCCACGGGCACATCCTGCTGGAGGGGGTGCCGGGGCTGGCGAAGACCTTGGCTGTCAAGACCTTCGCCGACACTTTGGACGCCCATTTTCAGCGCATCCAGTTCACCCCCGACCTGCTTCCGGCCGACCTGGTCGGGACGATGATCTACAGCCAGAAAGACGGCAAGTTCTACGCGCGCAAGGGGCCGGTCTTCGCCAACATCATCCTGGCCGACGAGATCAACCGGGCCCCGGCCAAGGTGCAGTCGGCCCTGCTGGAGTCGATGCAGGAGCGCCAGGTCACCATCAGCGACGAGACCTACCCGCTCCCCGATCCCTTCCTGGTCCTGGCCACGCAGAACCCCATCGAGCATGAAGGCACCTACCCGCTCCCCGAGGCGCAGGTGGACCGCTTCATGCTGAAGATCCTGGTGGACTACCCCTCGCGCGCCGAGGAGCGCGAGATCCTGGATCGCATGACCGGCCCGCGCGTCCCGCAGGCGCAGAAGGTGACGGGGACGGCCCACATCGTGCGTGCGCGCGACGCCGCGACGCACGTCTACATGGACGATCGGATCAAGGACTACATCGTGAGCCTGGTGCACGCGACGCGGCGGCCCGCCGAGCACGGCCTGGACATCGCGCCGCTCGTGCAGTTCGGCGCTTCCCCGCGCGCCACCGTGTACCTGACGATGGCCTCGCGCGCCCACGCCTTCATCCGCGGGCGCGGCTACGTGACTCCCGAGGACGTGAAGGCGATCGGACCCGACGTCCTGCGGCACCGCGTCATCCTCACCTACGAGGCCGAAGCCGAGGAGGTGACGACCGACGAGGTGGTGCGGCGCGTGTTCGACGCGGTGGAGGTGCCGTGAGGGGCGGCGGTCTCCGGAGTCGTGGTCGCGCCGGAGGCGGGGAGTGGTCTCCGCGAACGTTCGCCGTCGTGGCGTTGGCCACGACGGCTCACTCCCGCTTCCGCCCTCGCCTCACGCGAGCTGGCCGCGCAAAAGCGCGCGCGGCCAACGCTCGCGTGACCCGGCTCGGGCTCCAGAGGGTCTCTCCGACCACTCCCCGCCGCCGGCCTCTCCGTGAGAGTCACGAGCGCAGCTGCCGGGGTTTTGCCTTCGGGTGAAAAACCAGACCGTGGCACGAAGCGCCCACGCCCTCTTGCTCTTCTCTTCGCGAGGCGATGGAGACGGGGTCCGGCTCCGGACGTCCGATCATGGAGATGTCTTCCGTCGGACGAGCTCAGAGCGCCGGGGGTGGAGAGGTTGAAGGGGCCCTCAGGAGCCCGAACTTCCCTCAGTTTCGTGGACAGGTATGTTATGCGGCCCCCAACTCGGCTTTCTCAAACTCCTCCGGGGTTCGATAGCCGAGGTACGAGTGCCGGCGCTGCCGATTGT